>CAXTCC010000124.1:1553-12055 GCA_964242015.1 uncultured Variovorax sp.
GTCCGGCGCGTTGCCAGCCACGGTCATTTGATGAGCTGTCTGCTGCTCCAGTGCACGCGCCGTCACAGCCAACACCATCGTCGCCGCAGCGCTGACCGCCGCGAGCATCCACCATGCCCAGGCCCAACCATGCGGCACGCCGGCCGCCGCTTGCAGCACCGGTGGCACCAGCAACGCCGACAGCAAGATGCCGAAGCCGGTACCGCCGTAGTAGAGGCCGAGCAACAAGCCGGCGCGTGTCGGATGCTCGGCGCCGAGCCGTGCCGCCAGCAGCCCGCCGGTCACGAAGACCCAGGCGCTGGCCACGCCAGCAAGCCAGCGCTGCAACAGAAGGGCGGGTGCCGCTTCGACGAAGCCACTTGCGGCCATGAAGACGCTCGCCAGCACCGCGCCCCACACCAGCAAGCGCGTGGGTCCGAAACGTCGCATCAAGCTCGGCATCGCCAGCGCGCCCATCAGATAGCCGAAGGCATTGGCCGTGTTCATGCCACCCGCCAGCGCATAGCTCCAGCCCAGGTCGGCACGCATCGGCGGCAACAGCAAGCCGTAAGCGAAGCGCGTGATGCCGAGCGACACCGCCGCACCCATCGAGAGCGCAAGCGCCATCCGAAGCGGGTTCGACGCCACAGGTGGCAGGTCGGCTGACGTGGGTGGCACAGGCATGGGCGAGGCGGAAATCTTCAAACCATTCTGCGACAACGCGGCATCTGCCCATGCCAGCCCCAACACAATCCACTACAACCCCGCGGCAGCAAGTTTGTACGCACGGCGCTAATCTGCTGCCGCCTTGCCCTTTCGTCTTTACCCTTTCGTCCAACCTAGACCTTGATCCCGATGCCTACTCTTTTCGACCCCGTCCAAGCCGGCGACCTGAACCTCGCCAATCGCATCGTGATGGCGCCGCTGACGCGCAACCGCTCGCCCAACGCCGTCCCGCCCGACATCGCTTCGATTTACTACGCGCAGCGTGCCAGCGCCGGCCTGCTCATCACTGAAGCGACTGCGATCAGCCAGCAGGGCCAGGGCTACTCCGACGTGCCCGGCCTCTACGGCACCGAACAGCTCGACGCGTGGAAGAAGGTGACCGACGCGGTGCACGCCGACGGCGGCAAGATCGTCGTCCAGCTCTGGCATGTCGGCCGCGTATCGCACACCGACCTGCAGCCCGACAACGGCAAGCCGGTCGCTCCTTCGGCCATCACCGCCAAGACCAAGACCGTGCTCATCAAGGAAGGCGTCGCAGGCTTCGTCGATACCTCGGAACCCCGCGCGCTCGATGCCGAAGAGATCCCCGGCATCGTTCACGACTTTGCAGTCGCAGCACGCAACGCAGTGGAGACGGCTGGCTTCGACGGCGTCGAGATCCACGGCGCCAACGGCTACCTGCTCGACCAGTTTCTGAAGACGGGCAGCAACCAGCGCACCGACGACTACGGCGGCAGCATCGAGAACCGCGCCCGCTTCACGCTCGAAGTCACGCGCGCCGTGGTGGACGCTGTCGGCGGCGGCAAGACCGGCATTCGCCTGTCGCCCGTCACACCGGCCAACGGCATCGAGGACGCCGATCCACAGCCGCTCTTCACCTATGTCGTGAAGCATCTGGCGACGCTCGATCTCGCCTACATCCACATCATCGAAGGCGCCACCGGCGGTCCACGTGAAGTCGAAGGCCGACCCTTCGACTACGAAGCACTCAAGGCTGCCTACCGTCAGGCTGGCGGCAAGGGTGCATGGATGGTGAACAACGGCTACGACAAGCCGATGGCGGAAATCGCCGTCAAGGAAGGCGACGATCTCGTGGCCTTCGGCAAACCCTTCATCGCCAACCCGGACCTGGTGCGCCGCATCCGCGAAAGCGCGCCGTGGAACGAAGTCGACAAGGCCACGCTGTACGGTGGCGGTGCCAAGGGCTACACCGACTATCCGACGCTCGCATAACTTGCCTCCTTCGACGTAGCGCGAAAAGCCTATGGATGCGCATCCCTGTTGCTGGCAAGCTGCCGTGACCTATGCGCATCGAAGGCACACTGAAAAAATGGAACGAGGCGCGCGGCTTCGGCTTCATCGCGCCGACGCAGGGCGGGCAGGAGGTGTTCGTGCACGCCTCCGCTTTTCCGCGCGGGGTCGACAACCGGCCATCCTTGAACGAAGCGCTTTCATTCGAGATCGTCGTCGACCGCAATGGCCGCAAGCAAGCCATCAAGGTCGAGCGGATGGCGCAACTGAAGCAGCGCTGGCGTGAAACAGCTGCCAGGCCTTCGCGCAGCTCCGACTATCAGCCGCTCTATGCACCACCGGCACCGCGGCGCAGCTGGCTCAGTGGCGCCGTTACCCTGCTCCTGCTGATCGCACTCGGGTCGTACGGCTACAAACAGTTCGCGATAGCGTCCCGGCCAATCACTGCGTCGGTCGCTTCACCTGCACCTGCTGCTCAGATCAGTGCCAACGTGGCATCGACCGCTCGCGACGAAGCTGTCGTCGACGCGGTCTATCGCTGCGATGGCCGCAAGCACTGCAGCCAGATGTCGTCCTGCAGCGAGGCCAAATTCTTTCTGAAAAACTGCCCCGGCGTGAAGATGGACGGCGACCATGACGGCACGCCTTGTGAAGAACAGTGGTGCACCGGTCCGTTCGCCAAATAGCGCGTCGACTGGTCGATCTTCAGGCTTCGGCAAACGCCACGCTGACTCTCAAGCCTCCCGTGGTGGCATCGTTCTCCAGGGTGAGTTCGGCACCGAGCAGCTTCGCGTAACGCGCCACGATCGACAGCCCGAGCCCGGCGCCCTGCCCCAGCTTGTGGCCCGCTGCGCCTTGCGACCAGCGCTGCACCAGATCGCGCCGCGCGTCCGCCGGAATGCCTGCGCCGTCGTCGACCACGCTGAGCGTGCGCCCCGCGAGTTCGATGGTGATCGTGCGGCCGCCGTAGCGCATCGCGTTGTCGATGAGATTGTCCAGAATGCCTTCGATCAGCGCCGCGTTGGCTTCGATCGTCACCAGCTCGTCGAGGCCGATGGCACCAAGGTCGACGCCTCGCGCATCGGCACGCGCCAAGTGCCGCATCACAGTTTCTTCAACCAGGCGATCGAGCCGCACCGGCTCCCGCTGCAACCCAGTGTGCGCTTCATCGGCCAACGCGAGACCGAGCAGCTGATCGACGAGACGGCTGGCTCGGGCCTGGCTCGCTGCGATGCGCTCGAGCTGCTCGCGCCACACAGCAGGATTCGGCTGCGCCAGTCCGTACTCGGCCAGTGCGCGAATACCGGCCAACGGCGTGCGCAACTCATGCGCCACGTTGCCGGCAAATTCGCGCTGCGCCCGCACGCTGGAACCGAGCCGCTCGAACAGCGAATTGACCGTGTTGCCGAGCCTTTGCAGCTCGCGCGATGTCTGCGCGACCGGCACAGGCGCCAGGTCGCGTGCATCGCGGCGGTCGAGCGCGCGCTGCAGTTGGCCCAGTGGCTGAAGGTCGTTGCGAATCCGGCGCCAGATCCATACCGCCAGCAATGCGAGCAGGATGAGCTGTGGCGTGAGTGCATAGCTCAGCAACCGCGCGACCAGCGTGGCGCGGGCTCGCGTGGTCTGCGCGATGATGACCTGATACGCATGTGGCGCGTCGTGTCGCAACACGACCGCACGCAGTGCGTTGCCCTGGTAAACGATGTCCGAAAAACGGAATTGTGCGTTGTCGCCAGGCGCGGGTGCTTCCAGTCCGGCATTGCCTGCCAGCAGCGAGCCGTCGGGCCGCAGCACCGCGAAATAGACCGTCTCGACCTGGTCGAAAAGCACCGTGGTGACTTCGCGCGGTGACAGCAGCAACTCGATGCCGCCATCGCTGACCTGCACGTTGGTCGACACCGAATAAGCGTCGTCGAGCATCGCGTGATCAAAGGCCTGCTCGGTCAACACGTTGGCGATGAAGATCGCCACTGCCGTGCCGATGAGCCATGTCAGGCCCAACGGCAACAGCACGCTGCGCAGCACACGCTGCGTCAGCGACGGCGCATTCACTGCTCGGCTTCCAGCAGGTAACCGATGCCTCGCAATGTACGAATGCTCGCGCCGCTGCCCAGCAGCTTCTTGCGCAGGCGCGAGATGAAGGCTTCGAGTGCGTTGTCGCCCAACGCCTCGTCGAAGGTCGACAGCTTGTCGGACAAGGCGCGCTTGCTCACTGCATGGCCGGGCGGGCTCATCAGTTCCCAAAGAACCTCGAACTCGCGCGCAGGCAAGTCGAGCGGCGTGCTGCCCATTGCAAAGCGCCGCGCCTTGCGATCGAGCTTGAGCTGGCCCAGCGTGACCATGTCTTCGGTGCCCTTGGCACGCCGTACCAGTGCACGCAGACGCGCTTCGACTTCAGCCAGATCGAAAGGCTTGCCGAGGTAGTCGTCGGCGCCCGCATCGAGGCCGGCGATGCGCTCTTCTGTGCGATCGCGTGCGGTGAGCACGAGCACCGGCGTGCGGTCACCGCGAGCACGTGCATGTCGCAGCGCGGTGAGCCCGCTGCCGATGGCACTGCCCGCCGTGCCGCTCACAGGCAGGTTGAGATCGAGCAACACCGCATCGAACGGTTGCACTCGCCACAGGTGATCGGCGTCATCGACACTGGACGCGACATCGACGCGATGCCCCGCGTCCGCCAGGCTGCGCAGCATCACTTCGCGCAGGACGGCATCGTCTTCGACAAGGAGTATTCGCATCGGTTGTAGCTGGAGAAGAGGGTCGTGAAAGGTACGTGTTTATACGCAATCAGAGGGTCAGCGGCACGTCAGCCGCTCGGCGCGATAAACGGCACATGAGCATACGACAGCAGGTGATTTTCAGGGAGTGCATTACGACCGGGTCGCAGGAGGCGCATCGTTGAGTGCGCGGCCTGCCTTCGTCGATGGTCACGACCGCGGCTTCGATCATTCGGCGTCGAGCCGCACGGCGGTGGTGCTGTTGCATGGGCTCTGCAGCACGCCCGATGAATTGCAGGGCGTCCAGAGTGCGCTGCGAAGCGTGGGCTACTCCGTGCACCCGATGTCCATCGATGGCTATTCGTTCAACGCCAGCATCGAGAAGCAGCAGGCGGTGCCTTTCGAGCAATGGATCGATTCGATCGAACGCCGCGTCGATGCGTTGCGTGCCTCGCACGATCGGGTGATGCTGGTCGGCATTTCAGCCGGGGCGTCTCTCGCGTTGGCAGCGGCCGTTCGTTGTGGTCGGCGTGTCGATGCGCTGCTGCTGATGTCGACCACCTTGCGCTTCGACGGCTGGGCCATTCCCCGCTGGCAGTTCCTGCTGCCGCTCGCGCTCTACACACCGCTCGGCCGCTTCTGGAAGTACCGCGAACGCGCGCCCTACGGCGTCAAGAACGAGCGCGTGCGCGCCTGGATCGAACGCGAGTTGCGCACGCGTCGCATCTCCAGCGCGGGCTCTTCGGTGATCGGCATTGCGCACATGCGCGAGCACCATCGCTTGATGCGCCACGTGCGCCGACAGCTCGGCCGGGTCGTGTGCGATCACGTGCTCGCGTTGCATGCGCGGCAAGACGAAGTGGCCAGCGTGGGCAACCTCGATCTTCTTGCACGCGGGGTGCGGTCATCTTCGTTTCGCGCCGTGGTGCTGGGTGACAGCTATCACATGATCACCATCGACAACGATCGCCATCAGGTGGTCCGGCACACCCTCGAGTTCGCATCGGCCATCGCGCACAGCGCCGGTTGATGCACGGACTCACCCTCGGCACACCAGGAGACCTTCATGACCGCAACCGCGAATTCACCGACCTTCAACACCATCGCCGGCATCCTGCGGAGTGACTTCAAGGTCGACGCTGCGGCCATTCAACCGGCGACGACGTTGACCGACCTGGGCCTCGACTCGCTGGCGTTGATGGAGTTCGTCTTCGCCGTCGAAGATGCGTTTCATCTGCGCATCCCGGAAGAGCGGCTCGACCCGCGCGAGGCCGGCATCACGCTGCAACGGCTGTGCGAAGTCATCGACGATTTACCCGTGCCTGCTGTGGCGTCGCTTGCGAGCGCCAAGAACCCGGCGCTTAGCTCGGCACACGCATGAGCATCGGTCCGGGCGCACGCATCGGCGTGAGCGGCATCGGCCTCGTCACGCCGCTCGGCCACACGCTCGCGCAGTTCGACGACGCGCTGTTCGCAGGCCGCTCCGCCGTGCGCGCGCTCACGCTTGAAATCGAAGGGCTCGAGGCGATGCAGCTCGCCGTCGCGTCGTGCGACTTCGACGACTCCGAGCGCAGCACGTCGCGCTTGCCGCTCGATCGCGGCACGGCCATGGCCATCGCGGCAGCACGCGACGCTTTCGCCATGGCGGGGCTTGCTGAAACACCTCCCGACGGCGAACGCCTCGGCGTGTACTGGGGGAGTGGCATGGCCGGCTCCGCCAGCTTCGACGAAACCGCCATCGCGCTGTATCGCCACAAGCGACGCATCCGCCCGACCGCCGTGTTGACGACGATGCCGAACGCGGCTGCGGCCGAGCTCGGCCTGCTGTTCGGCGCGCGCGGTGCGGCGCTGAGCTACGCCTGCGCATGTGCCTCGTCGGCTGTCGCCATCGGCGAAGCGATGCGTGCCATTCGTGGCGGCTGGATCGACGTCGCGATCGTCGGCGGTCACGAAGCGATGCTCACGTCCGGCACGATGGCGGGCTGGCATTCGATGCGCGTCACCGCGCAGCCGCCGGCGGGCGATCCTTCGACCGCATGCCGTCCGTTCTCGGCCGACCGCGTCGGCTTCGCACTCGGTGAAGGCGCCGCGGCGCTGGTGATCGAATCGGAAGCGCATGCCAAGGCGCGCGGCATGAAGCCCACCACGTTCCTGAGCGGCTACGCCACCAACTGCGATAGCGTGCACATGACCAATCCCGATGCGGGCGGCCAGGTGCGTGCCATGCGCGCGGCGTTGCGCGATGCCGGGCTCGACGCGGCCGACATCGGCTACGTCAACGCGCACGGCACAGCCACCGGTGCTGGCGATGCAGCCGAGGCGATGTCGGTCAACGAGGTGTTCGGTGATGCCGTGCCGGTCAGCGCGACCAAGGCGATTCATGGTCATTTGCTGGGCGGCGGTGGCGCTGTCGAGCTGGTCGCCACGTTGCGCGCACTGGAGCGCCGCAGCCTGCCGCCGACCGCCAACCTGCTGGTGCCCGATGCAGCATTCGCACTCGACTTCGTGCGCGGCAAGGCACGCGCCGCACCACGACTGCGGCACGCGATTTCCAACTCGTTCGCGTTCGGCGGCACCAACGCCGTGTTGATCGCGAACCGCGCCGGTCTCACCGACTGAGCGAAGCATCTCGTGCATCGTCTCGTGGTGCTGGTGGTGCCGGTGTTCGCATTGCTCATGGCGCTCGAGTTCGCCTGGGGATGGCGAAAGCAACGCAACACCTGGCGACTTGCCGACAGCATCGCCAGCCTGAGCCAGGGTCTGTTGAGCCAGGCCGTCGCGGTCTGTACGCAGCTCTTTCAGATCGGCCTCTACGCGATGGTCTTTCCGCTGGCCACGCGGTGGCTCCATCCGCCCGGCGAGGCCTTCTGGGACAGCGCCATCGGCTGGCTGCTGGCCGTGGTGCTGTTCGACTTCTGCGACTATTGGCTGCATCGGGCGGGGCACGAGTCGGCCGTGTTCTGGGCTGCGCATTCGGTGCACCACCAAAGCCAGGACTTCAACCTGTCGACCGCACTGCGGCAAGAAAGCACGGTCGCATTGCTAGGCTGGCCGTTCTATCTGCCGATGGCCCTGCTCGGTGTGCCGCCGGAGCAGTTCGGCGTTGCAGGGCTCATCGTGCTGGTCTATCAGTTCTGGATTCATACCGAGCACATCGGCAAGCTCGGCTGGTTCGATCGCGTGTTCTCGTCGCCGTCCAACCATCGCGTGCACCACGCCGTCAACGACGAATACATCGACCGCAATTACGGCGGCATGCTGGTGCTGTGGGACCGTCTCTTCGGCACCTTCGCCGAAGAACAAGCGCCCTGCGTCTACGGCACGCGCAAGCCGCTCGACAGCTGGAGTCCAATGCGCGCAGTGTTCGGGCCGTACGTTCCGTTGCTGCGCGATGCATGGCATGCGCGGCGCTGGAGTGACAAGCTGCGCGTCTGGTTCAAGGCGCCGGGGTGGCGACCTGCCGATGTCGCGGCACGTTTTCCCGAAGAAACGTTTGCGCTCGACGCGGTGCGTCGCTTCGATCCTGTGCTGACGCGGGGGCAGCAGTGGACCGGTGCCGCGCACTTCATGTTGTGGGTCGTCGCAACGCTGGTTTTTCTTTGGCAGGCCGATGCGCTTTCGTTCGGTGTCGATGCTGCGCTATCGGTTTGCGTGGCAGGCGGTTTGTGGATCACCGGCGCAGTGCTGGGCGCGACGCTAGATTTGCGATGGGCCTGGGTGATGCAGACAGTGCTTTTGGCAGCTGCTGTCACGCTGTTCTTGCTCACCTGACAGAGAACTCAGGCGCCTGACGGAGAGGTCTGGCGCTTCGTCGCTCGTGCCTTGAGCGCGCTCCCGATCGCCCCGCTCTTCCGTGCATTGCTTCACAAGCGATGCACGCACTGCCTCCCATAATCCGAAGCAACCAAGCCCCCGTTGAGGGGCTCCGCTTCAGGGAGAAGTCATGACCGCAGCAGCCCGCGGTGCGCCTGGTCGCACCCCCTTCACCGGTACTCTATTCACCGGGATTCCATTCACCGCACCCGAGCGCACCCTGTCCGTGCGCTCGAGCGCCATCCCCATGGTGCTCGGCGTGCCTGCCTTGCAGCCCGTGCGCCTGGCCGGCAGCGAAGGCGTCAACAGCCTCTTCGAATACCAGCTCCTCCTCAAAACCCCCGACGGCCTGAACCTGGACGCCAGCGGCGCGGCCGACTTCGACCTGGACGCCTTCATCGGCCGCGAGATCCAGTGCAGCGTGCAACTGGACGGTGCTGGCCCCCTGGCCCTGGGATCGGGAACCCGTGAGATCAACGCCCTCGTCACCGACGCCGCCCTCTGGGGCGAAGAAGGCCGCCACCTCCAGTACCAGCTCACCCTGCGCCCCTGGCTGCACCTGGCGACCTTGTCCACCGACTGCCGCATCTTCCAGAACCAGAGCGTGCTCGACATCCTGGATGCCCTGCTGGCCGACTACCCCTTCCCGGTGGACAAGCGCCTTGCGGACACCTACCCGACGCGCGACTACCAGACCCAGTACAACGAGAGCGACTTCGCCTTCTTCGAGCGCCTGACCCAGGAATGGGGCATCAGCTACTTCTTCGAACATGCCGACGGCGCCCACCGCCTGGTCCTGGTCGACGCCATGGGCGCCTTCCAGGCGAACCCCAGCGCGGCCTACCGGGCCATCGACTACCACGCCCCCGGCTGGCAGACCGATGCGGAGTACGTGAGCAGCTTCGTGCCCGCCAACCAGCTCACCAGCGGGCGCTACAGCACGCGCGACCACGACTACGCCCGTCCCCGGGCCGATCTCGCCGTCTCCCGGGCCGACCCGCGCCCGACCGGGCAGGCCGAGGGGGAGGTCTACCAGTGGCATGCGGCTGGTCCGGGCGCAGCGGGCAGCCATTACGCGCAACCCCGGGCCGGGAGTGCTTCGGGCAGTGACGCCGGAACCGAGGCCTCCAACGACCCCCAGGCCGAAGGCCGCCAGCTGGCCCTCTTGCGCATGCAGGCCCTGCGCACCCACGGTGCCCGCGCCACGGCCAGCGGCAACCTGCGCGCCATGGTGCCCGGCTGCACCTTCACCCTCAACGGACATCCGCGCCGCAGCGCCAACACCGACTGGCTGGTGCTGGACACCCGGCTGGTGATCGAAGACGTCGCCCTGGACAGCCAGAACCGGGACGCCATTGCCGATCGCTCGCAACACTGGAAGGTCGAAGTCGACTTCACCGCTCATCCGGTGACCGAGCCGCTGCGCCCGGAAGCCACCCGCGCCAAGCCGGCCATCGGCGGGCCGCACAGTGCCTTGGTGGTGGGCCCCGAGGGCGAGAACCTGTGGACCGACGACCTGGGGCGCATCAAGGTGCAGTTCCCCTGGGACCGGACAGGACAGAAGAACCAGCACAGCACCTGCTGGTTGAGAGTCAGCTCACCCTGGGCCGGGAACCAGCTGGGCGGGATGCACCTGCCGCGCATCGGCCAGGAGGTGATGGTGGACTTCATCGCCGGGGATGCGGACTTGCCGATCTGCACCGGGCGGGTACACAACCAGATGAACCTGCCGCCGTGGGCGTTGCCGCAGCAGGCGGCGTTGAGCGGGTTCAGGTCCAGAGAGCTGACCAAGGACGGGGGCAACAGTGCGGCGGGCAGGTCGAACCATCTGATCCTGGACGACACGGACAGCCAGATCCAGGTGCAGTTGAAGTCGGATCACCAGTGCAGCTCATTGAGCCTGGGGCATATCACGCGCATCGAGGACAACGCCGGGCGCAAGGACGCGAGAGGCGAGGGGTTCGAGTTGAGGACGGATGGGCATGGGGTGGTGAGGGCAGCATCGGGAGTGTTGAT
>CAXTCC010000125.1:0-3489 GCA_964242015.1 uncultured Variovorax sp.
ATCGGCGTGATGGCCGCTTACCGCGACCTCGAGCGCGCGCGCTGGCGCGAGGTCAAGGTGCTGCAGGTCGGCAAGCCGCTCGTGATGACGGCGACCTTCGGCGCGCGGCAGATCACCATCGATCCCAGGTGATCCGGCAGCGGTCTAGGCATCGGAGCGCGCCAATGGCTGGTCGGCGGGCAGGAAGCGCTCGAACAGGTCCGATGCAAACGCAGCGCCGGACGCGTCGGCACCGGACGGCGTCGAGCCCGTGAGGTAGAGGCCGCGCCAGCGTTGTGGGCGCCGGCCTTCCTTGAAGCGGCCGAACAGCACGTTCGCCGTCTGTCGCAATCCTGGTTCCAGTGCGCGCACCTGTTCGACGAAAGCATGGATCGCGAGGCGAGCCGATGGCGTGCTGTTCTGCAGCAGGAGCGCCATTCGCAGCGCATCGAGCCGCGCCATGATCGAGACGAAGGCCGTGGCTGCACGGTCGTCGGCACGTGCGCTGGCCGCCGCACCTGCGCCCGCGGCGCCAGACCAGCGATAGCCGATCACCTGCGCCTGCACGTCTCTCGACAGCGACGAGCGCAGCGTGTCATACCCGCTCAATTTTTCAAGCCCGGTGATGACGAGATAGATCGGCAATCGCAGATGCAAGTGCTCGGCGGCTTCGTCGATCAGCTGGCGCAAGCATGTTGCCGACGATGTGTCTGTCGCACCCTGCAACAGGCTGCTTGCACCGACGCACACGACGATGCCATTGAGTGGCAGCCGTGGCCGCTCCAGTGCCAGCGCCAGCAGCGCCTGGCACCAAAGGCGCCGCACGCGGGCGCTGGTCGCAGGTTGCAGGATTTGAGGATCGATACCGATGGCGACCATCGCGGGGAGCGCATGCCATTGCCAGAACGGCTGGAATGTGTCGCTCCCGCCGGCACTGGCGCTGGCGGCGTCGAGCAGCCGTGGCACGTCGGCCGCGCTGTCACCGAGAAACAGCAGCCACGGAACGCGGTACAGCGCAGCGCGGTGGCCAGTCGACCGCACCAGAGCCTGGCGCGCCCGCCGCGGGGCTTGCTGCAGGCCATCGAGCGTGGCTTGTTCGGCCGCTGATTCGGCCTGACCGCACAGTGCGATCTGCCGCTGTAAACCGCGCCTTCGCATCACGCGCCGTCGGCCACCGATGCGCCACCACAGCACCAGCGCGCCGCCGAAGCAGACGGCGACCAGCAGCCAGAACACCGGCGGCAGCTGGGTCAGCACGGTGACCGCCGGGCTCGAGGTCATCGGTCGGCGGTCTCCAGGAACAGGAACTCGGCGACCAGCCGATCGCCGCCCTTGCTGGCTGCGAGCGCCTCGCGCAGCTTGAGCAGGTAAGCCGATGCCAGCTCGAACGGCGGGCGCTCGGGCGAGTCGGACGTCGAAGAAAACGGGGCAGGCGAGGCGAGCGCGGTGACCATCACGGCACCGAAGGGCGGGCTTACCAGCCAGCTCGACGGCATGTCGCTGCCGAAGACCATCTGCTGCCCGGCAATGAAGTGCGTCGGACCGCTGACGCCGCTCAGATGCTGGACCGCGCCGTCGGCCGTGTAGTAGTCGACTTGCACACTGCCGTCGTAGTGCGGTGCGGTCACCTCGATGCGCACCGCATCGCCTTCGCGCAACCGGCTTGCGCGTGCCGACGGCGCAGTGACCTTGAGGTCGAACGACTTTTCGCGGTTGCGCTGCTGGTACGGCTTGAGGATGGCGACGACCTCGCAGTGCGGCCACACGCGCAGCCGCAGATCGAAAGTCGCGGACGACATGCCGGGCATGGCGCGCACTTCGCGTTCGACACGCGCGACGTCGTCGGGCAGCGGAACGAAGCCGCTGACATGAAGCGCGCTGAAAGCACCGGCGGCGCCCGTCACGCCCCAGGTGGCTTGCAGGTCTGCGCAGGCGTAGGTCCGGAGTTGCTGATCGAGCCGCTGCTCGGCAGTGGCGGCGGCCTGGCGTGGACCGGCAAGCAGCAGCCACAGCAGCGCGACCAACGGGACCAGCACGGCACCGGCGACGACCGCACGCAGCAGGGCGCGCTCGCGGCGTTCCGGATCGCGCGGTGCCACCGCGCGGAGTTGTTCGTAGGGCTGCGGCGTGACATGGTCTTTTGCCAGTGTCTCGATGGCAGCCGGCGCCACGGGCAACTGGCGAGCGTGCAGCGCCTTGAGCTTGCCGAGCTCGCCGCCGTCTCCGGATTCGAAGTAGTACTGGCCGGTGAACCCGTTGGCCAGCGCATGCCAGTACACCTCGCGCACCGCGTCGTCGCCTGCCTGCAGGCCGGAAAGGTGATGAAAGAACTCGCTGTGGGCGTTGCTCGAATTGAAGAGCTGGGCCTGCAGGGGCGAGGCGGCATCGGCCCAGCGGCGCTGCCGCGCGAAGATTTCATCGAGCCAGGCGACCATCGCGAAAGCTGCCGATTCGACTTGCGCTGGCGGTGCGCCGCTGGCCGTGGCTGCCAGGCGTGCCTCGGCGAGCAGCCGACGCGCTCGCGCCTGTGCGTCTGCGCGGGTGGTCGGTTCGGCGGAGCCGGGGTGCAGCGGGTCGACGGCGTCGATCGCCAGGCCGTAGGAAAAAAGGGCGGAGAACTGATCGAGCAGGCGCGCCATCGGTTCCCCGCGTCAGCAGTGGATGAAGACGCACATGCCCATGTCTCGTCCCTCGGGTGTTCGGGCAATTCTTTCGAGCCGTGCGGCGCTGCACCATATCCCGTGGGGACTATGCCGTCCGCTCGGCGTATGCGGCTTGCTGCGCACGCCGAAGGCCGCTATCTTCACGACTAACCATAAAAATGCGGAATAAGTCATGAAAATCCTGATCGCCGACGACCACAGGCTCGTCATCGAGGCGGTCAAGGCCAAGTTGGCGGAGCTCGAGCCGGGCATCGAGTTCGTGCTGGCGATGAGCGTCGACGAGTTGCTCGCCGGGGCTTCGGATGACCTTGACCTGGCCGTGATCGACCTGAACATGCCCGGCGCCGATGGTCACGCCCACATCGACGAGGTGCGGCGCCGCCATCCGGCCGTGCCGGTGATCGTGCTGTCGGGCTATGAAGACCCGGCGATCATGCGTACCGCGCTCGAGCACGGCGTGCTGGGGTTCATTCCGAAGGCTTATTCACCCGAAGTGATGTTGTCGGCCGTGCGGCTGGTGCTGGCCGGTGGCGTGTATGTGCCGCCGATGATGCTGTCGGCGTTGCCGCCCGGCATCGTGGCGGGTGTGCCTGCGATCGAGGCGGCTGCGCGCATCGCGACTCCCGCCGCCGCACACACGCTCGACCATCTGCGCAACGTGCTCACAGAGCGGCAGGTCGAGGTGCTGCAACTGCTGTCGCAAGGCAAGCCGAACAAGCTGATCGGGCGGGCGCTCGGGATCAGCGAAGGCACCGTCAAGATTCATCTGGCCGCCATCTTCCGCGCGCTCAATGTGCGCAATCGGACCGAGGCGGTGGTCGCTGCGCAGACCTTGACCGAAGCTTGA
>CAXTCC010000125.1:3589-11906 GCA_964242015.1 uncultured Variovorax sp.
CGCCGGCTTCCGACGAAGGTCGAGTTCGTCCAGCGCAGCCGGCCGACGGTTTGCAGCGCCAAAAGCCGCTGCTAAACTCGCGGCCACATGTTCGTTCATCACATCATTCAGACAGGTCGGGGCCGTCGGGGAGCCTGGCCCTGGCGTAGCCCGCACGCCGCCATCTGATTGATCGGCGCGGCACCTGTCGCGCACCCGCTGACCCGAAACGCACGCCACGCACTCGGGCCACTCCCTTGAAGACTGATTTGCCGAAATCGACCGACGACGCGTCGTGAGGCAACGGAGAACGAACCTGTGATCACCGAACTCGAATTCAAAAGCCTCAGCGCGCAGGGCTACAACCGCATCCCGTTGATGGTCGAAGCCTTTGCCGACCTCGAAACCCCGCTCTCGCTCTACCTGAAACTGGCGCACACCAAGGACGGCGGCAAGTACAGCTTCCTGCTGGAATCCGTGGTGGGCGGCGAGCGCTTCGGGCGCTACAGCTTCATCGGCCTGCCGGCGCGCACGCTGATTCGTGCCAGCGGCTTCGGCGCCGCAGCGCGCACCGAGGTCGTGACAGACGGGCAAGTCGTCGAGACTGCCGAAGGCAATCCGCTGGACTTCATCGAGGCATACCAGAAGCGATTCAAGGTGGCATTGCGTCCAGGCTTGCCGCGCTTTTGCGGCGGACTGGCCGGCTACTTCGGCTACGACGCGGTGCGCCACATCGAGAAAAAGCTGGAAGCGAGCTGCCCGCCCGACACGCTCGGCTGCCCCGACATCATGTTGCTGCAGTGCGAGGAGCTGGCCGTGATCGACAACCTCTCCGGCAAGCTCTACTTGATCGTCTACGCCGATCCGACGCAGCCTGAGGCGTACACCAACGCCAAGCGCCGCCTGCGCGAGTTGCGCGACCAGTTGAAGTATTCCGTCAGCGCGCCGCAGGTGAAGCCGACGCAGGCGCATCCGGCGGAGCGGACTTTTGCCAAGGCCGCCTACCTTGCGGCTGTCGAGCGCGCCAAGGAAATGATCGCCGGCGGCGAGTTCATGCAGGTGCAGATCGGCCAGCGCATCAGCAAGCGCTACACCGAGTCGCCGTTGTCGCTGTACCGCGCGCTGCGCTCGATGAACCCGTCGCCCTACATGTTCTATTACGACCTCGGTGACTTCCATGTGGTCGCGGCCTCGCCTGAAATCCTGGTGCGGCAGGAGAACATGCCGAACGGCGAGCAGAAGGTGACGATCCGTCCGCTGGCCGGCACGCGCCCGCGCGGCGCATCGCTCGAACTCGACAAGGCGGCCGAAGTCGAACTCATCAACGACCCGAAAGAGCGCGCCGAGCATGTGATGCTGATCGACCTGGCGCGCAACGACATCGGCCGCATCGCCAAGATCGGCACGGTCAAGGTGACCGAGGCCTTCGCCGTCGAGCGCTACAGCCACGTGATGCACATCGTGAGCAACGTCGAAGGCACCTTGAAAGACGGCATGACCGCCATCGACGTGCTGAAGGCGACCTTTCCGGCGGGCACCTTGACCGGCGCGCCCAAGGTGCACGCGATGGAAGTGATCGACCAGCTGGAGCCGATCAAGCGCGGCATCTACGGCGGCGCCTGCGGCTACATCAGCTACGCCGGCGACATGGACGTGGCGATCACCATTCGCACCGGCATCATCAAGAACCAGGTGCTGCATGTGCAGGCGGCGGCGGGCGTCGTGGCCGACTCCGTGCCCGAGCTGGAATGGAAAGAAACCGAAGCCAAGGCGCGCGCTCTGTTGCGTGCGGCCGAACTGGTGGAAGAGGGATTGGAATGACTGCTGTCGAATTACAGAACCCACAGAACGACTTCTCGCACGAGATCATCGGTGCCGCTGTCGAGGTGCAGCGCGTGCTCGGCACCGGGCTGCTCGAAACGGCTTACGCGGCCGCGCTGGAGATCGAGCTCGCCGAGCGCGAGATCGGCTTCATCCGCAATGTGCCGTTCGGCGCGATGTACAAGGGACGGCCGCTCGGCGACGTCTACCGTGCCGGCTTCGTGGTCGAGCAATCGGTGGTCGTCGAGCTGAAGGCGGCGGAGTTGCTGACCGACCTGCATCGCGCGCAGGTCATGGCGGCGCTGCGTTTGTCGGGACTCAAGCTGGCACTGCTCATCAACTTCAATGTGTTCCCCGTCGTCAAGGGCGTGCACAGGATCGTGGGCAAACCATGAAGCAAGCCATGCAAGTGCTGATGATCGACAACTACGATTCGTTCACCTACAACATCGTCCAATACCTGGGCGAGTTGGGGGCGGAAGTCGACGTGGTGCGCAACGACGAGATCACGGTGGCGCTGATCGGCGAGCGCATCGCTGCCGGCGTCACCCGGCTGGTGGTGTCACCGGGGCCTTGCTCGCCTGCGGAAGCCGGTGTGTCAGTGGCCGCCATCGGCGCCTTCGCAGGCAAGCTGCCGATCCTCGGCGTGTGCCTCGGGCACCAGGCGATCGGCGCGGCCTTCGGCGGCAAGATCGTCCGCGCGCAGCAACTGATGCACGGCAAGACCAGCGAGATCACGACCACGCGCGAGGGCGTCTTCGCCGGCCTGCCGGAGAAGTTCACGGTCAACCGCTACCACTCGCTGGCCATCGAGCGCGACAGCTGCCCGGCCGACTTGGCAATCACTGCCTGGACCGACGACGGCGAAATCATGGGCGTGCGCCACACGGCCTTCGCGCACGACATGCGCATCGAAGGCGTGCAGTTCCACCCCGAATCGATCCTGACCGAGCACGGCCACGCCATGCTCAAGAACTTCCTGGAGTGAGTGCCTTGACCGCCTTCAAAACAGTCGACCTGCGCAGCGACACCGTCACCCAGCCGACCGCCGCGATGCGCGCCGCGATGGCCGCCGCGCCGTTGGGCGACGACGTGTTCGGCGCCGACCCGAGCGTCAATGCGCTGCAGGAAAAGATCGCCGGCATGCTGGGCTTCGAGGCGGCCCTGTTCGTGCCGACCGGCACGCAAAGCAACCTGTGCGCGATCCTGTCGCATTGCGGGCGCGGCGACGAGTACATCGTCGGCCAGCAGGCACACGCATATCGCTGGGAAGGTGGCGGTGCCGCGGTGTTCGGCAGCGTGCAGCCGCAGCCGCTCGACCATGCCGACGACGGCAGTTTGCCGATCGCATCGATCGAAGCTGCGATCAAGCCCGACGACGCGCACTTTGCCCGGACCCGACTGCTGGCGCTGGAGAACACGATCGGCGGCAAGCTGTTGCCGTTCGACTATGTGCAGGCCGCGACCGATCTGGCAAGGGACAGAGGATTGCAGCGGCATCTCGATGGCGCACGGTTGTTCAACGCGGCTGTCGCCTCCGTTCGTCCTGAGCTTGTCGAAGGATTGGGGACGGCTTCGACGGGCTCGGCCCGAACGGCGCTCGTGGTGGCCGAAGCACGTCGCATCGCGCAATGCTTCGACAGCGTGTCGGTGTGCTTCAGCAAGGGCCTCGGCGCGCCGATCGGCTCGGCCTTGTGCGGCTCGCGCGAGCTCATCGCGCGCGCTCACCGCATCCGCAAAATGGCCGGCGGCGGCATGCGGCAGTCCGGCTTTCTGGCTGCAGCCGCATCGCATGCGCTCGACCATCACATCGATCGGCTGGCCGACGACCACGCGCTGGCGAAGCGGCTCGCGGCGGGGCTGGCGGGCATCGACGGGCTCACGGTCGAGGCGCCGCAGACCAACATGGTTTTCGTCGATCTCACCGGTGGCGCCAAGGAGCGTTCCGCGGAGTTGCTGGCCAGCTTGAACGCGCAGGGCGTTCACACGATGGGCCTGTACCGGCTGCGCTTCGTCACCCACCTCGATGTGGACGCTGCGGGTGTCGATCGCGCCGTGACGGCGATCCGTGGCTTCTTCAACGCCTGACTCAAGAACCTCGAACATCCGGGAGACACAACATGATCACTCCGCAAGAAGCACTGCAACGCACCATCGAACACCGCGAGGTGTTTCACGACGAGATGCTGCACATCGTGCGGCTCATCATGAGCGGCGAGTGTTCGCCGGTGATGATGGCCGCGCTCATCACCGGCTTGCGCGTCAAGAAGGAAACCATCGGCGAAATCACCGCTGCGGCGCAAGTGATGCGCGAGGTCTCGACCAAGGTGCCTGTGAAAGACACCAAGCATCTGGTCGACATCGTCGGCACTGGCGGCGATGGCTCGCACACCTTCAACATCTCGACCTGCTCGATGTTCGTCGCGGCCGCTGCCGGCGCCAAGGTGAGCAAGCATGGCGGCCGCAGCGTGTCGAGCAAGTCGGGCAGTGCCGACGTGCTGGAGTCGCTGGGCGTCAACATCAATCTGAAGCCCGAGCAGATCGCCAAGTGCATAGAGGATGTCGGCATCGGGTTCATGTTCGCGCCGAACCACCATCCGGCGATGAAGAACGTCGCGCCGGTACGCAAGGAACTCGGCATCAAGACCATCTTCAACATCCTCGGGCCGCTGACCAATCCGGCGGGCGCGCCCAACATGCTGATGGGCGTGTTCCACGCCGACCTCGTCGGCATCCAGGTGCGCGCGCTGCAGCGGCTCGGCACCGAGCACGCGATGGTGGTTTATGGCCGCGACGGCATGGACGAGATCTCGCTTGGCGCCTCGACGCTGGTCGGGGAACTGAAAGATGGCGAGATCCGTGAGTACGAACTGCACCCTGAAGACTTCGGCTTCGCGATGTCGAGCAATCGGGCCTTGCGCGTCGAGACGCCCGACGAATCGAAAGCCATGTTGCTCAGCGTGCTCGACAACGAGCCCGGCGCGGCGCGCGACATCGTGGTGCTGAACGCCGGCGCCGCGTTGTACGCGGCGAACGTCGTCGACTCGGTGCTGGCCGGTGTCGAGCGCTCGCGCACGGTGATCGAATCCGGTGCGGCCAAGGCGAAGCTGGGCGAGTTTGTCGCAGCGACAAATTCGGCCGCTGTGAACACGTCAGGAGTGCACTGACATGTCGTCCGACATCCTGAACAAGATCGTCGCGGTAAAGCACGAAGAAGTCGCCGCTGCCAAGCGCCGCACGCCGCTCGACCGCATCCGCTTCGATGCGGAGAGTCGCGTGCTCACGCGTGACTTCGTCGGTGCCATGCGCGCCAAGATCGCAGCCGGCCAAGCCGCGGTGATCGCCGAGGTCAAGAAGGCCAGCCCCAGCAAGGGCGTGATTCGCGAAGATTTCATTCCCGCCGACATTGCGCAAAGTTATGCCGAAGGCGACGGCACGGAGGGCAGTGTCAGCGCGGCATGCCTCTCGGTGCTGACCGACCGGCAGTTCTTCAAGGGCGAGATCGACTACCTGAAACAGGCGCGGGCATCGTGCGACTTGCCGGTGCTGCGCAAGGATTTCATGGTCGACGCCTGGCAGATCTACGAGTCGCGCGCGATCGGCGCCGATGCCATCCTGCTCATCGCTTCGGTGCTCGACGATGCGCAGATGAAGGACTTCGAAGCCATCGCGCTGGGGCTCGGGATGGCGGTGCTGGTGGAAGTGCACGATGCAGTGGAGCTCGATCGGGCATTGAAGCTCAAGACGCCGCTGGTCGGGGTGAACAATCGTAATCTGCGCAATTTCGAGGTCTCGATCCAGACCACGATCGATCTGTTGCCGAAACTGCCGACCGACCGTTTGCTGGTCACCGAATCGGGCATCGCCACGCGCGACGACGTGGCCGCCTTGCGCGCTGCGGGAGTTCACGCGTTCCTGGTCGGCGAGGCGTTCATGCGGGCCAAAGAGCCCGGCGAGGCGCTTGCTGAATTGTTCAAGTGAGCGGTATGGCGGTCGACCAGTTGACGAGCGCCGATCCGGCGGACTGGCCGGTTGCGCCCGACTGGCGGCCGGTGGTCGATACGTTTTTTGCGAGTGCGACGGGGCAGAAACTGTTGGCGTTCTTGCGGGAGCGGCTCGACGCGGGCGCGGTGATCTTTCCACCGCAGCCGTTGCGCGCGCTTGCGTTGACACCGCCTGAACAAGTGCGCGTGGTCATCCTCGGACAAGACCCGTACCACGGGCGCGGCCAGGCCGAGGGGTTGGCTTTCTCGGTGGCGCCGGGCGTCAAGCTGCCGCCGTCGCTGCGCAACATCTTCAAGGAACTCGAGCGTGATTTGGGTACGCCCCCGCCGCCGTTCCCCGAGCCCGGCGGCAGTCTGGTTCAGTGGGCGAAGAAAGGCGTGCTGCTACTCAACACTTGCCTGACGGTTGAAGAAGGGCAGCCAGCAAGTCATGCGGGCCGCGGCTGGGAAATATTGACCGACGCCGTGATCCGCCAAGTCGTTGCGGGCGATCATGCGGCGCTGTTCATGCTCTGGGGCGCGCATGCGCAGAGCAAGAGGGCGTTGATTGATCTGCAGCGTCACAAGGTGCTGACGGCGAACCATCCGTCGCCGCTGTCGGCACTGCGGCCGCCGCTTCCGTTCATCGGCTGCGGGCATTTCGGTCAGGCGCGCGCTTGGCGCGATGCGCAGCGTCCCGTGCCCGGAGCAGGCTCGGAGGCTTAAGCGCTCTTGCGGAGTTTTTTTGCGGCACGCGTTGTGGACGCGAGCACCTCCGAGGCAAGGTAATCCTGCTCGATGTCGACGGTGCTGCGTTTGCCGAGCGCGTCGAAGTTATGGGTGAGCCAGTCTGCTGCTGCGATGCGACCGGCCTGGAATAGACGCTCCATCTGTGCGCCGTCGGTCGACATCTTGCTGGCGGACGGCAGTGCTTCCATCGCGCTGCCGATGTCGATGCGGTGCAGCAGCAAACGCCGGTACTCCGCACCTGCTTGCATCCGGCCATCGGCCAGCAGCTGGTTGATGAAGGCGATGCTGCGCATCTGCGACATCAGGCTGGCGTTGAAGGCCAGCTCGTTCATCCGCATGGTGATGTCTTGCGGCGAGTGCGGCGTTTCCTCGGCATGGGACAAAGGGTTGAGCTGCACCAGCACGATGTCGGCGCTTTCGCACTCGTTCACCAGCGGCAGCAATGCGGGATTGGCCGAAAAGCCGCCGTCCCAATAATCCTCGCCGTCGATCGCCACGGCCTGGAAGACGGTCGGCAGGCAAGTGGAGGCCATCACCGACGTCAGCGTCAAGCGGTCGCCATGGAAAATCTCGGCGCGGCCCGTTCGGACCTGGGTGGCCGAGACAAACACGCGCGGCGTGTCGAGAGTTGCCAATGCCTCGAAATCGATCTCCTGGTCGAGCAGCGAGCGCAGCGGATTGATGTCCAGCGGATTGATCTGGTAGGGCGACGCCCATCGGCTCGATGGATCCACGCCGAAGCTGGCGCGCATGCGCTCGCCGCTCGCGCCACCCAGCAACAGCTTGGCAAAGCGCTGCGCCATCGCGCCGGGTGCGCCCAAGGCGGCGACGCGATGCCAGACGCGTCCGAGCGCGGTGCGGGCTGCTGCGCGTGCGGCGGCGTCATCGCCGCCTGCAGCGCGGGCGGTGGCAAAGCCGTGGGCCAAAGCCACTGCATTGACAGCGCCAGCGCTCGCGCCGCTGATGCCTTCGAACGCGAGACGACCATCGTCAAGCAAGGCGTCGAGCACGCCCCAAGTAAATGCGCCGTGCGAACCGCCACCTTGCAAGGCGAGGTTGACGGTGCGTTTCCGACTCGATGTACGTGAGGCGGGGGAAATGGAGACAGCGTTCATCCGATGCATTTTGCGCCGCTCCGCGCATTATTATTAGGGTAAACCCTGACATTTACGTGAGCCAATGCCGCATTCGGACTGCAGCGCCTCGACGGATGCCGAAATGCACGGCGGCGCCTTCCCGTGGTCTGCCCCTTCGTCGGTGCACTGCTGCTTCGGAGTGCCTCAGAACCATGCTATATTCCGCGGTTCGCCGGAGAGGTGGCCGAGTGGTTAATGGCAGCAGACTGTAAATCTGCCCTCTTACGAGTACGCTGGTTCGAATCCAGCCCTCTCCACCAGCGACGAAATGGATTTTTGAAGAGCGTTTGGCACCGTGTGAAACGGGCATTTGGGTGCGCGGACAGCTCCCGATGCGGGAGTAGTTCAATGGTAGAACCCCAGCCTTCCAAGCTGATGACGCGGGTCCGATTCCCGTCTCCCGCTCCAGAAATTCCGGTTCGCCGCAGGGATGCGATTTGTTTGCAGAGGCCCTTTTGGCTCAGTGGTAGAGCACCCCCTTGGTAAGGGGGAGGTCGCGGGTCCGATTCCCGCAAAGGGCACCAGTTTTGGGGTTGCAGCACCTGGTTTGCAACCCATATAGATGCGTTGAAACGTTTTTTTTCGGAGTCGAGAAAATGGCAAAAGGAAAATTCACCCGTACCAAGCCGCACGTGAACGTGGGCACCA
>CAXTCC010000126.1:0-9919 GCA_964242015.1 uncultured Variovorax sp.
TTCTTCTTGACGATGCCGATCAGCAGGATGATGCCGATGATGCCGATCACGCCCAAGTCGTTGCCGGTGATCATCAACGCCAGCAAGGCACCGACGCCGGCCGACGGCAGCGTCGACAAGATCGTCAGCGGATGCACGTAGCTTTCGTACAGCACGCCGAGCACGATGTAGACGCACACGACCGCCGCCAGGATCAGCCACAGCTGGTTCGACAGCGAGCGCTCGTAGGCGCCCGAGGCGCCGAGGAAGGTCATCGTGACGCTGCTCGGCAAACCGATCTCTTTGGCCGCGGCGCGAATCGCATCGACCGATGCGCCGAGCGAGACACCCGGCGCGGTGTCGAAGTTGAGCGTGCTGGCCGGGTACTGCGCCACGTGCGTGATCTGCAGCGGCGCCTGCTGCTCGGTGATGCTGGCGATCGCCGACAGCGGCGTGGCCGTGCCCGAGCCTGCGATGAGGTTCAGGTCGCCGAGCTTTTGCGGCGTGTTGACCAAACCCGGTTGCGATTCCAGGATCACACGGTATTGATTGGTCTCGGTAAAGATGGTCGAGACGATGCGCTGGCCGAAGGCGCTGTAGAGCGCATCGTCGACCGAGCTCGCGGTGATCGACAGCCGCGCCGCGGTGTCGCGGTTGACGTTGACGAACGCGGCAAGGCCTTGCGCGCCGGCATCGCTGCTGACGTTGCGCACCTGCTTCACGGTTTGCAGACGGTCCACCAGCCGCGTCATCCAGTCGGTGATGATGGCGCTGTCGACGCCTTCGAGCGAGGCGCGGAACTCGGTCGGCCCGGTCTCGGCATCGATCGTCAGGTCTTGCGTCGGCTGCAGGTACAGCGTGACGCCCGCCACCGTTTGAGCGCGATTCCGCAGCCGGTCCATCAGCGCCTGCTGGTTGCCATGGCTGGCGCGCAGGTTGATGAGCATGCTGCCGGTGTTGAGCATGGTGTTGTTGGCCGCATCGACACCGACGAACGAACTCAGGCTCTCGACATCCGGGTCTTCGAGGATGGCCTTGGCTGCCGCCTGCTGCAGCAACGCCATGCGGTCGAACGACACGTCTTGCGCCGCCTGGATGCGGCCTTGCAACTGGCCGGTGTCCTGAGTCGGAAACAGGCCCTTGGGAATGCTCAAGTACAGCGCGACCGTGACGACCATCGTCAGCAGCGCGACGATGAGCGTCAGCACCTGGTGCGCGAACACCCAATGCAGCGAGCGGTCGTAACGCACCATCACGCCGGCAAAGAAATTCTGAAGACGCGCGCCGAAACCTCGGCCGTTGTTCGTGTTGCTTTCGCTCTCCGGCTTTTCCTTGTGCGGTTGGAGCCAGCGCGCCGACATCATCGGCACCAACGTGAGCGATACCACGGCAGAGATCAGGATCGTGATGGCCAGCGTGACCGCGAACTCGCGGAACAAGCGGCCCACCACATCGCCCATGAACAGCAGCGGAATGAGCACCGCGATGAGAGAGACGGTCAGCGAAATGATCGTGAAGCCGATCTGCGACGCCCCCTTGAACGCCGCCTGCAAGGGTCGCTCGCCCTCTTCGATGTAGCGCGAGATGTTCTCGATCATCACGATCGCATCGTCGACCACGAAGCCGGTCGCGATGGTGAGCGCCATCAGGCTCAGGTTGTTCAGGCTGTAGCCCAGCAGGTACATCAGCCCGAAGGTGCCGATGAGCGAGATCGGCACCGCGATGCTGGCGATGACCGTCGCGCGCAGGCTGCCGAGGAAGGCAAAGATGACGAGCACCACCAGCACGACGGCCAGGATGAGCTCCATCTCGACGTGCTGCACCGATCCGCGAATGCCGGAGGTGCGATCGCTCAGCACTTCGATCTTCAAGCCGCTAGGCAAGCCGGCCTGCAGATCGGGCAACTGCTTCTTGATGGCGTCGACGGTGGCGATGACGTTGGCGCCCGGCTGGCGCTGCACGTTCAGGATGATGGCGGGGTGCAATTGGCCGTTGGTCCCGGCCCAGGCGCTGAGCTGCGTGTTCTCGGCGCTGTTGACCACCTGGGCGACGTCGATCATGCGGATCGGCGCGCCGTTCTTGTAGGTGACGATCAGGTTCTTGTAGTCGTCGACGGTCAGCAACTGGTCGTTGGAGTTGATCGTGTAGGCGCGCTTGGGCCCGTCGAAGCTGCCCTTGGCGCCGTTCGAGTTGGCCGCGCTGATGGCGGTGCGCAAGGTGTCGAGCCCGATGCCGTTGGCCGCCAGCGCCTGCGTGTTGGCCTGGATGCGAACGGCCGGCCGCTGGCCGCCGCTGAGCGACACCAGGCCGACGCCCGAGACCTGGCTGATCTTCTGCGCGAGCCGCGTGTTGACCAGGTTCTGCACCTCGGTCAGCGGCAAGGTTTCCGAGGTGATCGCCAACGTGAGCACCGGCGCGTCGGCCGGATTGACCTTGGCGTACACCGGCGGCGCCGGCAGGTCGGCCGGTAGCAGCGAACCGCCGGCGTTGATGGCGGCCTGCACCTCTTGCTCGGCCACGTCGAGCGTCTGGCCGAGCGTGAACTGGAGCGTGATGATCGACACGCCCGCAGCGCTGGTCGAGCTCATGCGGTCGAGCCCCGCCATCTGGCCGAACTGCCGTTCGAGCGGCGCGGTCACGGTGTTGCTCATCACCTCCGGGCTGCCGCCGGGGTACAGCGTCTGCACCTGGATGGTCGGGTAGTCGACCTGCGGCAAGGCCGACAGCGGCAGGAAGCGAAACGACACCAGCCCGGCCAGCACGATGGCCACCATCAGCAGCGACGTGGCTACCGGCCGCAGGATGAACGGACGCGACGGACTCATTGCGCCGGCCGGCGTTCAGCGATGCGTTGCCAGCGTTCGAGCGCTGCGGGGTCGCCACGGTCGATGGCTTCGAGCAGGCGTTTGCGACGCTCGAGTTGTTCAGGATCGTCCTTGACGGCGTCGAGCAGACGCTGGCGCTGCTCGGGGGTCGGTGGCTTGATGGCGGTGGTGGCCGTGGTACCGCCCGAGGCCATGGGGGTGGCGAGCGAGCCGGTGCGTTCCGGGGCCGCAACCGCTGGCGCTGCGCTTGTGGACGCGCCGGGCGCACTGGGTGCGCCGGGTGCGCCTGATGCAGCCGGTCCACCTGCCGCACCCGGCCCGCCAGGCGCGCCGCCCGGACCGCCCTCACCTTGCCGTCGATTGCGCCGTCCGCCCGCAGCACCCGATGCGGCCCCCGACGCCGCACCCGCCGGCCGGTCGACGGTCGTCTGCACGCGCGCGCCGTCCTTCAACCGGTCGCCGCCCTCGGTCACGACCTCTTCGCCGGACTTCAGGCCCGACATGATCGCCACGTTGTCGACGCTCGACTCGCCGCGCGTCACCGGACGCTGGCTCACCGTCTTGTCCTCGTTGATGACGTAGACGTAGTCGCCGTTCGGCCCATGCCGCAGGGCGGTCACCGGCACCACGACGGCGGCGGTGATGGTGCGCATCAAGAGCCGCACGTTGACGAACTGGTTGGGGAACAACGCCGAGTCGGCATTCGCGAAGCGCGCCTTCGACTTGACCGTGCCGGTCGTCGTGTCGACCGAGTTGTCGAGCGTCGAGAACATGCCGGTCGCCAGCTGCTTGATGCGCGTGCGGTCGAGCGCGGTCGCCGGCAGCTGCGCACCGGCGGCGAGCCGCTGCTGGATCTCCGGCACGCGGTCCTGCGGCACCGAGAACGCCACGTCGATGGGCGACAGCTGCGTGATGACCGCGATGCCGGTCGAGGTGCCGGTCGACACGTAGTTGCCGGCATCGACCGGCCGCAAACCCACCCGGCCGCTCACCGGCGCCACGATGCGCGTGTAGGCCAGGTTGAGCTTGGCGGTGCTTTCATTGGCCCGGTCGATCGTCACGGTGCCTTCGAGCTGCTTCACCAATGCGGCCTGCGTGTCGACGTCTTGCCGCGCGATCGAGTCCTGCCCGAGCAGCGTGCGGTAGCGCTCCAGCGTCACCTTGGCTGCCGACAACTGCGCTTCGTCGCGCTGCCGTGCGCCGGTCGCTTGCGACAACGCGATCTGGAACGGTGCCGGGTCGATGGTGGCGAGCACGTCGCCCTTCTTGACCATCTGGCCTTCCTTGAAGAGCACCCCCGTGAGCACGCCCGCCACCTGCGGCTGCACCGTGACATTGGCCAGCGGCTGAACCGTGCCGAGCGCGTCGAGCTGGATCGGGATGTCGGCCTGCCGCGCGACGGCGAAGCCGACCGTGTTCTGCGCACCGCCGCCAGGGCCACCTGGACCTCTTGCGCCCGCACCCCCAGGGCCGCCCGGCCCGCCTGGACCCCGCCCACCGGCGCCGGGCGCCCCCGCAGCCGGCTCCTTCGAGCGCTTGACCAGATACCAGGCGCCGCCGCCCAAGGCCACCAACAGAAGAATCGCGAGCAAGGCACCGACCCAGCGGCGGCGACGGACCGCCGGGTGGGTGGGCGATACGCCGGCGGGAAGCGGCTCGAAAGAGGGCTCGGGAGGAGTGTGTGGATCCATCGGGATTCGGTCAGCGATTCGGTCGGCGTGAATGGGCTCGGAGGAGGCACCCGGAGTACAGCGCACGATGGTAGCGCCCCGTCTTTACCTGCCGTAAAGGTTCGGTAAAGCCGGCACCGTGTGTCGGCGGCCGGGAACTTGGCCGCGTTTGGCGCCGTTCGCCCGCATTTGGCGCCGCGCTTTTGCATTCCGTCGCATGCCGCTCGCGAGGCGACCGGCAGACGACGACAGTCACCCCATCGCCTCCCCACACCCCTCGTTCATTCACCCTTTCCAGGAGAACACCATGCTGCTGCAAATCATCACTCACACCCCGCGCTGGGTTTTCGGCCTCTTCGTTCTGCTGGTCTGGCTCGGCTGCAAGCAGCTGGTGTCGGGCAGCGTGAGCCTGGCCAAGGTCACGGTCATGCCGGTCGCCATGACGGGCCTGGCCATCTACGGCGTGGCGTCGGCCTTCGGCGCATCGAACACCGTCGGCCCGGCCGCCTTGCTCGCCTGGGCTGCCATGGCGGCAGTGCTGTTGGCCGTGTCGATTCGCCAGCCATTGCACGCCGACACCCGCTACGACGCCGAGTCGCGTGAATTCGCAGTGGCCGGCAGTGCCGTCCCGCTGATGCTCATGATGGGCATCTTCTTCACCAAGTACGTCGTCGGCGTCACGCTGGCGATGCACCCGGAACTGGCACACCAGACCGCTGTGGCAGTCGGCATCAGTGCGCTGTACGGAGCCTTCACCGGCATCTTCGTCGGCCGCGCCGCACGGTTGTGGAAGCTGGCGATCCGCACCGACCGCGGTATGGCCAGCGCCGCCTGATCTCATTCCATACCCAGTCCATACCCAGTCCATACCAAGTTCCACACGAAGGAGCCACACCATGTCCGCCACCGCCAACTTCGACGACGCCACCCAGGCCACCGCCGACAGCCGCATCGACAAGCTCGCACGGCGCCGCGCCAAGGCCAAGATGGGCTGGTTCGCTCATGCGACAGCCTTCACCGTGGTCAACCTCGCACTCATCACGCTGTCGCTGCTGACCGGCGGCACCTGGGCGATCTACCCGCTGCTCGGCTGGGGTCTGGGCCTGGCGATGCATGGCGTGTCGGTCTGGGCCTTGCCACAAGGCGGGCAACTGATGGAGCGCATGGTCGAGAAGGAACGCGCCAAGCTGACGGGTGGTGCTCGCGCCTCGCGCGGCGACCTTTGGTGAGAACGGCTCGGCTTCGTCCAGAATCTGGCGCCATGAACATTCAATGGCGCGACCTTCTGCGCCACTACCTTCAGGTGGTGGCGTTTTGCAGTGTCATCGCCGTGGCGACCACCGCGATCTGGCCCAACAAAAGCTATCTGATGCAGCTGGGCTATTCGTTGTCGGTCGGCACCATCACCTGGGCGGTGGTCGATTTCGGTCGGCACTTGTTCAACGAGCGCCATTGCCATCGCGACAGCGCCGGAGGCCACGGTTGGCCTAAAGGTTGGCGCGGTGCCTTGCTCGCGGCCGTCGGCATCGGATCGGGCTTCGTCTTCGGCGACCCGTTGGGCGATTTGCTGCTCGGCGGCGGCCACGGCGTGCAGCAGTCTGCGCAAGACAGCCGCATCAGCCTTGCCATCACCGTGGTCGCAGGCGCGATCGGCACCTTCTACTTTTTCACGCGCGGCAAGGCGGCGTCGCTCATCGCCGAAAGAAACGCCGCAGAGCGGGATGCGAGCGAAGCCAAACTCAAGCTGCTCGAAACGCAGCTCGAGCCGCACATGCTCTTCAACACGCTGGCCAACCTGCGCGTGCTCATCACGCTCGACCCGCCGCGCGCAGTGCAGATGCTCGACCATCTCAACGGCTACCTGCGCGTGACCTTGAGCGGTTCGCGCTCGGTCGCACACCCGCTGTCGGCCGAGTTCGACCGGCTGCGCGACTACCTGGAGCTGATGTCGATCCGCATGGGCCCGCGCCTTCGCTACACGCTGGAACTGCCCGACGACCTGCGCGATGTGCCGGTGCCGCCGCTGTTGCTGCAGCCGCTGGTCGAGAACAGCATCCGACATGGCCTGGAACCACAGGTCGAAGGCGGAGAGATCGTCGTCCGCGCGCGCCGCGAGAGCAACGCCGCCGACGGCAAGCCGCAGATCGCCATCGAGGTGTGCGACACCGGCGTCGGCCTGGGCGCTGCGCCGCCCTCGGAAGGCAGCGGCTTCGGGCTGGCGCAGGTGCGCGAACGGCTGGCGACGGTGTATGGCGCGAAGGGTGGGATCGAGATGGCCGCAGGTGCCGATGGCGGTACGCGGGCGGTGGTTAAGTTTCCCATCTAGCGGCGTCAGGTTGCAAAGCTGCCCTTTATATTACCGCGGTAATGTGATAGTCTGGATTTCATGATCCATGCCCATACCAAGCTCACTTCGCAAGGCCAGGTTTCCGTCCCCGCCGCGGTCAGGCGCGCTTTGGGTTTGACGCCCGGCACCGTGCTCGAATGGGTCGAAGAGAAGGGCCGCATCGTCGTGAAGCGCGCTACTCGCCACGATTCCCAAGCGGTTCATGACGCGTTATTTCCTGAAGGTGCCGCACCCGTCCAGGCGAAGTCGCTGGACGATTTGAAGCAAGGCATCCGCCAGCGCATGAAACGCCTCCATGCGGGCAGTTGATACCAACGTGCTTGTGCGGCTGCTGGTGCGAGACGACGCTCGGCAGGTCAAGCTCGCGGAAGTATTCATCGACGGCAATGCATGGATATCGCAGCTGGTGCTGGCTGAGACGATGTGGGTCCTGGAATCGGTTTACGACCGAACTCCTTTGCAACTCGCAGCTGCTCTGGAAATCTTGCTGGAACATGAAACGCTGACCTTGCAAGATGCCGATACGGTGTCCGCCGCCTTGCAGAATTTCAAGCGCAGGCCGGCCCTGGGATTCTCCGATTGCCTCGTACTTGAGATCGCCCGAAAGGCCGGCCATACGCCGCTGGGCACTTTCGACAAAGGCCTTGCCAAGCTTGCGGGCGCGCAACAACTTTGAAGACGTGACATGGTCGCGTCAAAACGGTGAAGCTATGCCGAATACCTCAGCCCTCATCGCCGAAGACGAGCCCCTGCTCGCCCAGGCACTGCGCGCCGAGCTTGCAGCCGCCTGGCCCGAGCTCGACGTGATCGGCATCGTCGGCGACGGCCGCAGCGCGGTGAAAGAAGCGCTGCGCTTGCTGCCGCAGATCCTGTTCTTCGACATCCGCATGCCCGGCCTCGACGGCCTGGGCGCCGCGGCAGAACTGGCCGACAGCTGGCCCACCGACGAAGCGCCGATGCCGCAACTCGTCTTCGTCACCGCTTACGACGAGTACGCGACGCGTGCCTTCGAGGCGCAGGCGATCGACTACGTGTTGAAGCCGGTTCAGGGCGATCGGCTTCGCAAGACGGTGGCTCGGCTCAAGCAGGCGGTGGCAGCCGCAACTGCAGCCACAACGGCATCAACGGCGGCGCAGAGCCCGGCTGAATCCGTTGCACCGCAACAGGCCGCTGCGCTTGAGCAGACGTTGGCGCAATGGCGTGAGCTGCTTGCCGCGGCGGGTGCCGGTGCGGCCGGGCCAGCTGGGCTCCCGTCGCCGAGCGCCTTGCCGGGCACGCAAACGACCACCGCCCCGCTCAAATTCATCGCCGCGAGCGATGCGGGCGGTGCCACCGTCCGCATGGTGCCGATGGACGAAGTGCTGTACTTCGAGGCCGCGGACAAATACGTTCGCGTGCTCACTGCGGCGCACGAATATTTGATCCGCACACCGCTGAAGCAATTGATGCCGCAGCTCGACGCCAACGTCTTCTGGCAGGTGCATCGGGCGGTCGTGGTGCGCAGCGATGCCGTCGATTCGGTGCATCGTGACGAAGCCGGCAAGTTGCATCTGGTCTTGCGTGGCCGTCCGGAGCACATCCCCGTCAGCCGGCTCTACGCCCACCTTTTTCGCGCGATGTAAACGGCCCGGTCAGAACGACCGACTCACCGGCCGACCGCCCACGAAAAAGCCGACCCCCTTGCGAAGGTCGGCTTCAGCGTGAATCAGCTCGGGATCAATAACCGCGGTAGTACCCGTGGCCGTGGCCATGACCGCGGTAGTAGCCGGGCGCCGGGCGGTAGTACACCGGGGGCGCGTTGTAATAAACCGGGGCCGGACGGTAGTAGACCGGCGCAGGTGCGTAGTAGCGCGGTGGCGGGTTGTAGTACACCGGCGCGGGCGCCGAATACACCGGTGCCGGCGCGTAGTACCCGGGAGCGACGCCGATCGCCACGCCCGGCAGGTTGATGCCGACCGAGACGCCGGCATTTGCCGCGGAGCCTGCGAACAGTGCGCCCGATGCGACAGCCGCAGCGGCAGCGAACTTGAAGAAGGTGGAACGGTTGAGACTCATGGTGGACTCCTGTTGATGGACACATTCAATACGAATGGCCGATGTGTGTATTCAACGCGCCCCGTGCAAAGCTGGTGTACGCAGCTATGTGAAGAATGTTGCTAAATGTTTCGCGGAGGCACCCCCCTCTAGAATGCCGCGATGACTTCTCCGACCCCTAAAGACGGTGGCAAAAAGCCATCGTCCGCACCCGTGAAATCGCCTGTAAGCGCTCCCGCTGCTCCCAGTAATTTCCTGCGCCACGTGATCGAGAACGACCTCGAAACCGGCACCTATGCACAGCGCCAGTGGGGCGGATCTCCCGGCGACGCGGCGCATCACAAGGCCGGCATGCACGACCCGGCCAAGGTGCGCCTGCGCTTTCCGCCCGAGCCCAACGGCTACCTGCATATCGGCCACGCCAAGAGCATCTGGCTCAACTTCGAAATGGCGAAGGAATACGGCGGCGTTTGTCACCTTCGTTTCGACGATACCAACCCTGAAAAAGAGGAGCAGGAGTATGTCGATTCGATCCGCGACGCGGTCGAATGGCTCGGCTACGAAACCTACCTGGCCGATCGCCCCAACGCCCCCGGCACGATGCAGCCCCACGAGTACTTCGCGAGCAATTACTTCGACTTCATGTACCGCGCGGCCGAGTACCTGATCGAAGCCGGCCTGGCCTACGTCGACGAGCAGAGCGCTGACGACATGCGCGTGCATCGCGGCGACTTCAACACGCCCGGCACCGACAGTCCGTTTCGCGCGCGCAGCCCTGCAGAAAACCTGGCCCGCTTTCGCGAAATGCGCGACGGCAAGTTGGACGACGGCGCCGCCATCCTGCGCGCGAAGATCGACATGGCGAGCCCCAACATCAACATGCGCGACCCGGCGCTCTATCGCATCCGCCGGGCCACGCACCACAACACCGGCGACAAGTGGTGCATCTACCCGATGTACACCTACGCGCACCCGATCGAAGACGCGCTGGAGCAGATCACCCACAGCATCTGCACGCTCGAGTTCGAAGACCAGCGCCCGTTCTACGACTGGCTGCTCGATCG
>CAXTCC010000126.1:10019-11889 GCA_964242015.1 uncultured Variovorax sp.
TGGATCGACTACGCCAGCCTCGAAGCCGCCCTGCGCGACACGCTCGACCCCATCGCACCGCGCGCCATGGCCGTGCTCGACCCGGTCAAGCTTGTCATCACCAACTGGGCCGAACTGATGGGCGGAGACGATGTGCTCGACGACTGCACCGCGCCCATCAACCCGCACAAGCCCGAAGACGGCCTGCGCCACTTCAAGATCGGCCGCGAGGTCTGGATCGAACGCACCGACTACGAAGACGTCCAGCCCAAAGGCTTCTTCCGCCTGTTCCCCGGCAACAAGGTGCGCCTGAAGTACGGCCACACGATCGAATGCGTCGGCGGCACGCGCGATGCCAGCGGCAAGTTGCTCGAAGTGCAAGCGCTGCTGGTGCCCGACACCAAGAGCGGCACGCCCGGCGCGGACGCGGTGAAGGTGAAGGGAAACATCACCTGGGTGGCCGTGGCCGACGCAATGCCAGCGGAGGTGCGCCTGTACGAGCGGCTGTTCGCTGCGGCGCAGCCGGGGAGCGGGGAGTTGTTGGACGAGCTCAACAAGAACAGTCTGGTGACTGCGGCTGCTTTCGTGGAGCCTTCATTGGCTGGGGCGGCGGAAGGCGGAGCTGGGTTTCAGTTCGAGCGGCACGGGTACTTCGTGGTAGATGCGAAGGCGGCTGCCGAGGGCGCGCGGGTATTCAATCGGGCTGCGGGAATGCGGGACAGCTGGGCCAAGTGAAAGTACCTCGACAAAAGCCCGGCTTACAGACACGCCAAGCCCGCCCTGCGGTGCGCTCGATTCAGCGATGAGCCGACCGGTGAATACAGAACGTCGGCGCGAACGTGCGCGTCGCGAATTGGCGGCCAAGGGATGGACTGCCATCGTTGTCGGCGTGGCGCTGCTCGTTGTCGTGCCATCGTTTGTTCGCGGTCCTATGGGCGCGGCGTTGGCGCCCGCTCTGAGGTCCGCCGGGTGGTTTTCGCTGGCCATCGGTGTTGCTTTGCTGTGTCTGCACTTCGTACTGCGTCGTGCCGCTGCCGCCTCCGTGGGCGTGTCAAAGGCAACGCTGGCGCCCACGTTCACACCGACGCCCACATCGACACCTACATCGACACAGACGTCGATGCCGACCTTTGCGAGCAAGACCGCCGCGCCACCCGCGCCCTGGTCTGAAAGACATGAGCCCGTGTTTGCGAACGCTTTGCCCGTCGCGAAGTTCGCCGCACCAGAGCGCGTGCGCCACGAGGAACAGCATTGGTCCGCGGCCGTGTTCGCGTCGATCGAGTGGCGACGCTTCGAAGCCGTGTGCGAAGCGTTCTTCGCGCAAGCAGGCCTGACGACGCGCAGTCAGTCGCATGGCGCCGACGGCGGCGTCGACATCTGGCTGCAGTCGACGCACATGGACACGCCGCGAATCGTCCAATGCAAGCACTGGCAAGGCAAGCCTGTCGGGGTCAGAGAAATGCGCGAATTCCGTGGCGTGATGGCATCGCACCAGCTGGAGAGCGGCAGCTACGTCACGAGTTCGACGTTCACCGACGATGCGACCGCATTCGCAAAGGCCAACAAGATCAGTCTGCAGGATGGCCCCGCATTGCTCAGGCAGATCAGCCTGCGGACGCCGGAGCAACAGTCGGCACTGCTGGCGGTCGCGTACGAGGGCGACTATTGGCGGCCCACTTGTGCGAGCTGTGGAATCAAGATGATCGAGAAAGCGCGCAAGCGTGATGGCTTCGCATTCTGGGGATGCAGCAACTTCCCTCGATGCAAGACGACGTTTGCAATACGCCCCTAGCCGACGCTCCATGCACGTCGCAATTGCCCAAGCGGCGGTAGAGAGCAGGTTCGAAATCATCGGCTCGCATCAAGCGAGCGAACCCGCACTCGAAATCGA
>CAXTCC010000127.1:0-1081 GCA_964242015.1 uncultured Variovorax sp.
CCACGATCGACATGTTGAGCAGGTTCCATGCGATGCCATTGATGAAGGCCGCGTGGTAGCTGCCGGTGAGGTCGAACACCTTGCCCGACATCCAGCCGCCGAGCGCCATGCCCAGCAGGGTGCAGCCGAGAACCGTGCCGACACGCGCGCTGGCCTCGGCTGGTGGAAAGTATTCGCGCACGATGATCGCGTACGACGGAACGAGGCCGCCCTGGAACAGGCCGAACATGGCCGACACCACGAAGAGCGGCACCATGCCGTCGAACGGCAGGAACATGAAGAGCGCGACGCACTGCAGCATCGAGCCCAGCAAAAGCGTGCGCAAGCCGCCGATGCGGTCGCAGATGGCACCGGAGACCAGGCGACTCACGATGCCGCACGCGAGCATCAACGACAGCATTTGCGCCCCGCGTGCCGCGCCGAAGCCGAGGTCGGTGCAGTAGGCGACGATGTGGACCTGAGGCATCGCCATCGCGACGCAGCAGGCGGTGCCGGCCACGCACAGCAGGCCTTGCGCCATGCCAAGGCTGAAGCCGAACGGGCGTGCCGCCACGGTGGCGCCAGCGACCCCCGCACGGCCTGCAACCGCTGGCGGTACGGCATCCATCACAGCCGCCGGCGGCCGCGTGCGCATGAACAACGCCAACCCCGCCATCGCCAGCCCGCAGAACAGGCCGAGTCCCACATAGGTCGCTCGCCAGCCGGACGCCTCCACGAACTTCTGCACGATGGGCGGCCACACCGCCCCCGCGAGATAGTTGCCGCTGGCGCACACGGCCACGGCCATGCCGCGGCGCTTGATGAACCACAGCGAGGTGTCGGCCACCAGCGGCGCGAACACCGCACCGCTGCCCAGCCCGACGAACACGCCCTGCACCACGGAGAAAGCAACGATGCCGCTCGCGAAACTGGACGCCACGAAGCCGACGCCTACGCACGCCGCGCCCAGCAGCAGCGGCCACATCACGCCGAAACGATCGGCGAGCTTGCCCATGACGATGCCGCCAAGACCGAAGCCGATCATCAGCAGCGTGTAAGGCAACGAGGCTGCGGCCCGCGCCACGCCGAAGTCGGCCTGGAT
>CAXTCC010000127.1:1181-11836 GCA_964242015.1 uncultured Variovorax sp.
ATGACGCTCATGTACTGGCCGTTGTCCATCAGGCGGCCGAAGACCAGCGGTGCGAGGGCCTGGCCGATGTCGAGGCCGGCATAGACCACGCCGTAGACCCGACCGGTCGCGTTCGGCGGTGTCGAGCGCTTGACCAGCAGATCGCGCGACGGGCCGGCGATGCCGGATGCGAAGCCCATGGCACCGAAGAGGACGGGCACCAGCATGCCGGGGAAGTCCGCGAAGGCCAGCACCAGCGCCAACGCAGCCGCCACGCCGAAGCCCGCGCCGACGATGCGCTCGCAGCGGGTCGGGTCCGACGCGAGGAAACCGCCGAGCACCATGCCCGCTGCGCTCGCCACCATGTAGACCGTCAGGCACACCGCGACCACTGCGACCGGCACATCGTGCAGATGGCCGGCCGCGACCGGCGCGAAGGTCTGCACCACGCTGATGACGGCGGCATAGAAAAAGAAGAACGCGAAGCACATCCACACGGCCGGAATTCGCAGGAAGTCGAACTCGCCACCAATGGGCGCCGGCTCGCCCTGCCCGGTCGCCTTTTGCACCGTCTTGACGTCGAGCGACAGCACGCTGCGATAGACCCACAACACCAGCAGCACGACGACGGCGAGCGTGCCGGCGGACGCCAATGCCACACGCCATGAATACGCGATGGCGATCGGCACCACGAAGGCCGGCGCCAGCGCCCAGCCCAGGCTGCCGGTGATGCCGTGCACGCTGTAGGCATGACCGAGCCGCGTCGGCGCGACCTTGCGATTGAAGAGCGTGTAGTCGACCGGATGAAAGACGCCGTTGCCGATGCCGCCCAGCACCGCGAAGGCCAACAGCATCCAGTAGCTCGTCGCCATCGCGTAGCCGAAGGCAGCCAACGCCAGCGCACCGAGCCCGACGAACAGCACCGGGCGCGGCCCCAGTTTGTCGACGATGAAACCCGACGCCGCCTGCACCAGGCAAGAGACCACGAAGAACACCGTCAGCACCGCACCGAGCTCGGTGTAGCTCACATTGAAGGCGTCCTTCAACCACGGGAACAGAGGCGCCAGCACCAACTGGCTGAAATGGCTGACGGCGTGCGCCAGACCGACCAGGCCGATCAATTGCGCATCGGCACGCAGCGTGGGGGTCGAGGACGAAAGTGCGGTGGCGGGGGACGACATGGATTGCTACAAATATGACGGGCGGGCAGTGATCGTATGCGGGCAGGTCGCGTCAGAATGGCGATACAGCGACAACATTTGTCGAAACCATGCCAGCCACTGTTTCCATTCCTGTTTCTCTGCCTGAATCGTCTGCCGTGCCCCCGCCGACCTCGGCGCACGCGGCGCCGTCCATCAGCGTGGGCCCGCTCACGCCGCATCTCTATGCGCCCGATGCCGTGCGACCGTTGCGCGCGAAGGAGCATTTTCTGAAGGCCGACACGCTGGTGGAGCTGCATGCGCATCCGTGGCCGCAACTCACCTTCTCGACCCGCGGCGTGATCCGGCTCAGTACCGAAGACGGCAGCTACATCGTGCCGCCGTCGCGCGCGCTGTGGGTGCCGGCGGACATGCAGCACAGCATCACGCTGATCGAAGATGCCGAGCTGCGCACCGTGTACCTGCATGCCTGGCTCGCACCCAGTTGGGAAAAATGCGAGGTGCTCGAGATCAGTCCGTTGCTGCGCGCACTGATGCTGGCGCTGGACACCACGCCCGACGGCTTGCCGCCGGTCGATGCCGAAGCCGCGCAACGCGAACGCATGATCGCGCCACTGCTGATCAACGAACTCGAACGCGCCACGCAGATCCAGATCGACGTGCCGCTGCCTGCCGACAAGCGACTGCGCCAGCTTTGCGAGACGCTGCTGCGCAATCCGGCCGATCGCGCGACGCTGGCCGAACGCGCCGCCGCCATCGGCGCCAGCGAGCGCACCGTAGCGCGGCTGTTCCGGGATCAGCTGGACACCAGCTGGCAGCAATGGCGGCAGCAGGCCGTGATGGCGCATGCGCTGCCGCTGCTCGCGCGCGGCATGGCGGTGAGCCGCGTGGCAGCGGCCAGCGGCTACGCGACCGACAGCGCTTTCTGCGCGATGTTCAAGGCCGCCACCGGCCAGTCGCCGACCGCGTTTCAGCACAAGAAGCGGCAGTAGCCTTCGCGGCAACCTGCGCCGGGACATCCATCGAACGTTCACTCATTTTTTCAAGGGGAACCACCATGAAGACACGCACCGCTTTCGCCTCACTGCTGCTGGCGTCCATTTGCGCATCCGCGGGGGCAGCCAACCTGCTCGACTCGCTCAAGTCGCAGGCCGGCAACTACGCGATGCCGGCGGTCGGAAGCAACACCATGGGCAATGCGGCCGGCGTGCTGCAGTACTGCGTCAAGAACAACTATCTCGGCGGCGACGCCGCATCGATCAAGGACAAGTTGCTCGCCAAGGTGACCGGTCAGCCCCAGCAACAGACGGGCTTTGCCAATGGCGCCAAAGGACTGCTGCAAGGCAACGGCAAGTCGTTCGACCTGAAGTCGGTCTCCGGAAAAGTGAAGACGAAGGCCTGCGACTACGTGCTCAAAAACGCGAAGTCGTTGATCTAGCGTCCGCGCCGACGCCGTCGGCCCAACGCATGGCCGGCGAGTCGAGCGTGCGCACTGCTTCAGCCGCGCCGGGCAACCACAACTGCACCGTCGTCAGATAGATGCGCAGCAGAAAGCGCATGGCCTCCATCGCTGCCTCTTCACGGCCGACCGCCTTGAGCAGCGCCCAATCGGCTTCGGCAGCCAGCGGCAGGCCTGTGGCTTGCGCATCCTGCAATGCATACCAGACCGACACCGTCGCGCGCGATGCAGGCTGACCCAAGGCGGGCCGTGCCCGCTCCGTCAAGGTGACGTCGAGCCAGCGGCGCAGGCCGTCGTCGATGCCCGTGACCGAATGCACCAGTGCGTGCGCCAGCGGCACGGCGCTGAGCGGCAGCGCCTGCACCGTAAGCCGATACGGACCGAAACGGTCGAATCGATCGAACGAGCGTCGCGTTTGCCAGCTCCGGAGATCGGCGAGTGGGCGGAACCATTTGTGCATGACCGAGCGTCGCCGAAGCGGTCCGTCCGCGATGTAGGCGGAGTCTGAATCGTCATGCGTTTTTCGACGCATTGCGCCGGGGCGCAGGCGGTCATCGCGCCTCTATACTCGATCGCTCGTCCTCTCTCGAAAACAAGCGAGAGGCGCGCCACGACGTCACTCCAAGCTACGGTTTTGATAGCACCCACGCCCTCCTTGCGGCAGCGGCTCGCCCGCTGGATGCCCTGCCTCGCGTGGCCGCGACCAAGCCGTGCGCTGCTGCAGGGCGAGGCACTCGCCGGCATCACGGTGGCGCTCATGGTCATCCCGCAAGGCGTGGCCTACGCGGCGCTCGCCGGCATGCCGCTGGTAACCGGTGTTTACGCAGCGCTGTGGCCGGCGCTCGTTGCGGTGCTGTTCAGCTCGTCGCAACGCCTGTCGGTCGGGCCGACCGCGCTCACCAGTCTGCTGGTCGGTGCCTCGCTCGCGCCGCTGGCGGTCGCTGGCAGCGCCGAGTGGGTGGCGATGGCGGTGTGGCTGACGCTGCTTTCCGGTGGCATCCAGATCCTGATCGGCGCCGGGCGACTCGGCTGGATCCTGCGATTGGTCAACTCGCCGGTGCTCACCGGGTTCACACAAGGTGCGGCGATCTTGATCGCGGTATCGCAACTGCCTTCGTTGCTCGGGTTCACCGGTCGCACCGTGCCGCAATTCTTGAAAGGCGGTTCGCCGCCCGACTGGACTGCGATGGCCTTCGGCCTCGGCAGCATGGCCGTGCTGTGGCTGGGCAAGCGCTGGCTGCCGCGCTTTCCGACCACCATGGCGCTGGTCGCCGGCGCCGCGGCGTTGAGCTGGGCGCTCAGCTACGCGCTGCTCGGCGGCGCGGTGGTCGGCGCGCTGCCTTCGGGCTTGCCGTCGTTCTACTGGCCGGGCCCGTTGCCCGGCGGCACGCTGCACACGCTCGGCGTCCTGCTGCTGCCCGCGCTGACGATCACGCTGGTGAGCTTTCTGGAGACCGCGTCGAGCGCCAAGATCGACAACGCGCGCGCCGGCACGCTGTGGAACGAGAACCAGGATATGATCGGCCAGGGGCTCGCCAAGGTGGCGTCGGGCCTGACCGGCGCGTTTCCGACCAGCTCGTCGTTCTCGCGCTCGGCCATCACGCTCTACGCCGGCGCGCAAACCGGCTGGGCCACGTTGTTCAGCGTCGTCGTGGTGGCGCTCACGCTGCTGTGGCTGATGCCGCTGCTCTATCACGTGCCGCAGGCGGTGTTGGCCGCGGTGGTCATGACGGCCATCATCGGGCTCATCAAGCCGCGCAGCTTCGCGGTGCTGTGGCGCGTGTCGCGCATCGAGGCCGGCATCGCCATCGCCACGTTCGCACTGACGATCGCGACGGCGCCGTCGATCTACTGGGGGGTGCTGGGTGGGCTGCTCGCGAGCCTGGCGAACTACATGTACCGCCATTTGCATCCGCGCATCATCGAAGTCGGACTGCATGGCGACGGCAGCCTGCGCGACCGGCACCTGTGGCATCTGCCGCCGCTGGCACCGACGCTCTTTGCGCTGCGCATGGACGCAGAGCTAGATTTCGCATCGGCCGGCACGCTCGAACGCGCCATCGCCGAAGTGCTGGCCGAGCGGCCGGAGGTGACCGACGTCTGCCTCTTCGCCTACCCGATCAATCGCATCGACATCACGGGCGCAGAGGTCTTCGGTTCACTGCGGCGCCTGCTCGAAAGCAAGGGGGTGAGGCTGCATCTCAGCGGCCTCAAGCTGCCCGCGCAGCAGGTGCTCGATCGCGCAGGCTTGCTGGCATCCGGCCCGCTGCTCTTCAGTTACCGCACCGATGCCGAAGCGCTGCACGCGCTGATGCGGTCGTCCTCAGCCGAGACCGCCGACAAGACCGCGGACGAGCTTCCCGACGCATCGGATTCGACCGCGATAGCGACTAGACGATCCCGGCCACCAGCTTGAGCTTGAGCGCTTCGAGCGACGACAGATACCAGTTCTCTTTCAGCACGTGCTGGTAGAGCGCATCGATGTCGAGCTTGGAGCCCGCGACCAACGCCTCGAAGCCATCGCGTTCCAGGATCTGACCGCTGTTGATCTCCGCCAGCAGATCGCGGATGACCCCTTCGACGGAGCGCAGCGCCCCGCTCAGGTGCAGGTCTTTCTGCAAGCGGCGTTCATGAATCAGCAGGTACGCGTCTTTCGACAGATAGCGCCTCTCCCGCGGGAAAGCCGACATGATCGTGACGCCTGCGGAGAACACCGCCGTCTTGCCGAGGAAGAGCAACTCGGTGCCGGAACGCTCGGTCTGGATGCGGATGTCTTCTGCAATGCGACGGCCGACGTCGGCTTCCCCACCGGAGGTCGTCAGCTCGAGGACGATCGGACCCGCGTTGTCGAGCGCACCGTCGAGCTGCTCCAGAAACTTCTGCAGCATGGCATCGTTGACGGGACCGGAAAGACGAATGTGGGGGCGCTGCAGAAGCGCGGCAGGGACGGCCATGACAAAAAACTCTCGAATCTGAAAAAAGAAAAGAGGGACGCAATGCGCCCCTCGAGCGTCCAGAGTTTCTGCACAGCCGAGCAGGCCGCTTGAAGGATCACCAAACCAGACGACGTAGGTCTGCGCCGTCGATCGGGGCGCCCTGCGGTCGGCCTCGGCTACAACCCCGAAAACTGCGAAGGCCGATTGGTGTTGCAGAAGTCGAAGAACGCATCGAGCTCGTTCGACTTGTCGAACACCGCATCGGCGCCCAACTCGGTGCAGCGGTTGCGCATTTCGGGCGTCGCGTAGTTGCTGAGCACCACGACGCGCTGCAGCTCGCCGCGTTGCCGGCAGGCAGCCAGCACGCCGAGACCGGAGCCCTGTTTCAGGAACAGGTCGACGACGGCCAGGTGCCAGTCGTCGCGATGCGTGGAGAGCCAGTCGATCGCCTCCGCCTCGGATTCGGCGAAGCCAGCCACTTCGGCATTTGCCAGATCTTCCAGCGTCGGGATGAGGTTTTCCCGAATCGTTGGGTTGTCTTCGACGATGAAGGTGATGAGAGACATGGGCAGGCTGTGGGCGCCGCCAGTTTATGCCAGCGCGCCCAGTTTTCGAAGTGGCACGAAGCTTGTGTGCGCAACACAATGTTGGCGGCCCGCGTCGGGCCAGGAGGAAATCAAGAATGATCGCTGGATTGACCTATCTCGGTGTCGTGCACACCGCCATCAGCCTGGTGGCCGTCGCCGCCGGCTTCATCGCCTTCGCGCGCTACAAGGAGATCAGCCTGCGCACGCTGGCGGGGCGATGGTATTTCTGGACGACGGTGCTGACCTGCCTCACCGGCTTCGGCATCTTTCAACATGGTGGCTTCGGCAAACCGCACGCGCTGGGCATCATCACGCTGGTGGCGCTGGCCGTCGGCTGGGCAGCGGGCTCAGGCAAGTTCGGCACATGGTCGCGCTACGTCGAGACCATCGCGTACTCGGCGACCTTCCTGTTCCACTGGATTCCGGCCATCACCGAAACCTCGACGCGGTTGCCGCTCGGCGCGCCGCTGTTGTCGAGCCCCGACGCACCGGAGTTGAAGGCGGCGACTGGTGTCCTGCTGGCGCTGTTCCTCGTCGGCGTCGCGCTGCAGATCGTGCGGCTGCGCGGCCAGGCCAGGCTCAGTCCTGGACGCGTCCCCGCAGGTTCTTGATTTCAGAGCGCTGGCTCTTGCCTTCGAGCCGGCGCTGCTTCGAACCGTAGGTCGGCTTGGTGGCACGCCGCACGAGCGGCGCCGCGGCCACGCTGTCGACCACTTCCTGCAAACGCGCCAGCGCGTCGTTGCGGTTCATCTCCTGCGTACGGTGCTGCTGCGCCTTCAGCACCAGCACGCCTTCCTGCGTGATGCGGTTGTCGCGCAGGGACAGCAGCCGCTCCTTGACGTCGTCGGGCAGCGAACTTGCCGGGATGTCGTAGCGCAGGTGCACTGCGCTCGAAACCTTGTTGACGTTTTGTCCACCTGCGCCTTGCGCACGGATGGCACTCAGCTCGACTTCGTTCTCGTCGACGAGGATCGGCTTGCGCAGCGGCATCGCCCGCTCAGACTCGCTCGAAGATCGCCGCGATGCCCTGCCCGCCGCCGATGCACATCGTCACCAGCGCATAGCGCCCGCCGGTGCGATGCAGCTCGGCGATCGCCTTGGTCGTGATGATGGCGCCGGTCGCACCAACCGGGTGGCCCAGCGAGATGCCCGAGCCGTTGACGTTGACCTTGGCCGGATCGAACCCCAGCTCCTGGATCACCGCGCAAGCTTGCGCTGCGAAGGCTTCGTTCGACTCGATCACGTCGAGGTCGCTCACCTTCAACCCGGTGCGCTCCAGCACCTTGCGCGTGGCCGGCACCGGACCGATGCCCATGTACGCGGGCTCGACGCCGGCATGCGCGTAGCCGACCAGCCGGGCCAGCGGTTTGAGGCCGAGCGCCTGCACGCGCGAACCTTCGGCCAGCACCACGGCGGCGGCGCCGTCGTTGATGCCCGAGGCGTTGCCGGCAGTCACCAGGCCGTCTTTCTTGAAGGCCGGCTTCATCTTGCCCAGCGTCTCCATCGTGGTGTCGGCACGCACGTGCTCGTCGGTGTCGAACAGCACGATGCCCTTGCGCGTCTTGACTTCGACCGGAACGATCTGCTCCTTGAAGCGGCCGGCCGCGATGGCGGCGGCGGCGCGCTGCTGGCTCATCACCGCCAGTTCGTCCTGCTGGCCGCGCGAGATGTTGTAGCGCGCCGCCACGTTCTCGGCGGTGATGCCCATGTGCATCTTTTCCCAGGGGTCGTGCAGGATGCCGAGCATGTAGTCGACCAGCACCGCATCGCCCATGCGCGCGCCGTAGCGGGCCGAGGTGTCGAAGTACGGGCCGCGGCTCATGGACTCGGAACCGCCGCCGATGGCGATGTCGCAGTCGCCGAGCGCGATAGCCTGCGCCGCCGACACGATCGCCTGCAGGCCGGAGCCGCACAGGCGATTCACGTTGAAGGCCGGCGTCTCGATCGGGCAGCCGGCATCGATGGCGGCGACCCGGCTGAGGTAGGCGTCCTTCACGTCGGTCGGGATCACGTTGCCCATGACGACATGGCCGATGGCATCGGGCGCCACGCCGCTGCGCTGCAGGGCGGCCTTGACGGCGGTGGTGGCCAGCTGGGTGTTGGGCACATCCTTCAGCGAGCCGCCGAAAGTGCCGATGGCGGTGCGGGCGGTGCCGACCACGAAGATGTCGCGTTGGGTCATGTCAATCTCTCCAGGGTGGTGCCGCATTCGGCGGCGGGCGCGGAGAGTCGATTTTGACGGGGTTCGACGCCGCGTGCAGTCACACGCGGCATAGAGATCACCGAGAGTTGATCGAGAGATCAGCGAATCAGGGCGCCGACTTCGGCTGGACGTCGGTCACGCCACCGCCCACGCCGTGCACCCGCACCGGGCGCTCCGAAGATTCGCCCAGCGCGCGGGCGCTGACCACGTCGCCGGCCGACGGCTCGGCCGGCTGACTCGCCGCACGGAATCGGTTGAAGCCAGCACCGGGGTCGAAGCGCATGACCCACGGCGTGACGGGGCGGCCGGTGAGCCGTGCCCAGCCGGAGCGCACGCCCCAGACCGCCGCGAGCAGAAGCACCGCGACGGCGAGACTGGCCGCGAAGACCAGCCCCAGCATGAAAAGAACCAGGCGAAGGATGAAGTTCATCATCACGATTAGGCCACCGTCTCCGCCGTTGGTTCCCCGACATCGCCCGTGCGCACCGTACGGGCAAATTCGAACTTGCCCGGCGAATGGATCGGGTCGGTCGTCACATGGATCGTGTCCTTCGGCCCGAAGCTGCCGTCGAGCAGCAGCTTCGACAGCGGGTTCTCGATGCGCTGCTGAATCGCGCGCTTCAACGGCCGCGCACCGAACACCGGATCGAAGCCGACCTTGGCGATCTCGGCCAGCGCCGCTGGCGACACCTCGAGCGCCATGTCCATCTTCGAGACACGCGCTTGCAGCACCTTGAGCTGGATCGCTGCGATCGATTCGATGTTCTTCGCGTCGAGCGCATGGAACACCACCGTCTCGTCGATGCGGTTCAGGAACTCGGGGCGGAAGTAGTTCTTCAGCTCGTCCCAGACCGCTTCCTTGATCTCCTCGGTCGGCTTGCCGACCATCGCCTGGATGATCGGCGAGCCGATGTTGCTGGTCATCACGATCACGGTGTTCTTGAAGTTGACGGTGCGGCCCTGGCCATCGGTCAGCCGCCCATCGTCCAGCACCTGAAGCAGGATGTTGAACACGTCCGGATGCGCCTTCTCGACCTCGTCGAGCAGCAGCACGCTGTAGGGCTTGCGACGCACCGCCTCGGTCAGGTAGCCGCCTTCTTCGTAGCCGACATAGCCCGGCGGCGCGCCGATCAGCCGCGCGACCGAATGCTTCTCCATGAACTCGCTCATGTCGACGCGGATCAGGTGGTCTTCGCTGTCGAACAGGAAGCCGGCGAGCGCCTTGCAGAGCTCGGTCTTGCCGACGCCCGTGGGGCCGAGGAACAGGAACGAGCCGGTCGGCCGATTCGGGTCGCTCAAGCCGGAGCGCGAACGGCGAATCGCATTGGCGACCGCACCGATGGCCTCGTCCTGCCCGACCACGCGCTCGTGCAGCTTGGCTTCCATGACCAGCAGCTTGTCGCGCTCGCCCTGCATCAGCTTGGCGACCGGGATGCCGGTGGCGCGCGCCACGACTTCGGCGATCTCTTCGGCGCCGACCTGCGTGCGCAGCAATGTCGGCGCGCTCGACTTGCCCTTGCTCGTCTCGCTCTCTTGCGCTTCTTTGAGACGCTTTTCGAGCGCCGGCAGCTGGCCGTACTGCAGCTCGGCGACCTTGTTGAAGTCACCCTTTTGCGTGAACTCGGCGATCTGAAAGCGCATCTTGTCGATGTCTTCCATCACTGTCTTCGATCCTTGGGCCTGCGCCTTTTCGGCCTGCCAGATCTCGTCGTAGTCGGCGATCTCCTTTTGCAGCTTGGCGATCTCGTCCTCGATCAGGCCGAAGCGCTTTTGCGACGACTCGTCCTTCTCGCGCCGCACCGCTTCACGCTCGATCTGCAGCTGGATCAAACGACGGTCGAGCCGGTCCATGACCTCGGGCTTGGAGTCCATCTCGATCTTGATCTTGGCGGCTGCTTCGTCGATCAGGTCGATCGCCTTGTCGGGCAGGAAGCGGTCGGTGATGTAGCGGTCAGAGAGCTCGGCCGCGGCCACGATGGCCGGGTCGGTGATCTGCACGCCATGGTGCACTTCGTACTTCTCCTGCAGGCCGCGCAGGATGGCGATGGTCGCCTCGACCGACGGCTCGCCGACGATGATCTTCTGGAAGCGCCGCTCGAGAGCGGCGTCCTTTTCGATGTACTTCCGGTATTCGTCCAGCGTCGTCGCGCCGACGCAATGCAGTTCGCCGCGCGCCAGCGCTGGCTTCAGCATGTTCCCCGCGTCCATCGCGCCCTCGGCCTTGCCGGCGCCGACCATGGTGTGCAGCTCGTCGATGAAGACGATGGTCTGGCCTTCGTCCTTCGCGAGTTCGTTCAGCACGGTCTTCAGGCGCTCTTCGAACTCGCCGCG
>CAXTCC010000128.1:0-11674 GCA_964242015.1 uncultured Variovorax sp.
CGGGCGACAGCAGCCAGACGATCGCTTCGGCCACTTCCTGCGCGCTGCCGACACGTTTCATCGGCACGGCAGGCGCCAGTTCGGCTGCGCGGCCGGGCTGACCGCCGGAAGCATGGATGTCGGTGTCGATCAGGCCCGGACGCACCGCGTTGACGCGAATGCCTTCGTCGGCCACCTCTTTGGCAAGGCCGATCGTGAAGGTGTCGATGGCACCCTTGCTTGCGGCGTAGTCGACGTACTGGCCTGGTCCGCCGAGCCGCGCCGCAGCGCTCGACAGATTGACGATCACGCCGCCCGCGCCACCGTGCCGCGTACTCATGCGCTGCACGGCTTCACGGGCGCAGACGAAGCTGCCGATGATGTTGATTCGCAGCATGCGTTCGAGCCGGGCGACGGACATCTGGTCGACTCGCGACTGCACGTCGACCACGCCCGCGTTGTTGACCAGCGCGGTAAGTCGACCGAGCTCTGCATCGACCTTTTCGTACATCGCCATGACCTGCGCTTCGTCGCCGACATCGGCCTGCACCGCGATCGCCGTGCCGCCCTCGGCACGGATGGCGCGCACCACCTCGTCGGCAGCGAGCGACTGGCTGGCATAGTTGACGGCGACGGCATAGCCGCGACGTGCGGCCAGCAAGGCGGTGGCGGCACCGATGCCGCGACTGCCACCGGTGATCAAGAGCACCTGTTCCAAAGCCTGCCTCCTGCACAAAAGCTGCGCGTCAGTTAAAAACCGATTACATCACCGCGACATCACAAGGAGGCACCTTTGACACGCACGATCGACTACTACTTCGCGCCACAGAGCCCATGGACCTACCTTGGTCACGCGCGCTTTGCGGCCATCGCCAAAGCCGCGGGCGCCACAGTGCGCGTCCGACCAGTCGACCTGGGCAGCGTGTACCCGGTGTCGGGCGGCTTGCCGCTGGGCAAGCGGGCGCCGCAGCGCCAGGCCTACCGCCTGCTCGAACTCGCCCGCTATTCGAGCCATCTTGACGTGCCGCTGCATCCCAAGCCCAAATTCTTTCCAGTCGCCGGCGACGACGCGGCCAAGCTCATCATCGCGGTCGACATGAAAGACGGCACCGAGGCTGCGATGCGCTTGTGCGCTGCCGTGTTCAGCGCGGTGTGGGCTCAAGAGCGCAACATCGGTGACCCGAAGGTGCTGGCCGAGCTGGTTGCCGAATGCGGGCTGCCGGAGCAACGCAACGATCAATCGCAAAGCCAGGCCGTGCAGGAACGCTACGAGGCGTACACGCAGGAGGCGATCGACATCGGCATCTTCGGTGCGCCGAGCTATGTGATCGACGGCGAAATCTTCTGGGGCCAGGACCGGCTCGACTTCGTCGAGCGGGCGCTGCGCTCGAACAAAAATCCATCCAACAAAGGAGCATGACCATGGGTCAATTCATCGATCTCACCGCCAAAGACGGCTTCACCTTTCCGGCCTACGTTGCGGAGCCCAAGGGCACGCCGAAGGGCGCCGTCGTGGTGCTGCAGGAAATTTTCGGTGTCAACTCGCACATCCGTTCTGTGGCCGACGGCTACGCCGCCGAGGGCTATCTGGCCGTGGCGCCGTCGACGTTCCAGCGCATCAAGCCGGGCGTCGAACTGGGCTATTCGGACGAGGACATGAAAGCCGGCTCGGCGTTGAAAGCTGCCGCCGAAGCGCTGCCGAAACCAGGCGTGCTGCAGGACGTTCAGGCCGCGGTGGAGTATGCGGCGCGTGCCGGCAAGGTCGGGATCGTCGGCTACTGCTGGGGCGGCCTGCTGACCTGGCGCGCCGCTGCCAAGGTTTCGGGCCTGTCTGCTGCGGCGCCGTATTACGGCGGTGGCATGACGACGCCCGAAGAAAGCGCGCTGGAGCCGCAGGTGCCGGTGCTCGCGCATTTCGGCGACAACGACCACTGGATTCCGCTCGACACTGTCGACGCTTTCAAGAAGGCGCATCCGGACGTCGAACTGCACGTGTATGCGTGCGGGCATGGCTTCAATTGCGAGCAGCGCGGCTCGTACAACGCCGAAGCCGCCAAGCTCGCGAAAGACCGCACGCTGGCGTTCTTCGCGAAGCACCTGGCCTGAGCCAGCGCACAGACGCCGCCTGGCGTCGTGGTCAGCGCTTCCTGGTCGTGCTGCGCGTGCCGATGCGCGTCTCGAGAAAGTCCAGAAACGCCCGCAACGCGGCGCTGTTGTGACGCCGCTGCAGGTAGGCGGCCGACAACCACATGTCGTCCCGCACGAACTCCTCGAGCGCCGGCACCAGTTCGCCATGGTCGAGGTGCGGCTGGATGATCAGTGCCGGCAGGTAGGTCACGCCGAAGCCCTGCATCGCGACCTCGATGAGCGGGCCGGCCTCGGTCGCGTCCATCCGCGTTTTGAGCGGCACGTCGAGCGGCTTGCCGTCGACCTGAAAGCGCCAGTGCGGGTGCATCCCGAGGCGTGAGTGCGTCAGCGCATCGTGCTGCGTCAACTCCGACGGATGCGCCGGCTTGCCGTGCTTCTTCCAGTAGCGGGGCGAGGCACACAGCACCAGCTTCATCAGCATGAGCCGGCGCACGATCAGGTTGTCGTCTTCGATCGGGCCGAAGCGCAGCGCCACGTCGATGGCTTCTTCTGCCATGTCGACGACCCGGTTGCTCAGATGCAGGCTGATGCTCACGTCCGGGTAGTAGCCCATGAACTGTCCGATGAGCTTTGGCAGGTCGCCCTGACCCATGCCGTGGGGCGCCGAGACGCGCAGCCGACCGCGCGGCTTGCTGGCGTGCTCCTGCAACTCGGCGGTCGTCAACGCCACCATCTCCATCACCGGCTTGCTTCGTTCCAGCAACAGCTGGCCCGCGTCGGTGAGGCTGACCGAGCGCGTCGAGCGATTGAGCAGGCGAACGCCGAAGCGCGTTTCAAGCTCGGCCACGTATTTGCTGACTGTCGCCTTGGACATGTCGAGCGCGGTCGCAGCGCGGGAAAAGCTGCCGCGCGCCGCCACTTCATGGAAGGTTTTGATGAGGTCGAAGCTGTCCATCGAGGCGGTCCGATAAGGAGGTCATTGTTTCCAGAGTGCGAACGCCGAGGTTCTTTTTCTGGGGGTTTTCCCTGCCATTCTCGGTTCAAACTTCATCCCACAGACCAGCCATCAAGTTGATCTGGGTGAACAGGGCCCCGAGCGAGGAGGTCGCTTCCAAATCAGGAAGCGACACCCACCCAAGACCGGTTCGAAATCATCCAAACCGTTGAAGGAAATTTGAAATGAAGACCTCGAAAATCATCGCCGCCGCAGCCCTTGCCTTGTTCGCTGCCGCAGGTGCTCAGGCTGAAACCTACGAAGGCGTGCACGCACTGACCTCGTCGGCCAGCCGCGCTGAAGTGCAAGCCCAAGCCGTGACGGCCGCACACAGCGACAACCCGTATGCCGAAGGCGCGAACTCGGGCGTGCAGGTGGTTGCTTCGACCGCTGACCGCGCGGTGGTGCGCTCGGAGGCTGTCGCCAGCGCGCACAACCCTCTGCAGAGCCTGGATCGCCGTGCGTTCTACCGTGACCAGGTCCCGGCGCAGTACCGCAAGGCCAAGGTGTCGTTCACGCGCCAAGCCGCTCTGTAATCAGCGACTGAGTCTGAAAAGCCGGCCTTGTGAAAGCAGGGCCGGCTTTTTCGCGTGCGTCGTTCGTGAGGTCGTGATTCAGCGCGCACTGCGCGTCAGGTAGCGCTTGCGCCAGAAGACAAGGACCAGCGCCACCGCGACCGCGAGCATCGAACCCATCGCGACCCAGAAGCCATCTGCCTTGTGCACCAGCGGGATGAACTCGAAGTTCATGCCGAAGATGCCGGCGATCAGGTTGAGCGGGAGGAACACTGCGGTGAGCACCGTGAGCACCCGCATGATGTCGTTGGTGCGATGGCTCTGGATGCTGAAGTGCATCTGCACCGCCGTTTCGGCGTTCTGCTCGAGGCGTCGCACATGGTTGACCACACGTTCGATGTGTTCCAGCGCATCGCGGCTGCGCACCATCAGCAGATCCCGCTCCCGTTGTTCTGGTTTGGTCTCGGGCTCGGGCAGCGTCTCCTGGGCATCGATCCAGTCCTGAATCGCAGAGCGCTGGTCTTCGCAGATGTCGCCCAGATGGCGCAGCGACTGACGTGCCTCCATCAGCGCACCCCAGTTGGTGAAGCGGCTCTTCGGCTCGATGAGCTCCGCTTGCCAATGGTCGAGTTGGGTCGTGAGGTCGCGCCGCAGATCGAGATAGCCGTCGACGATGTGATTGACGATGCGAAGCATCAAATCTGCGGGGCTGGTCGGCATGCGGGCGCTGATGGCGCGCGCGTCGAGTGCGGGGTCCGCGATATGCGATGCTGCCGCGCCGTTCATGCCGTCGGTTGCGGCAGCAAGGAGTTTTGCCGCGTAGGCATCACGCACCGCCGCGTCGAACGGATGGACCGAAAGCAGCACGCGGTCGAACACCGCGAAGCCGACCGGTCGCGTGTCGATGCGGCGCAGCACCGGCGGCCCGCCGCGCGCCGTGGTGCCGGCTTGTGCCTCAGCCCCTGCGGTAGCGGCCGTGGGCATGGCACCGTCGCGCGCGGCCAGTCGACGAAACACCAGCACGTCGTAGAGCGAGGTGTAGTCGTAGTGCGATGGCAGCTGGTCGTTCAACAGATCGGCCACATGCAGGTCGACCAACTGCGTACCGCAAACCGCCTGAAGAATGCCCTGCACCGCCACCAGTGCGGCACGGAACTCGTCGCGCGTGAGCGAGAGCCACAAGTAGCTGTCGTCTCCGCAGGCACCGGGCGCGGCCAGCGGCGCCAGCGCGTCGTGCTCTTCGACCCGCGAGCCGGTGATCTTGAAAATGCGCATTGCGCTATTGTTTTTGCAGCAAGCGGGCGGCCTCGAGCGCGAAATAGGTGAGCACGCCGTCCGCGCCCGCGCGCTTGAACGCGAGCAGGCTCTCCAGCACGACGGCGTCATGGTCGAGCCAGCCGTTTTGCGCCGCTGCCTTCAACATCGCGTACTCGCCGCTCACCTGGTAGGCGAAGGTCGGTACGCGGAATTCCTCTTTCACTCGGCGCACGATGTCCAGGTACGGCATGCCGGGTTTGACCATCACCATGTCGGCCCCTTCGGCAATGTCGATGGCGACCTCGCGCAATGCCTCGTCGCTGTTGCCAGGGTCCATCTGGTAGACCTTCTTGTTGCTCTTGCCCAGGTTGGCAGCAGAGCCTACGGCGTCCCGAAACGGGCCGTAGAAGGCGCTCGCGTACTTGGCGCTGTAGGCCATGATCCGGGTGTGGATGTCGCCCCGGGCTTCGAGGGCCGAGCGGATGGCACCGATGCGCCCATCCATCATGTCGCTGGGAGCCACAATATCGACGCCTGCCTGCGATTGAGTGAGCGCCTGCTTCACCAGCACCTCGACGGTCGGATCGTTGAGGATGTAGCCGGTGTCGTCGAGCAGGCCATCCTGACCGTGGCTGGTGTAGGGGTCGAGCGCGACGTCCGTCATCACACCCAGTTCAGGAAAGCGCGATTTCAGCGCCGACACCACGCGGGGGATGAGCCCGTCAGGGTTGAAGGCCTCGTCACCTGCCGGCGTTTTGAGCTTGGCGTCGATCACCGGAAACAGCGCCATCACCGGGATGCCCAGCGCAACGCATTCTTCAGCGACCGGCAGCAACAGGTCGAGGCTCAAGCGCTCGACGCCAGGCATCGACGCAACCGCGTCCCGACGCTGCGTTCCTTCCTGCACGAAGACTGGATAGATCAAATCATGCGATGTGAGCGCGTGCTGACGTACGAGATTTCGTGTGAAAGCATCGCGACGCAAGCGGCGAGGTCGACCTGCCGGAAATGCAGCGAAAGAGGAGGCGTGAAAGGTCATGCTGAAAATTGTGCCCGAACTGCGCCAGCGTCGTGATTGTCGTTTGGACGACTTTTGGTGCCGCAAAAGCCCGGAAATGAAGGCTTTCGTATTGGCTTTCCCGCACAGAACGTCAAAAAATAGTTAACTCAAAGCTTGATAGGTCGTTTGCGCTTTGTTAAATTGCGTCTCGGGCGGCTTGCCGCTCCCCGCTTTTCCTCCCTGAGCGGGTGCCTTGATGTGTGACAGCAAAAGGGCTTCCCAGCCCGGCGTTTTGACGCCGGGCTTTTTTTTGCCTGCATGCCGGGCAAGCCCTCGGTCAGCTGGTTGCTCGCCTCACGCCACTAAACTGCCGCGATGCTCTGGGTCAAATCGCTGCACATCGTCTTCATCGCCAGCTGGTTCGCCGGCTTGTTCTATCTCCCCCGGATTTTTGTCAACCTGGCGATGGTGCCGCCGGAATCGGTCGCCGAGCGTGCCCGGCTGTTATTGATGGCCCGCAAGTTGTTGCGCTTCACCACGGTGCTGGCCGTCCCGGCGCTCGCCTTAGGGCTCTGGCTTTGGCTGGGTTACGGCATCGGTCGCGGGCCGGGCAACGGATGGATGCATGCCAAGCTGGTGCTGGTGCTCGCTGTCATCGGCTATCACCACGCGTGCGGCGTGCTGCTGCGGCGCATCGATGCTGGCACCGCGCGGCATACGCACAAGTGGTATCGCTGGTTCAACGAAGCGCCGGTGTTGCTGCTGACGGCCATCGTCATTCTTGTCGTCGTCAAACCCTTTTGAACGTGGCGGATTCGCACAAGACCGCTGCGCTACCGCTTTCCCTGGCATACGCGGCGCTCATCGTCTACGCCAGTCTGTATCCGTTCGCGGACTGGCGCGACCAGGGCATCGCACCATGGGCCTACCTGACGGCGCCTTGGCCGAAGTACTGGACCGGCTTCGACCTGGGTGTCAACGTGATCGGCTATGTGCCGCTTGGCTTCCTGATGGCGCTGGCCGTGCTGCGTGCGCGTTCGGACGCGGGTGGTTTTGGCGCCGTGCTGCGCGCCACCTTGGCAGCGGGTGCCATCTCTTTCGCGATGGAAACTTTGCAGAGCTACCTGCCCGCGCGCATCCCCTCGAACGTCGATTTCGGCCTCAACACGGTCGGCGCACTGGTGGGCGCAACGCTGGCCGCGGGCCTGGAGCGCTTTGGCGCGGTGGCGCACTGGAGTCGTGCCCGCACAGCCTGGTTCGTCGAAGACTCACGGGGCGCATTGGTACTGCTTGCGCTGTGGCCAGCCGCACTGCTGTTCCCGGCGGCCGTGACCTTCGGGCTGGGACAGGTCTTCGAGCGCATGGAAACCGGCGTCGCCGAATGGCTGCAAGACACGCCCTTCATCGACTGGATGCCGGTGCGCCAGTTCGAGCTCGAACCGCTGGTGCCGGGCGTCGAATTGCTGTGCGTGATGCTCGGCGCATTGGTGCCTTGTCTGCTGGCCTTCATGGTGACGCGCTCGGTCGTGCGCCGCGCCATGCTGCTTCCATTGACTTTGGGCATGGGGATCGCAACCACTGCGCTGTCGGCGGCGCTCAGCTATGGTCCCGAGCATGCCTGGGCCTGGCTGAGCCTGCCGGTGCAAATCGGCATCGCTGCGACAGTTTTCGTCGGCGTGCTGCTGCTCGGCGCGCCGCGCCGCTTTCTGGCAGCGTTGCTGCTGATTGCGCTGGTGCTGCACTTGAGCTTGCTGAACCAGGCGCCTGAAAGCGCGTACTTCGCGCAGACCCTGGCGACGTGGGAGCAGGGCCGCTTCATCCGCTTTCACGGGCTGTCGCAATGGCTCGGCTGGCTCTGGCCTTTCGTGACGCTGGGGTACGTGTTGCTTGTGCTGTCTCGTCGGCCGCGGCAATCCTAGAATCTGCAGATGTCCAGTCTTCCATCTCCGTCGCCAGCTGCTGGCGGCTATTACGAACGCCACATCTTTTTCTGTCTCAACGAACGCAAGAACGGCGAGGATTCGTGCGCGATGCACGACGCGCAGCAAGGCTTCGATCGATGCAAGTCGAAGGTCAAGGAAGCGGGGCTCTCAGGCGTCGGCAAGGTGCGTGTCAACAAGGCGGGCTGCCTGGATCGCTGTGCCGGTGGCCCGGTGGCAGTCGTGTATCCGGAGGCCGTCTGGTACACCTTCGTCGATAACGAGGACATCGACGAAATCGTCGAGTCGCATCTCAAGAACGGCCGTGTCGTCGATCGCCTGCTGCTACCACCCGACGTGGGTCGCTGAGCCGTGAATTCGCAAACCGAGAAGCTCAGCCTGCGCGGCGCCGCTGGAGTGATCCAAGCGCAGCGCGATGCTGCTCTGGCGGGCACGCAGGCGCGCGGCGTCGCGGTCATTGCGCATCCGCATCCGCTCTTCGGCGGCACGATGGACAACAAGGTCGTTCAGACCTTGGCGCGTGCTTTCGTTGCGTCGGGCTGGACGGCAGTGCGTTTTAACTTTCGCGGTGTCGGCGAAAGTGAAGGCGCGCACGACGAAGGGCGTGGCGAGGCAGACGATATGCGGGCCGTGATCGAGCAGGTCGCGCCGGACGGCGTCCTCGCCATCGCGGGTTTTTCGTTCGGCGCCTTTGTGGCGATGAACACGCTGGGTGCGCTGTGGCAAGTGCGCGATGTCCAGCGCGTGGCGCTGGTCGGTGCAAGCGTTGCGCGGGTGCCGCCAGGACCGTTGCCGGAGGCGGCGCACGAGCGGACGCTGATGGTGCATGGCGAACTCGACGACACCGTTCCGCTCGCTGCCGTGTTGGACTGGGCCCGGCCACAGTCACTTCCGGTCACAGTCGTTCCCGGAGGCGGCCATTTCTTTCACGGACAATTGCCGTTGCTCAAGCAGCTCGTCGTTCGCCACCTTCGCGCGGATTAGTTTTCGTCTTTTTCGACCCCCAATGAATCGTTTGTCCATCGCGCTTCGCGCGCTGATGTGGGTGGCTGCTGCATCGTTCGGCCTGATTGCAAACGCGCAAGTTCCGACGCCGCCCGAAGTCGCTGCGCGCAGTTATTTGTTGCTCGACGTCACGGCGAATCAGCTGCTGGTGCAAAAAGACATCGACATGCCGGTCGAGCCCGCATCGCTCACCAAGCTGATGTCGGCGTATCTGGTCTTCGACGCCTTGCGCGCCAAAAAGATCACGCTCGCCCAGACCATGCCGGTATCGCTGCATGCCTCCAAGATGCCCGGTCCGCGCATGTTCATCGACCCGAAGATGCAGGTGCCGGTCGACGACCTGATCAAGGGGATGATCGTGCAGTCGGGCAACGACGCGACCCATGTGCTCGCCGAGGGCGTTGGCGGCACGCTGGAGCACTTCGTGGCGCTCATGAACGAGCAAGCGAAGGCGCTCGGCATGAGCAACACGGTGTACAAAAACCCGGAAGGGCTGCCGATGCCGGGCCACGTCACTACAGCACGCGACCTGAGCATTCTGGCCACGCGCCTGGTTCGCGATTTTCCGGAAGAAGCCAAGTACTACGCGATCAAGAAGTACCGCTATCCCGGTACGCCGTCCACGAACGACACCAATCGCAACGTGCTGTTGTTTCGGGATCCGACGGTCGATGGGTTGAAGACCGGGCACACAGATGCGGCCGGCTTTTGCATGATCGCCACTGCCAGGCGGGATTTCCCAAATTTGCCGGGTGGCCGCCGGCTGCTGTCGATCATCCTCGGCGCGTCCAGCGAAACGGCGCGCGCCAACGAGTCGCAAAAGCTGTTGAACTGGGGCTACACCGCCTACGACGATGTGCGTCTGTTCGATGCGAATCAGCCGGTTGCCACGCCTGCCATCTGGAAGGGCGAAGTCAACACCATCAAGCTCGGCCGGCCGGATGCGATCGTGGTGGCGGTACCGTCGGGCTCGGCCAACAAAATCAAGACCCAGGTTGCACGCCCTGATCCACTGGTGGCGCCGATCACCAGATTCCAGGCGGTCGGATCGTTGAAAGTGACGCTCGGCGACCAGTCTCTGGCCGACATTCCCCTTATTGCGCTCGAACCGGTGGCGCAAGCCGGCATCCTCGGGCGCGCCTGGGACGCTATCCGGCTCTGGATCAAGTAGGCGAGAGGCTTGGCCGGTGAGTGCCGGGCTGCTATACTCGTGGGCTTTTCGGAAATTCCCGAGGCGCCTTCGACGGCGCTCGGCGCTATTTCGAAGGGTTTCACGTTTTTGCATTCCAGGTCCCTCGCGTCACGACGAGGAATCTGCCCGGAATGCCGTTTTGGGACTAATTCATTCATGCCAACCATCAATCAACTGGTGCGTCAGGGTCGAACGGTCGAAAAGATCAATTCGAAAAGCCCTGCCATGCAGAACTCGCCGCAGCGTCGCGGTGTCTGCACCCGGGTCTACACCACGACCCCGAAAAAGCCGAACTCGGCGCTGCGTAAGGTTGCCAAGGTGCGCCTGACCAACGGCTTCGAGGTCATCTCGTACATCGGTGGCGAAGGCCACAACCTGCAGGAACACAGCGTCGTGCTGGTTCGTGGCGGTCGTGTCAAGGACTTGCCCGGCGTGCGTTATCACATCGTGCGTGGTTCGCTCGACTTGCAAGGCGTGAAAGACCGCAAGCAGTCGCGTTCCAAGTACGGCGCCAAGCGCCCCAAGAAGGCTTAAAGCTTTCTTTCGTCAGAAACGGTGTTCGGTTGCCTTGGCGGGCACATCGAGCGAAGTGACCCAATGTCGGGTCGAGTAAGTGAGAGTTCTTGTTGGCTCTCGCGGTGCCGGAAACGGTGCCAACTGAAGCAAAGAGGTTAGTAACATGCCACGTCGTCGCGAAGTCCCCAAACGTGAAATCCTGCCGGACCCGAAGTTCGGCAATGTCGAGCTGTCCAAATTCATGAACGTGATCATGGAAGGCGGCAAAAAGGCGATCGCCGAGCGCATCATTTATGGTGCGCTCGAGCAAATCGAGAAGAAGAACCCGGGCAAAGACCCGGTCGAAGCCTTCACCATGGCCATCAACAACGTGAAGCCCATGGTCGAGGTGAAGTCGCGCCGCGTGGGTGGTGCGAACTATCAGGTTCCGGTCGAAGTCCGCCCGGTCCGTCGTCTGGCGCTGTCGATGCGCTGGATCAAGGAAGCCGCTCGCAAGCGCGGTGAAAAGTCGATGGCCCTGCGTTTGGCCAACGAACTCATGGAAGCCACGGAAGGCCGTGGCGGCGCGATGAAGAAGCGCGACGAAGTGCACCGCATGGCCGAAGCCAACAAGGCTTTCAGCCACTTCCGCTTCTAAACCGTCCCTCAAATCAGACTGGCTGGAAGCCCGACCCACCGTGTGGTGGGCGGGCTTTCATCCGTTAACGGAGTAAATTTTCATGGCACGCAAGACCCCCATCGAGCGCTACCGCAACATCGGTATCTCTGCGCACATCGACGCTGGTAAAACCACGACGACCGAGCGCATCCTGTTCTATACCGGTGTGAACCACAAAATCGGCGAAGTGCACGACGGTGCTGCGACGATGGACTGGATGGAGCAAGAGCAAGAGCGCGGTATCACGATCACTTCGGCTGCTACCACTTGCTTCTGGAAGGGCATGGCGGGCACGTTCGACGAGCACCGCATCAACATCATCGACACTCCCGGCCACGTCGACTTCACCATTGAAGTCGAGCGCTCGATGCGCGTGCTGGACGGCGCGGTGATGGTGTACGACGCCGTCGGCGGCGTGCAGCCCCAGTCGGAAACCGTCTGGCGCCAAGCCAACAAGTACAAGGTTCCGCGCCTTGCGTTCGTCAACAAGATGGACCGCACCGGTGCCGACTTCCTGCGCGTGCGCCAGA
>CAXTCC010000129.1:0-2612 GCA_964242015.1 uncultured Variovorax sp.
AGCGTGCGCTTCACTTCGGCCGGGTCCATGCCGTACATGTCGGCGAACCCCGCTTCGTCCTTGCCGCTCGTTTCGAAGGCGCGCAGCAGCGCCTCGCGCTTGGCGGCTTGGCGCCCCAGTTCGGCCAGTGCTTCGTCCAGCGCCGCATTGGCGCCCGCATCGCGCGCACGCACTCGCTCGGCGTAGACCTCGCGCGGCATTCCCGATGCTTCGATCGCCGCGATGATTCGCTCCTGCAACTGCGGCCGCAGATCGTCTTTGGAGCGTGCCTGCCGGCGCTTGAAGACCTCGAGGATCGCGTGGTGCACATGCTCGGGTGCGACCGGCTCGACCGCGTTGCCGTCCAGGTCGTGGCGCGCATGTCCGGCGGCGACGCTCTCCAGGTAGCGCGTCGAGCGCGCGTGCAAGCCCATCGCGATCTTCAGTTCTTCGGTCTTGAAGGTGTCGGGATGGCGTGCGATCAGGTCTTCGTACGTGCCGAGCTTCAGCGGCAGGAAGCGGGCGCCGAACAGCTTGGGATGCAGCTCGAACAGCTGCTCCAGCACCGGGTGCACCTGGCGCGCCGGACGGGGCGCGCGCTGGTCGCGCTGGCCCTGGTTGCCCCTGTCGCCCGGTTGGCCCTGCCGGCCCTGGTGTGGTGGCTGACCGCGTTGTCCTTGCGGTCCCTGCTGCCGTTCCTGCTGTGGTTGCTGACCTGCGTTCGGCCTCTGGCCTCCTCCTCGTCCACCGCGGCCGGAGCGCGGTGGTCGCGGGTCGCGACGCGGCTCGTTCGATTCCGTCGCTGCGTTCGACGGGGCGCCCTCGGCTGCAGTGGTCGTGTCTTGGGCCGCTGCAACGGGCGTGTTCACCGCGGTGGGTTCGGTCTGGATGGCGTCTTCGGTCATGGGGTCGCTTGCAAGAAAAATCGGTTGTCTCGGGTCAGCGCGGACGGCGCATCAGGAAGCGATTGTCGGCGGTCACTGCAAAGTAGTCCGCTGGGCCACCGCCACGCAGTATCGGCTCGGCCGCCGCGGTGTCGTAGATGCCATTGTTCAACAGCCGCCGCGCGATGTGCACCGCGACCACTTCGCCCAGCACCAACCAGCTCGAAATGGCGGTGCCGTCGGCCGCTTGCAGCTGCACGATCTGCGTCAGCTTGCATTCGAAAGACACCGGGCTCTCGCCCACGCGCGGCACGTCGATCTTTCTCGACGCCACCGGCGTGAGGCCGGCGAGCGCGAACTCGTCGACATCGGCAGGTACCGCAGCGCACGACATGTTCATCTGCTCTGCCAATGGCCGCGTCGCCAGGTTCCAGCCGAACTCGCCAGTTTCGCGGATGTTGTGCAGGCTGTCTTTCGCAGTGATGCTGGAGAAGCCGATGATCGGCGGCGTGTAGTTGAAGCCGTTGAAGAAGCTGTAGGGCGCGAGGTTCAGCACGCCCGCCGCGCTCTTGGACGAGATCCAGCCGATCGGCCGCGGCCCGACCATCGCGTTGAACGGATCGTGCGGCAGGCCGTGGCCGCTGGCGGGCTCGTAGTAGTGAAAGTCGTCTTCAGTCATCGCTGTGCTTTCTTGATGTGTTCGCAGCGTGTTCGGGACGGTTCAATGGGACGCCGCGAGCACGCCGCGCGCCACCGCCTCGGCCACCTTGATGCCATCGACCCCCGCCGAAAGGATGCCGCCCGCATAGCTTGCCCCTTCGCCGGCCGGGTACAGCCCGCGCACGTTGAGGCTTTGATAGTCGTCGCCGCGCGTCATGCGGATGGGTGACGAGGTGCGCGTTTCGACGCCGGTCAACACCGCGTCGTGCAGGTCGAAGCCCTTGATCTTGCGGCCGAACGCCGGAAAGGCCTCGCGCATCGCCTCGATCGCGTAGGCGGGCAGGGCGCCGTGCAAGTCGGTCGGCGTCACGCCCGGCTTGTACGAGGGCTCGACGCTGCCGAGCCCGGTCGACGGCTTGCCCGCGACGAAGTCGCCGACCAGTTGACCGGGCGCGCGATAGTTGCTGCCGCCGAGCAAGAAGGCGTTGGATTCGAGCTCGCGCTGCAACGCCATGCCGGCCAACGCGTCGCCCTTTTCATTCGCAGTCCAGCCCGGGAAATCGCTCGGCTCGATGCCGACCACGATGCCCGCATTCGCGTTGCGCTCGTTGCGCGAATACTGGCTCATGCCGTTGGTGACCACGCGTCCTGGCTCGCTGGTCGCGGCGACCACCGTGCCACCTGGGCACATGCAAAAGCTGTAGACCGCGCGGCCGTTGCTGGCGTGGTGCACCAGCTTGTAATCGGCCGCGCCGAGCAGCGGATGGCCGGCGTGCCGACCCCATCGCGCGCGGTCGATCAGGCCCTGCGGATGCTCGACACGAAAGCCGATCGAGAACGGCTTGGCATCGATATGCACACCTCGCGCGTGCAGCATTTCGAAGGTGTCGCGCGAGCTGTGGCCGAGCGCCAGCACAACGTGGTCGGCGCGCAATTCGCTCGTCGTACCGGTGGCCTGGTCAAGCACCGACAAGCCACGAAGATGACCGTCCTCGATGTGCACGTCGGTCACGCGCTGCTCGAAGCGGATCTCGCCGCCCAGTGCGACGATCTCGGCGCGCATGGTCTCCACGACCTTCACCAGCTTGA
>CAXTCC010000129.1:2712-11343 GCA_964242015.1 uncultured Variovorax sp.
CCGCCCAGTGCGACGATCTCGGCGCGCATGGTCTCCACGACCTTCACCAGCTTGAAGGTGCCGATGTGCGGATGCGCGACGTAGAGGATCTCCGGCGGCGCGCCGGCCTTGACGAACTCTTCCATCACCTTGCGCCCCAGAAAGCGCGGGTCCTTGATCTGGCTGTAGAGCTTGCCGTCCGAGAACGTGCCGGCGCCGCCTTCGCCGAACTGCACGTTCGACTCCGGATTCAACACGCCTTTGCGCCACAAGCCCCAGGTGTCGCGGGTGCGCTGACGGACTGTCTTGCCACGCTCCAGCACGATCGGCTTGAAGCCCATCTGCGCCAGCACCAGCGCGCAAAAAATGCCGCAGGGCCCGAAGCCGACAACCACCGGGCGCAGCGGCAGATCGGCCGGCGCCTGCGACGGCGCGCGCCACACCATGTCGGGCGCGGGCTGGATGTGCGGGTTCGCCGCATGTTGCGTCAGCAAGGCGGCTTCGCGCTGCGCATCGACCAGCGCGACGTCGACGATGTAGACCGTCAGCAGCTCGACCTTGCGCGCGTCGAAGCTGCGCTTGAAGACGTTGAATGACTGGATGCCGCTCGCATCGACATCGAGCGTGCGCGCGATGAGCTGGGGCAGCGCGTCGGGCGCATGGTCGAGTGGGAGTTTGAGCTCAGAAAGGCGGATCATGGCGTGCGGCCCGTGTCGATCGGGCAGTGCGGTGAAGGCCCGCGATGATACCGGCCGCTCGCGCTCAGCCCGGCAGCGCCGGCAAGAACCCATCCACCGACAAATACCGCTCGCCGGTGTCGTAGTTGAACCCCAGTACCACCGCATCGGCCGCCAGCTCCGGCAGCTTCTGCGCGATGGCTGCCAGCGTGGCGCCGGAGGAGATGCCGACGAGCGTGCCCTCTTCGGCGGCGCTGCGGCGTGCCATCTCGCGGGCCGGTTCGGCATCGACCTGGATCACGCCGTCGAGCAGGGTGACGTCCATGATCTTCGGCACGAAGCCGGCGCCGATGCCCTGGATCGGGTGCGGCGCCGGGCTGCCGCCAGAGAGCACGGGCGACGCGACCGGTTCGACCGCGAACACCTTGAGCTTCGGCCACTTCGCCTTCAGCACCTTGGCGACGCCGGTGATGTGGCCGCCGGTGCCGACGCCGGTGATCAACACGTCGACGCCGTCGGGAAAGTCGGCGGCGATTTCTTCGGCGGTCGTGCGCACGTGCACCTCGACGTTGGCCGGGTTGTTGAACTGCTGCGGCATCCACGAATTGGGCGTGCCGGCGACCAGCTCTTCGGCACGCGCGATGGCGGCCTTCATGCCGCCGGCACGCGGCGTCAGGTCGAAGCTCGCGCCGTAAGCCAGCATGAGGCGGCGCCGCTCGACCGACATCGAATCCGGCATCACCAGGATGAGCTTGTAACCCTTGACCGCCGCGACCATCGCCAGGCCGATGCCGGTGTTGCCGGAGGTCGGTTCGATGATGGTGCCGCCGGGCTTCAACGCGCCGGACTTCTCGGCGTCTTCGACCATCGCGAGGGCGATGCGGTCCTTGATGGAGCCGCCGGGATTGGCGCGTTCCGATTTGATCCAGACCTGTTGCCCCGGCTTCGCGAGGTTGCCGAACAGGCGCTGGATGCGGATGTGCGGCGTGTTGCCGATGGTGGCGAGGATGGTGTCGGCTTTCATGGGAGTCTCCTTCGTTGATCTGCGGAATCTGGGCAGAAGATCATTGTGGCGATAATCGCCGCGTGAAGCACGCTGGACCGCCGCTGGTGCAATCTGGGAAACCAGGCACTGGAGGAACGTCCGGACTGCACAGGACAGCGCAGGAGCTAACGGCTCTCCACCGCGAGGTGAGGATCAGAGCAACAGAGACGAGTCGGTGAAGGGGCAACCCTGCGCCGGGTGAAACGGGCAATCTCTGCGCGCAGCAACACCAAGTAGGCCAGTGTCGAGGTGGTTCCGCTGAGCTGGCGGGTAGGTGGCACCGAGCCGTTCGGCGACGAACGGCCCAGATTAATGGCGGTCATGCCGACGTTCGCAAGAACGCCGGTACACAGAATCCGGCGTACAGGCGCGCTTCACACTAATTTTTCGGCGACGTCAGCACGGCTTTCAGAACCGTTCGCTCGGCAGCAGGTAACGCCATTGACCGGGCAGCAAGCCGGCCAGCGGCACACGGCCGATGCGAATGCGCTTCATCGACAGGATGCGCAGTCCCACGCCGTCGCAGATGTGGGCGATCTGCCCCGGCCGAGCACCCTTCAAGGCAAAGCGCAGACCGGTGTGGCCTTCACCCTGTTGGCCGATGCTCACCCGTGCCGGCGTGCGCTCCAGCCGATTCAGGATCTCAGGTCCGACTGGCCCAGCGACATCGACGATCACTTCATGCTCCATCACGCCGGCGTCTTCCTGCAGCTTGCGTTCGATGCGGAACTCCTGCGTGAAGACGACGAGCCCGCTGGCGCCGGTTTCGAGCGGCGTCATCACGCGCTGCGCCTTCACGTGGTGCGGCAGAAAGCGCAAGCCCGCCCGCTCCGGCTCGTGGTGGTTGGCCGCGAAGAGCAGGCGATGCGCCGCATCCGTTTCGGTGCCCGCCGGCTTGTGCAACAGCAGCGTCACCGCCATCACCGGTTGCGGTCGCGCGCCGGGTTCGATGTCGACGCGTTGACCTTCACGGACGCGAGATTGAGGTACCAGCGCCGGCTCGCCGTCGACCCGCACCGCGCCGCTTTCGATCAGCAGTTCCGCTTCGCGACGCGAGCAGCCGGCGGCTGCGGCCACGCGCTTGGCGAGGCGAATGCCTTCGTCGGCCGTGGTGCTCATGGCGCCGCCAATCTTTGCAGGCGCTCGACGTGTGCGGCCAGCGATCGCGCGGCCACCGGCCACATGCGCTCGGGCACGTCGTCGTAGGCGAGCGGCACCCAGTCTTCGACGCTGCCTTCAGGCAAGCGGCGCATGGCGGCCGCCACCTTGGCTTCGCGTCGCAGGCGGTGCGCCTTCAGCATCGCGATGGCTTCACGCGGACTGCCGATCACATAGCCGTGCGCCGGCAGGATGAACTCGACGTTGTCGTTCGCGCAGGCGAGGTCGAGCGTATCGAGCGAGTCGAGGTAGGCCGTCATGTCGCCGTCCGGCGGATCGACCACTGTCGTGCTGCCGTTCAGGATGTGATCGCCCGAGAACAACAAGCCGTCTTCCTCGAGCACCAGGCACAGATGATTGGCCGCATGACCCGGCGTGTGGATGACGCGCAAGGTGTGTTTCTCTGACGCCGTCGGCCCCGCAAGCGTCAGCCGCTCGTGGTCGTGCAGTGCCCGGTCGGGCGTGAAGCGCGCCGTCGGGCGCGAGGTGGTGGCGGATGGCAGCCCGAGAATCGGCGGCCGCGTCTTGCACAGCGCCTGCAGCGGCGCAGCGCCCGGCGAATGGTCGGCATGCGAATGCGTGCACACGATCATCCGGACGTCGCCCTGCGTCGCGCGCCAGAGCCGACCGATGTGGTCGAAGTCGTTCGGGCCCGGATCGATCACGATGTAGCCGGTCGTGGCATCACCGACGATGTAGCTGTTGGTGCCGGGGCCGGTCATCGCGCTCGGGTTGGGCGCGGTGAGCCGTTGCAGGTTCTTGAGCAGCGGTACCGGCGCTTCGTTTTGCCAGTCGAGCGTGTGAAGAATCTGGCCATCGGGACAGACCAGCGCGAGCTCACCGTAGGGCGAATCGGTTTCCATGTAGCGCGCGTCTTCGCCGCCCAGCAGGCCGGCACGCGGGCAACTGGTCCAGAGCGGGCCTTCGCCGCCAGCACGGTTGATGCAGGCGCCCAGAACCGCGTCGACGTTGCCGTAGGCGGCGAGCCGCTCGAGCGTGCGCACCGTCGGGAAGATCATGAAGAAGGTACCGGCCTTGTGGCGCTCCAGCGCATCGGCCGGCCGCACCCAGCAGGGCTCGAACTGCTCGGTCTCGTCGGCGATCGGGGTTTGCCCTTCGGGCATGCGCGCGACCAGAAAGGGCACATCGAAGCGCTTCGGCAGATCGCGGTCGGTGATCCAGTGCGCGAAGGTGAAGACCTTGTCGGTCGACAGTAACAGGCCGCGCGCGGCACATTGCTCGGCAAAGGCGACGGTCGTCGATGCGGTGCTGCGGTCCATGTCGGCGATCTCGGAAGCCGTGACCGGGCTGCCATCGGCATGGTGCGCGAGGAGCACGCCCAGCTCTTCGAAGCTTTCGCGAATCGCGGCGATGGCTTGCGTGAGCTGAACGCGGCTTTGCGTGCGGCGACGCGTCGCGATGCGGCGTGCCGAGGTGTCGGCTTCGTCGATACGGCCGCCTGGAAAAACGTAGGCGCCGGGCGCGAAACTGGCGCTCGATGAGCGCCGTGTCATCAACACTTCGAGACCGTCGGACGTGTCGCGAAGCAACAAGACGGTTGCGGCTGCGCGCAACGGCGCAGGCTCGCGCGGCGAATGGAGTTGTTGGGTTGAACGAACCATCGCCGCATTATCTGCGGCGAAGCTTTTACTTGGGCGTGCCGCCTTGCGTGCTCGGGCGCTTGCCAGGGCGGCGCTGGTCACGCGTTTCGGCACGGGCCTCGCCGGCGACAGCGGCTTTGTCGGTGCCGATGGCGCCGCCTTCGGGTGCCTTGGGCTCGTCGCCACCGGGTGTCTTCACGCGTCCCGCAGGGCGACGGTCTTTTCGCATTTCGCCGGCCTGCGTTGCCTTGTCGCTGGCGTAGCCGGGGGTGTTGGGTGGCACCGGCACGCCGGGCGGGGTGGGTTGGGCATAGGCGCCGGCAGCGAAAAGGCCAGCGAGAAGGACGGACAGGGTCTTGGTCATGAAATGAACTCCGAAATGAATGGGGACTGAAACACTGACGGTAAAACACCACCGATGCCTTTGTTATACGAACGGTGGCTTCAGAAGGATTCGTCAAATTGGCGTTGGTGCCGGCCACCGCGGTAGGACGATGGCGCGTTCAGCTGTCGCCGAGCCTTTGTGCGCCTGAGTCGAGGCTGCCGGCATGCCGCCGATAATCCGCCGATGCGAATCCGATTTACCAAGATGCAAGGGGCTGGCAACGACTTCGTCGTGATCGACGAGACGCAGGATGCGTTGGCGTTGAGTCCGGCTCAGTACCGATTTCTCGCAGATCGTCATTTCGGCGTCGGTGCCGATCAGATCCTGACCGTGCGACCGTCGCCCGCGGCAGGCATCGACTTCCAGTACGTCATTCACAACGCCGACGGCGGCGAGGTCGAGCAGTGCGGCAACGGCGCGCGCTGCTTCATGCGTTACGTGCGCGAACACGGGTTGACCACAAAGGACACGGTGCGGGTTCAAACGCTGTCAGGCGTGATCGAACCGCGCATGAATGCCGACGGCCGCGTGACGGTCGACATGGGGGCGCCGGTCTTCGAGCTGGCGCGGGTGCCGTTCGATGCGGCTGGTCTCACGCCGGTCGTCGAGGGCGCCTGGGAGCAATGGCACTTGGCGCTCGGTACGCATGCTTCCAGTGCGATCGTTTCTGTCGCCGTGTTATCGATGGGCAATCCCCACGCAGTGCAATTGGTCGACGACGTCGAATCGTCGCCGGTGGCCGTGCAGGGTCCGCTCATCGAGCACCATCCTCGCTTTCCGCAGCGCGTCAACGCCGGCTTCATGCAGGTGATCGACCGCGCCCACATCGCGTTGCGTGTCTTCGAGCGCGGCGCGGGCGAAACGCTGGCCTGCGGCACCGGTGCCTGCGCCGCAGTGGTCGCGGGCATTCGCCTGGGCCTGCTCGATGCGCGGGTCGATGTGCAAACGCATGGCGGCGTGCTCACCATCGAGTGGGCCGGCGAGGGTCATCCTGTGCTGATGACCGGCCCTGCCACCACCGTCTTCGAAGGCGATATCGAGATTCCTGATGGCGAAGTCCCCGACTTCGCCTGATCCCTGAACCTTCTGACCTGATTGATCGATCCGCCATGCCCCACAACATTCACAACAACGCCGCCATGAACCCGATCACCGAAGACGACATCGCCAACTACCTGGCCAACACGCCGGATTTTTTCGAGCGGCATGCGCAGCTCCTGGGCCAGGTGCAACTCACCAGCCCGCACGGCAATCGCGCGGTGAGCCTGCAGGAACGCCAGGCTGAAATGCTGCGCGAAAAGATCAAGGCCCTGGAGCATCGGGTGATGGACATGATCCGGCACGGCACCGAGAACGTGGTCGCGTCCGATCGGCTGCAACGCTGGACGGCGGGCCTGCTGACCACGCGCGATCCGCGCGGCGTGCCCTATCGCATCGTCGATGAGTTGCAGTCGCTCTTTCTGGTGCCGCAAGCGGCCATCAAGATATGGGATTGCGACAACGATTACCTCAACGAGCCCTATGCGCAGTGGGTGAGCGACGACGTGAAGGCGCTCGCCACCTCGCTCACCGCGCCGTACTGCGGCTTGAATTCCGGCTTCGAGGCCACGCAATGGCTGGCAGAGCCGCGGGCGGCCGTGTCGATCGCGATGATTCCGCTGCGGGCCGAGGCCGAGTCGCCGGCCTTCGGCATGTTGATCCTGTCGTCGCCGGACGCACAGCGATTCAATTCCGACATGGGCACGGACTTTCTGGAGCGCATCGCCGAGCTGGCCTCGGGCGCGCTGTCGCGACTGCGGCCTTGATCGGCTGGCCGCGCCGCTGGCCCCGGGTCGCGCCCTGGCTCGCCTCATGGGTCGGCGTCGTCGTCCTCTTGCTGGCGGCGCTGCTGTTCGTCTACGTCGCGATCGCCATCACGGTCTGGCGCAATGCCGTCGACCGGCTCGACCATCCGCCTGAACGCGCCGCCGATGCAGCGCTGGTGCTGGGCAATCGCGCCTACCTGCGCGGCAAGCCCAATCCCTGCCTGACCGGACGTGTCGACACCGCGCTCGCACTCGCGTCGGCCGGCAAAGTGCAACGCCTGGTGTTCTCGGGCGGCGTCGACAGCGAAGACGGCCGCGTCGAAGCAGAGGTCATGCGTGCCCATGCGGTGCAGTCGGGCTATGCGGGAGCGACGATGCTCGAGCCGGCGTCCCAATCGACGCGCGAAAACCTGGCGCTGTCGGCCACGGTGCTGCAGGCGGCGGGCGTCAAGAGCGTGATCGTGGTGACGGAGCCGTATCACCTGTGGCGCGCACAGAGGCTTGCGCATGCCAGTGGTTTCGACCGCCTCTTCGACGTGCAATACGCCGCTGCGCCGACGAGTTGCTGGCTGCGCTGGGGGATGGCGTTCAAGGGCGCGTTGCGCGAGCCGCTGGCCATCATCAACAATGCAGCGCATGGCTACCTCCGCTGATCCCGCGCTGGTCAAAAGATACCTGGAGCACGTGCGCGTGGAGCGCCGGCTGGCGCCGCGCACGGTCGAGCTGTATGCGATTCATCTGAAGACGCTGTCGGAGAAAGCGGCCGAAGCCAAGCTGGCATTCGACAAGGTGCAGACCGCGCACGTGCGTCGCTGGATGGCGCAATTGCACAGCGCCGGTCACGAGCCGCGCGGCATCGCGCTCATTCTTTCTTGCTGGCGCAGCTTTTTTCGCTGGCTCGGCAACGAAGGGCTGGTGGTCGGCAATCCGGTGCAGGACGTGAAGGCGCCGAAGGCAGGCCGGCCGCTGCCCAAAGCGCTGGCGGTGGACGACGCGGTGCAGCTTGCCGATCTGCACGACACCGAGGCCGACCCGTGGACCGAGGCACGCGACCGCGCCGTCGTCGAGCTGCTTTATGGCTGCGGCCTGCGCGTGAGTGAATTGACCGGGCTCGATGTTCGCGCCAGTGCGACGGCGCGCGGCTGGATCGACCTCGATGCCATGGAAGCCAGCGTGCTCGGCAAGGGCAGCAAGCGCCGCAGCGTGCCGGTCGGCGCCAAGGCGGGGGAGGCGCTGCGCGCTTGGTTGGCGGTGCGCGCGGACTGCGCTGCATTGGCGACGGCTGCTGAGCGCGATCCGGCCGATGCTGTCGCCTTGTTCATCGGCGCCAAGGGCACGCGCCTGTCGCCACACGCGGTGTGGAAGCAACTGCGCGCACGCAGCCTGAAAGCCGGCCTCGCAGCGCCGGTCCATCCGCACATGCTGCGCCATTCTTTTGCCAGCCATGTGCTGCAATCGAGCAGCGATCTGCGTGCGGTGCAAGAGTTGCTGGGCCACGCCAACATCACGACCACGCAGGTCTACACCCGGCTCGACTTTCAACACCTGGCGAAGACCTACGACGCCTTTCATCCCCGGGCCAAGGCCAGGCAAGACAAGAACAAATGAAGAACCTCCGCCTCCGGCCCGGCAAGGAGCGCTCGCTGCAGCGCCGCCACCCATGGATCTTCGAATCGGCGATCGCCAGAGGATCGGCCGATGCGGGCGAGACCGTGCGAGTCGAGTCGCACGACGGGCAGTTTCTGGCATGGGCGGCGTTCAGCCCGGTGTCGAAGATCCGTGCACGGGCCTGGAGCTTCGTCGAAACGCAGCGCATCGACGCTGGATTTCTGGGCTCGCTTTGCAAGAAGGCAGTCGATGCGCGCGCGCTGTTCGACATCCAGAGCGACGGCATGCGGCTGGTGCATGGCGAGGCCGACGGGTTGCCGGGCCTGATCGTCGACCGCTACGGCGACACGCTGGTGGCGCAGTTCCTGTCGGC
>CAXTCC010000130.1:0-11302 GCA_964242015.1 uncultured Variovorax sp.
ACGCCGTTGCTGCGCGCCAGGTTGCCGATGTCGGCCTTGCTGTCGGCCAGCGCCAGCAGGAAGAGTTCACCCGCGATGAACTGGTCGTTGCGCTTGATGGCTTCTTTCTCGGTGGCCTGCAACAGCTTGCCGAGTTCGGGCCCGACCTGGACCTGGTCGTTGCCCTGCACTTGCGGCAGCTTCTTGATGGCGGCTTCGGCCGCTTGCGACAGGCCGGGCACGTTGACGCCGGCGCGCTCGAGCAGCGCACGCGGGCCTTCGTCCTGCCGCAGCATCGCCGCCAGCAAGTGGGCCGGCTCGATGTAGGCGTTGTCGTTGCCGAGCGCGAGCGACTGGGCGTCGCTCAGCGCTTCCTGGAATTTGGTGGTGAGTTTGTCTTGGCGCATGGTTTGAGTTCCTGCATTCGAAATAAGGTCGTTTGCACGACCTTCAAGGGCGAGCGACCGTCGGCCTCGCATCGCTGGCGCAGCGGCGCCTTTACCACCTCGTTGTAGCCGCAACCGCGCTGCCGAGCCTTGCGCAGGCGCAAGCGAAGTTGAATTCAGCCGTTGGCCGAGGAAATACCCCAGCGCGCCAGCGCCTCGTCGTCCGCGACGCGGGCATCGACCCAGCGCGCGCCCTCCGGCGTCTGTTCTTTTTTCCAGAACGGCGCCTGCGTCTTCAGATAGTCCATCAGGAACTCGCACGCCTTGAAGCTTTCGCCGCGGTGCGCAGAAACAACTGCCACCATCATGATCTGGTCGAGCGGCTGCAAGAGGCCGATGCGATGGATCACGCGGGCGCCGAGGATGTCGAAGCGCCGATGCGCCTCGTCGATCATGGCCTCGATCGCCTTCTCGGTCATCCCCGGGTAGTGCTCGAGTTCCATCGACGCCACGTCAGATCCGTCGTTGCGGTCGCGCACTGTGCCGATAAAACTGCATACGGCGCCGATGGCCGAATTGCCTGCGCGCAATTTGGCGATCTCGGTCGAGAGGTCGAAGTCTGCGACCTGGACGACGACGCGAGAAGGTGGTCGGTCAGACACGAAATCGCCCGTTCAGCCGCCAGTCACCGGGGGAAAGAACGCCACCTCGGCGCCCTCGACCAATGCAGCGCTCTCCGCGCTCATGACCTGGTCCAGCGCCATGCGCACTGCCTTGCCGCGCGCCAGCGCCTCTGCATACGGTGAGCCGCGGCCGATCAATTCGTCGCGCAGCGCCGCGAGCGTCTCGGCATGCGTCTCGACGGATTCGCCGGACCTTGAGAGGGCTTCGCGAACCGAGGCGAAGTAGCGAATCGAGATCTTCATGGACGTGCTTGTTTTGGCGATCATGGAGCGCTCATGCAATGAGCGAAGCGAATGGAATGAACTGCACCGTGTCGCCCTTCTGGATCGGGCGTCCGGCCGGCGTGTCGACAACGCCATCGCCCCACACGGCGGAGGTCAGGACACCGGAACTCTGGTTGGCGAACAGGTCGAGCCCGCCTGCGGCATTGCGGCGTGCGCGCAAGAACTCACGCCGGCGATCGGGGCGAGGCCAGTCGAAATCGGCGCGCATCGCGACCGGCTCGACCGCCACCCGCGACGCACCTTGCAAGGTCAGGATGAAGGGCCGCACCAGCAACAGGAAGGTCATGAAGCTCGACACCGGATTGCCCGGGAGCCCGGTGATGTGCGTGCCTCGAATGTTGCCGTAGGCGAACGGCTTGCCCGGCTTCATCGACAGCGACCAGAGCTGAAGTTCGCCGAGCGCCTGGATGGCGGCCTTGATGTGGTCTTCTTCACCGACCGACACGCCGCCGGTTGTGATGATGAGGTCGTTGCTGGCGGCCGCCGTGCGCAACGCGTCGATGGTCGCATCGCGCCTGTCGGGCACGATGCCGAGGTCGTTGACCTCGCAACCGAGGCGGTGCAACAGCGCGCGCATGAAGAAGCGGTTCGAGTTGTAGATCGAGCCCGGCTTCATCGCTTCCGGCGCCACCTCGCCGGGCATCACGAGTTCGTCGCCGGTCGACAACAGCGCGACGCGCGGGCGCCTGGCCACGGTCAATCGATCGAAGCCGACACTGGCGGCCAAGCCGAGCGCGGCGGGCGTCAGACGTTCGCCGCGCGCGAGCACGACATCGCCGGCAGCGACGTCTTCTCCGGCGCGGCGAATCCACTGCCCCGTGGTCGGCGCGACCATGATGCGCACACTGCCCAGCCCGCCAAGGCCGCCCTGGCCGCCGTCTGGTGGCAAGGCCGCTGTGTCTTCCTGCATCACGACCGCATCGGCGCCCTCTGGAATCTGCGCGCCAGTGAAGATCCGAGCCACCGTGCCCGCCGCCAAAGCCGAGCCGACCGTGCCGGCCGGAATGCGCTGCGTCACCTGCAAGACCGCCTCGGCACCGACGCAATCGGCAACGCGTACCGCGTAGCCGTCCATCGAACTGTTGTCGCGCGGCGGCACGGTCAGCGCCGACACGACGTCTTGCGCCAGCACGCGGCCGTCTGCTTCGAAGGTCAGGACGCTTTCTGTGCCGAGCACGGGCGCGGCCTTGGCGAGCAGGCTGGCGACCGCCTCGTCGAGCGGCATCAACGGCGGACGCGCGTTGGTTGCGGGGGGTACGGATTCAGGCATGGTGCTGGTTGTATTCGAAGCGCTCGCCACTGTCGATCAGCCAACGCGCCAGCGCCTCGGCGTCGTTCAGGTCGAACACCGGCAGTGGCGTGGGCGCCGGGAGCCGGGTCACATCGTCGGTCGCGATGCCGACGATGAAGCGATCGTCGAGGTAGTGCGCCGTGCGCTGCGCCTCGCCGACCTGAGCCGCTCGCCAGACTTCGATCTTCGGCAGGTCGGCGTGCCGAAAACCTTCGACGAAGACCCAGTCGATCCGGGGGTCGAGTTCGGCGATGAGATCGTGCACCGACAGCTGCACCGGCGCTTCGAACTCGCGCATCAGCGCGAGCCGCTTGTCCGACGCGACCACCACCTCGAAGGCGCCCGCCTCACGATGGCGATAGGTGTCCTTGCCCGGATGGTCGACGTCAAACCTGTGGTGCGCGTGCTTCACGACCGAGACGCGCTGGCCCATACGCTTCAGCATCGGTATCAGCCGCTCGACCAAGGTGGTCTTGCCAGCGCCGGAGTAGCCGGCAAAGCCGATCGCTTTCATGGCGACTCAGTCGGAATTTTGCGCAATGTAGGCTTTGATGGCTTCGGCGTCTGCCGGCAGTTTGACGACGCGCTTGGGCAGCGCCTCGATGCCTTCGAAGCGCGCTGGCCGCTCGGGCTCATGACCGAGCGCTTCGACGATCGTGGAAGCGAACTTGATTGGCAGCGCAGTCTCGAGCACGATCATCGGCACGCCGGGCGTGAGGTGCTCGCGTGCGGCCTTGACGCCGTCGGCGGTGTGCGTATCGATGAGCGTGGCAAAGCGCTTGTCGGTGTCGCGGATCGTGGCGAGCCGGTCGGCGTGCGTGCTGCGGCTGCTCTTGAAACCGAAGCGAGCGCCGGCCTGCGCGAACGCCGGATCGTCGCTCAGATCGAAGCGTCCGGTGCGCGGGAGTTCAGTGTCGAACAAGCCATGCAGCCGCTTGGCGTCGCGGCCCAGCAGGTCGAACACGAAGCGCTCGAAATTGCTGGCCTTGCTGATGTCCATCGACGGGCTCGAGGTCTCGTGCGTGTCGGCCGCGGTGCGCACGCGGTAGACGCCGGTGCGAAAGAACTCGTCGAGCACGTCGTTCTCGTTGGTCGCGACCACCAGCGTATGGATCGGCAAGCCCATCATCCGTGCGACGTGCCCGGCGCAGACATTGCCGAAGTTGCCGGAGGGCACCGCGAAGCTCACCTGCTTGTCGTTGCCGTCCTTCGGTGCCGGCGTTGCCTGAAAGTACCCGGCAAAGTAATAGACGACCTGCGCCAGCAAGCGTGCCCAGTTGATCGAGTTGACCGTGCCGATCTTGTACTTGCGCTTGAAGGCCAGGTCGTTCGACACCGCCTTCACGATGTCCTGGCAATCGTCGAACACGCCGGCGATCGCGATGTTGTGGATGTTGGCGTCTTGCAGGCTGAACATCTGCGCCTGCTGGAACGGGCTCATGCGCCCGTCGGGCGAGGTCATGAAGACGCGCACGCCTTTCTTGCCGCGCATCGCGTATTCGGCGGCGCTGCCAGTGTCGCCGCTGGTCGCACCGAGGATGTTGAGCTCGGCGCCGCGGCGTGCCAGTTCGTACTCGAACAGGTTGCCGAGCAGTTGCATCGCCATGTCCTTGAACGCCAGCGTCGGGCCGTTCGACAAGGCTTCTAAATACAAGCCGTCTTCGAGTTCGCGCAGCGGCACGATCTCATCGCTGCCGAAGACTTCAGCGGTGTATGTCTTCGCACACAGTGCTTTCAGGTCAGCCGGTGGAATGTCGTCGATGTAGAGCGACAGGATCTCGAAGGCAAGTTCGGCGTAAGGCAGATCGCGCCACTTCGCGAGCATGGCCGAATCGACCTGCGGGTAGCGCTCGGGCAGGTACAGACCGCCATCGGGCGCCAGACCTTCGAGCAAGATCTCGCAGAAGCGTTTGCGGTCGGGATGACCGCGTGTACTGAAGTAGTTCATTTCAGGTTGCTCAGCGCTCCACTCAGCTCAGTTCTTCTTTTCGAATCCGCACGATCGGCGCCAGCACTGTCGGCAGCGCCTGCAGTTCGGCGATCACGTCGTTGACCGTGCCTTCGCGCGCGTCGTGCGTAAGGATGATGAGGTCGGTCTGCGTCGAGCCCTCGCCACCCACTTCGTCGGCTTCGCGCTGCAGCACGGCGTCGATGCTGATGTCGGCGGTCGCCAGCAGGCCCGTCACCTTGGCGAGCACGCCGGCCTGGTCGGCCACGCGAAGGCGCAGGTAGTAGCTGGTGACGACTTCGGTCATCGGCAACACCTTGAGGTCGCTCATGGCATCCGGGTGGAAGGCCAGGTGCGGCACGCGGTGCGCGGCATCGGCCGTGTGCAAGCGCGTGATGTCGACCAGATCGGCGATCACGGCGCTGGCGGTCGGCTCACTGCCTGCGCCCTTGCCGTAGTACAGCGTGGTGCCGACCGCGTCGCCGTGCACGACCACCGCATTCATCGCACCTTCGACGTTCGCCAGCAGCCGCTTCGACGGCACGAGGCTCGGGTGCACGCGCAGCTCGATGCCGGTGGGCGTGCGCTTGGTGATGCCGAGCAACTTGATGCGATAGCCGAGCTGCTCGGCGTACTTGATGTCCTGCGCCGCGAGCTTGGTGATGCCCTCGACATGCGCCTTGTCGAACTGCACCGGAATGCCGAAGGCGATGGCGCTCATCAGCGTGACCTTGTGCGCGGCGTCGACACCTTCGATGTCGAAGGTCGGGTCGGCTTCCGCATAGCCGAGGCGCTGAGCTTCTTTCAGCACCGTCGTGAAGTCGAGGCCCTTGTCGCGCATCTCCGACAGGATGAAATTGGTCGTGCCGTTGATGATGCCGGCGATCCACTGGATGCTGTTGGCGGTCAGGCCCTCGCGCAGCGCCTTGATGATCGGGATGCCGCCGGCGACGGCCGCTTCGAAAGCGACCATCACGCCCTTGGCATGCGCGGCCGCAAAAATCTCGGTGCCGTGCACGGCGAGCAATGCCTTGTTGGCGGTGACCACATGCTTGCCCGCGGCGATCGCCTCGAGCACCAGTTGCTTCGCGATGCCGTAGCCGCCGATGAGCTCGACCACGATGTCGATGTCGGGGTTGGCGATGACGGCACGTGCATCGTTCACCACCTGCACGCCGTCACCGACGACCGCTCTCGCACGCTCGGTGTCGAGGTCGGCGACCATCGTGATCTCGATGCCGCGACCGGCGCGGCGCTTGATCTCTTGCTGGTTGCGTGCGAGCACCTTGAAAGTGCCGCTGCCGACCGTGCCGATGCCGAGCAGGCCTACTTGGATGGGTTTCATTTCTTGGGAATCTTGTCGAAAAATCAGGCGTTGCGCGTACGGTAGCGCTCGAGGAACTTGGCAATGCGGCTGACCGCTTCGCGCAAATCTTCTTCGTGCGGCAGAAACACGATGCGGAAATGGTCTGGCGTGGCCCAGTTGAAGCCAGTGCCCTGCACCAGCATGACCCTGGTTTCCTTCAGCAACTCGAGAAAGAAGATGCGGTCGTCGTCGATCGGATAGACCTTCGGATCGAGCTTGGGGAACATGTAGAGCGCGGCCACCGGCTTGACGCAGCTGACACCCGGAATGGCGGTGATCAGTTCGTACGCCAGGTCGCGCTGGCGGCGCAGACGACCGCCGTCACCCACCAGGTCGTTGATGCTCTGGTAGCCGCCCAGGGCGGTCTGAATTGCCCACTGGCCCGGTACGTTGGCGCACAACCGCATGTTCGAGAGCATGTTGAGACCCTCGATGTAGTCGAGCGCCTGCTTCTTGTCGCCCGACACCACCAGCCAGCCGGCGCGGTAGCCGCATGAGCGGTAGCTCTTGGAAAGCGAGTTGAACGTGAGCGTCAGCACGTCGGTGCTCAGGCTGGCGATGGCGGTGTGCTTCACGCCGTCGTACAGCACCTTGTCGTAGACCTCGTCGGCGAGGATCACCAGCCCGTGCTCGCGCGCGATGTCGACGATGCTCTGCAGAATTTCGTCGGAGTAGAGCGCGCCCGTCGGGTTGTTCGGGTTGATGACGACGATGCCCTTGGTGCGCGACGTGATCTTGGAGCGCAGATCGTTCAGATCGGGCATCCAGCCGGTTGCCTCGTCGCACAGGTAGTGCACCGGCTTGCCGCCCGACAGGCTCGACACCGCCGTCCAGAGCGGATAGTCGGGCGCCGGCAGCAGCAACTCGTCGCCGTCGTTCAGCAGCGCGTTGGTGGCCATGGCAATGAGTTCGCTCGCGCCGTTGCCCAGGTAGATGTCGTCCAGCGTGACGCCGGCAATGCCCTGCTTCTGAGTCTCGTGCATCACCGCCTTGCGCGCCGCGAAAATGCCCTTGCTGTCCGAGTAACCCGCCGACGCAGGCAGGTTGCGGATCATGTCCTGCTGCACTTCCTCGGGCGCGTCGAAGCCGAACATGGCGAGGTTGCCGATGTTGAGCTTGATGATCTTCTGGCCCTCTTCTTCCATCTGCTTGGCAGCGTCCATGATGGGACCGCGGATGTCGTAGAGAACGTTGGCGAGCTTGGTCGATTTTTTGAGTTGCTTCAAAACGAAACGCCCTCCCGGGCTGGTTGCTCGAAAGGCCCTGCGAGGCCTCGTGTCACTGGGGAAAACCTATAATTTGACCACAGTTCGCACCCCTGCCAGATGAAGCTCCAGCCCGACAAATCAGACGTTCAGACCCTCACTGCGCACGGCCCCGGCTGGGTCGCGATCAACAACGAGAAGGTCGAGGGCAGCGTCGTGGTCGGCTCGCGAGGCGAGCGTTTCGAGTGGGACTGCACCAGCTTCGAACAGATCGGTGCAGCGCATTTTGCGCAACTCGCCGCGCTGGGCGCCGAACTCATCATTTTCGGCAGCGGCAAGCGAATCCGGTTCCCGCAAGCAGCATGGCTGCAACCACTGATGGCAAAACGGACCGGTGTCGAGACGATGGACACGCCCGCCGCCTGCCGTACATACAACATCCTGGCCGGCGAGGGGCGCCACGTGGTGGCGGCCCTGCTGGTCGAGCCGCCCGACGGCGGCGGATAGTGCTCTTTTCGGGGTAAAATCGCGGGTTGCGATACGGCGAGCTGCCCTCAGTTAGCAACGACAAATCCTTCACTTCAGCGAGTGTGCTCGCAAAGTGAAACCCAACGGAGAAAACAAGTTTCATGGCGATCGTTGTCAACAAACCCATCCCCGAATTCGATGCCAACGCCACCGGCGGTCTCAAGGTATCGAACACTTCGCATCTCGGTCACGTGCTGGTGATGTACTTCTACCCGAAAGACAACACCCCTGGTTGCACGACTGAAGCAATGCAGTTTCGCGACCGCTTCAAGGATTTCGTGAAGGCCGGTGCCACCGTGTTCGGTGTGTCCCGCGACAACATGAAGTCGCATGACGAGTTCAAAGCCAAGCTGGAACTGCCGTTCGAGTTGATTGCTGACACTGAAGAAAAAATGTGCCACATGTTCGGCGTGGTCAAGAACAAGATCATGTACGGCAAGAAGGTCAAGGGCATCGAGCGCAGCACCTTCTTGATCGGCGCCGACGGCATTCTGAAGGCCGAGTGGCGTGGTCTCAAGGTGCCGGGCCATGTCGACGACGTACTCAAAGCCGTCAAGGCCCTGAAAAAAGCCGCATGAAGATGCGATTCGCGGTCGCTTGACTGTTGCAATCGCAACACGAGCGGCCGCAGCTGCGTCATCCGTGGTGTGCATAATGGCCTCATGCCGTTGAGCTCCACGACCGCATCCCCCGAACAAAGCCGCCTTGGCCTTAAGGCGGCTTTTTCGTTTTCTGGTTCCTACTATCCTGCGAGCGACCTCCCACATGCCCTTGCCTCCTGCCCCCACGAAACGCGCCGCCCTGCTCTCCCCGGACGCGCTCGACGCTCCAGCGCATTCATCGCAAAAGGCGCCCCGACGCGGGGGCGGCCGTCACGCTGACGAAGCACCGGTCGCCGGCACGCAGCCGCTGGAATTGTTCGATCGCCGTCAGGCCGATGCTGGCGGTGCTTCCAACACGGGGCCGGCCCAGCAAGTCGAGACAAAACCACGTCCCGTCGTGAAGGCGGACCTGGCGCCCGAGCCGACCCAAGCCCGGGTCGACCGCGCACCGTCACCGGTTCAGACACCGGCACCTGCGCCAACTGTGCGTGCTCGCCCAGAGCGTGCACCGCAAGACAACACGCGCTCACGCCGCGCCAAATCCGCAGGCCCGGCAAAGCTCTTCGTGCTCGACACGAACGTGCTTCTGCACGATCCGATGTGCCTGTTCCGCTTCGAAGAACACGACATCTTCCTGCCGATGATCGTGCTCGAAGAGCTGGACGGTCACAAGAAGGGCACGACCGAAGTCGCGCGCAATGGCCGCCAGACCAGCCGCACACTCGATGCGCTTGCTGGCGCCAAGGATGCCGACATCACCAAGGGTCTGAGGCTCGACTCGACCGGCCATCGGGGCGCTGGCGGCAAGCTGTTCTTCCAGACCGCGCCGCTCGACTACTCCCTGCCGACAAGCTTGCCGCAAGGCAAGGCCGACAACCAGATCCTCGGCGTGGTGCAGGCGCTGCGTGACCTGTACGCGCAAGACGCGCCGGGCCGGCCCAAGCAGGAAGTGGTGCTGGTGTCGAAAGACATCAACATGCGCGTCAAGGCACGTGCGCTGGGCTTGGCCGCCGACGACTATCAAAACGACAAGACGCTGGAAGACGGCGACCTGTTGTATGCGGGTTCTTTTGCCTTGCCCCCGGACTTCTGGACTCGGCAAAGCAAGACGGTAGAGAGCTGGCAAAGCGGGAGCACGACCTTTTATCGCATCAGCGGCCCGATCGTTCCCAACCTGTACATCAACCAGTTCGTCTACTTCGAAGCCCCGGGCGAACCGAGCATGTATGCCCGCGTGACCGAGATCCGCGAGAAGACAGCGGTGCTCAAGACGCTGAAGGACTACAGCTCTGGCAAGAACGCGGTGTGGGGCGTGGCAACCCGCAACCGTGAGCAGAATTTCGCGATGAACCTGCTGATGGACCCGGACATCGACTTCGTCACGCTGACCGGCACCGCCGGCACGGGCAAGACCCTGATGGCATTGGCGTCGGGCCTCACGCAAGTGCTCGACGATCGGCGCTACACCGAGATCATCATGACCCGCGCAACCGTCAGCGTCGGTGAAGACATCGGTTTTCTGCCCGGCACCGAAGAAGAAAAAATGGGTCCGTGGATGGGCGCACTGGACGACAACCTGGAATTCCTCGCCAAGGGCGACGGCGGCGGTGCCGGCGAATGGGGCCGCGCCGCGACCAATGAGCTGATCCGCAGCCGCATCAAGATCAAGAGCATGAACTTCATGCGCGGGCGCACCTTCCTGAACAAGTACGTGATCGTCGACGAGGCGCAGAACCTGACGCCCAAACAGATGAAGACGCTGATCACCCGCGCGGGTCCAGGAACCAAGATCATCTGCATGGGCAACCTGGCGCAGATCGACACGCCGTACCTGACCGAAGGCTCGTCGGGTTTGACCTTCGCGGTCGACAAGTTCAAGGGATGGCCGCACGGGGGCCACATCACACTGGCGCGCGGCGAACGTTCGCGGCTCGCAGATTTCGCCAGCGAAGTGCTCTAAGCCTGAGGCGCCCACTAAAAAGCCCACGTTGCCCGAATGCAACGTGGGCTTTTTTTCGTCCACAAGCTATCGAACGCTAGTACTCGTACCCGCCGCCGCTCGCCAGGCTCTCGAACTTGGTAATGGGCTTCAAGAACGCCAGCTTGATCGTGCCGGTAGGACCGTTCCGCTGCTTGCTGATGATCACTTCGGCAACGCCAGGCTCTTTAGAGTCCTTGTTGTAGTAGTCGTCGCGGTAGATGAACATGATCACGTCGGCGTCCTGCTCGATGGCACCGGACTCCCGCAGGTCGCTCATCATCGGACGCTTGTCGGTTCGGCTTTCGACGCCACGGCTGAGCTGCGACAGTGCGATCACGGGGCACTTGAGCTCCTTGGCCAGCATCTTCAAGCCGCGTGAAATTTCACCCACTGCTGTCGCACGGTTCTCGTCGTTCATCGATGTCGAAACGCTCATGAGCTGCAAGTAATCGACCACGATCAGGCCGAGCTGGCCGCAGGTACGGGCCAGGCGCCGCGCATTGGCGCGCAGTTCGCTCGTCGTGAGTCCAGGTGTTTCGTCGATGTGCAGCGAAATATTGCGCAGCTTTTCGATCGCCTCGGTAAGGCGCGGCCACTCTTCGTCGGTCAACTTGCCGGTGCGCAGATGGGTCTGATCGATGCGGCCAATGGAACCGACGATACGCACCGCGAGTTGCGAGGCGCCCATCTCCATCGAGAACACCGCGACCGGCAAGCCTTCGTTCAGCGCAACGTGTTCGGCGATGTTGATCGCCAGCGCCGTCTTCCCCATCGACGGGCGCGCCGCCAGCACGATCATGTCGCCCGCCTGGAAGCCCGACGTCATGCGGTCGAGGTCGACAAATCCAGTCGGCACGCCGGTGATGTCGTTCGGGTTGTCGGCCATCTCGGTCACACGGTCGAGCAACTCGACCACCAGGGAATCCATGCCCTGGAAGCCCTGCTTCATGCGCGAGCCTTCCTCGCCGATGTTGAAGATCTTCTGCTCGGCCTCGTCGAGGATCTTGTCGACCGCCTTGCCTTGCGTGTTGAAGGCGTTGGTCGCGAT
>CAXTCC010000131.1:0-11241 GCA_964242015.1 uncultured Variovorax sp.
GAAGAGAACCACGCCAATGAAGATCGCGAAGCTGCCGATCTGCCCCAGCGATTCGCCCAGGTAGAGGCCGCCGCGCGACTCGACGATGCCCACCAGAAAGCCACCGATCAACGCGCCGACGAAGCTGCCCATGCCGCCGAGCACGACGATGGTGAAAGCCACCAGCACGAAGCCGCCGCCGACCTGCGGATTCACGTAGTAGGCCGGCAACAGGAAGCAGGCCGCCGCGCCGAGGCAGGCCAGGCCGATGCCGAAACTCATCGCGTAGACATGCTCGACATCGATCCCCATGAGCTTGGCGCCCTCCTGCTCCTTGGCGACGGCGCGGATGGCGCGGCCGAGGTCGGTGCGGCCGATAACCCAGAACAGCAACGCCGACGCCACCAGCGCGCCCGCGAAGGCCACCAGCTTGGGCACCGCGATCATGGCCGGCCCGATCGCGACGGTGCTCAGCGAATAGGCCGTGTCGATGTTGCGCGTGTCCGACTTGAAGAACAGCAGCGCCAGGTTCTCCAGCACGATCGAGATGCCGAGCGTGGCCAGCAGGATGTTCTCGTCCTTGCCGTGCCCCGCGCGGTTGATGACGATGCGCTGCAGGCCATAGCCGAACACGAACATGCCGGCCATCACGACCGGCAGCGCGACATAGGGGTCGATGCCGAGCCGCTCTTTCATGAAATACACCGCGTACAGCGCCACCATCAGGCAGGCGCCGTGCGCGAAGTTGATGATGTGCAGCACGCCGTAGATCAGCGTCAGGCCGAGTGCGATGAGTGCGTACACCGCACCGGTCGTCAGACCGTTCAGCGTCGACGAAAAAAGAATCCCGGGATCGAACATGCGGCGGCAGCGAAAACTACAAGTGAAGCGACGGCGATCAGGCCTTCAACGGAAAGACCGGCTCGACCTCGCGGTAGTCGCGCGGGATGATGACCTTGATGTCGTTCTTGACCACCTGCGTCATCAGCGGCTGCGCGCCTTCGTTCTGGCCGTTGACGAACTTCGTCGTGCCGTACGGCATGACATGGTTGGAGAAGGTGCTCGATGCCAGCGCATCGATGAGCGCTGCGCGATCGGTCGACTTGGCACGCTCCAGCGCGTCGGCCAGCAGGCCCATGGCGGTGTAGGTCATGAAGACCTCGTAGCTGAAGAACTGGCCCTTGGCCTCGACCCGTTTGCGCAGGTCCTGCGCGCGCTTGTCCTTCGGGTTGAACCAGTGGTTGCAGTCGATGATGCCGTTGGCCGCGTCCGGAAATTCCTTCACGAACTTGTAGCTCGACGCCGCCCCGCCCAGCACCGAGAAAATCGCCTTGGGCTGCACCTTCTGCTGCTGCATGGTGCGCACCAGCAGCGCGTACTCGTTGTAGTAGTTGGCGGGGATCACGATGTCGGGGTTGATCGACTTCATGCGCAGCACGATGTTGTTGAAGTCGCGCGTCGGGTTGGCGTGCTTCACCACTTCCTTCACGTCGAAGCCGTAGCCCGGCAATTCGCGCGCCAGCAAGGCGGCCGTGCCGGAGCCGAACAGCGACTCCTCGTGAATGATCATCACGGTCTTGGCCGGGTTGCCGGCGGCGCGGTTGAGCACCAGCAGGTTGGCCATCGCGACCTCGGTCGACTTCTTGTAGCCGGGACCGAAGCGAAAGGTGTTTTTCAACCCGCGCTCGACGATCTGGTCGGCCACGCCGACGTCCACGATGTGCGGCAGGTTGTACTTGGCCGCAGCCTGCGTGGTCGCCAGGCAGATGGCAGACGCGAAGGCGCCGACGATGGCCGACACGCCTGCCTCGTTCATCTTCTCGACCTCGGCCGCGCCGGCCTGCGGTTGCGACTGCGCATCACCGAGCAAGGCTTCCAGCTGTGCACCGCCGAGCGACTTGATGCCGCCGGCCTTGTTGATGTCTTCTATCGCCATCTGGGCACCGAGCCGGCATTGCTGGCCCGAATAGGCCAGCGCGCCCGTGACCGGGTGCAGCACGCCGACCTTGACGGTCTTGGGCTGCGCGCCCGCGACGAGCGGAAAGGCGACCGTGGAGGCCACGGCTGAAGCCACGGCGGCGGAGTGCGAGATGAAGCGGCGGCGGTTTTGCATGGTGGTTCCAGTCAAGTGAATCGGTCTGAGTCGATTGGCTAAGTGAGTCGGGCTAAGTGAGTCGGGCTAAGTGAACTGGGCCGACAAGTCCTTGCTGACCCACACCTTGGCGTCGACGCTGCCGACGCGCGACAGCTCGAGTTCATAGGTGTAGCGATCAGGTCGGTAGAAGCCGTGCAGCCATTGCACGGGGCGCTCGGCGTCGTCGTAGATGAGGCGGCGCACCGCGAGCAACGCGGTGCCGACGGCCACGTCCAGCCGTTCCGCCAGCACGTTGTCGGCGAGCCGCGCCGAGATGGTCTGGTGCGCACGCCCGACCCGCACGCCCGACTCTTCGAGCAGCATCAGGATCGGCTTCTTGGCCAGCTCGCGGCGCCCGAACTTGCGTGCGATCTCGGCCGGCACGTAGGTGGTGATGTGGGACAAGGGACCCTCGCCGGTGGAGCGCACGCGCACCGCCTTCTGCACCGGATCGCCGAGCTTCAGCTGCAGCGCTTCCGCCACTTGTGTGGAAGCGGTGATGGTGGCGACCTCGATCACCTTGACGGAAGTGTGCAGGCCCATCGTGACCAGGTTTTCCAGCAGGCCGCGCAGGTTGGCGCGCGCCATGCCCGGAGCCACGCCATTCGAGCCGTTCGCACCGTTGCTGCCAACGCCGTTCGACGATGGCGCCAGCGCCGGCGCCACCAGCCGCGTGCGGCGCCCCGGCGTGCGCGAGATCAATCCTTCGGACGAGAGCCGCTCCAGTGCCCGTCGCACCGTGACGCGCGCCACGCCGAACTGGGCCATCAATGCCAGTTCGCCCGGCACGCCGTCCGCAAAGCGCCCTTCATCGAGTTGCTCCCGCAGCACCAGATAGATCTGGTGGTACTTCGGCAACGGCATCTGCGGCATCAGCGACATGCGCCGATGTTTGGCTACTTCGAATGTTCTGTCAATGAGACATTTAAAGCGACTTAGCGCCGGGCCTCGAAGCGCGTTCGATGCAGCGTTTCAGCGAACGACGATCGGCTCGAACTTGCGCCGCGCCTTCAGCTGCGCCGGGTCCCATTCGATGCCGAGGCCCGGTGTTTCGGGCGCGACCGCGTGGCCGGCGTCGATCTGCAAACGGCTGGTCGTCAGGTCGTCGAGCTGCGGGATGTACTCGACCCAGCGCGAGTTGGGCACGGCGGCACACAGGCTCACATGCAGTTCCATCAGGAAGTGCGGGCACATCGCGATGTTGTGCGCCTCGGCCAGGTGCGCGACCTTGAGCCAGGGCGTGATGCCGCCGATGCGCGCGACGTCGGCCTGCACGATCGAGCAAGCGCCCTGCTTCACATACTCGCCGAACTGCGCCAGGTGGTACATCGACTCGCCGACCGCGATCGGTACGCTGGTGCTGGCGAGCAGTTGCGCATGCGCCGCGACGTGCTCGGCCGGCATCGGCTCTTCGAACCACGCGAGGTCGAGCTCGGCGTACTGGTGCGCGCGCCGGATCGCCTCGGCCAGCGAGAAGGCCTGGTTGGCATCGACCATCAGATCGAAGCCCGGACCGACCGCCTCGCGCACCGCCGACAACCGCGCCATGTCTTCCGCCACGTGCGGCTTGCCGACCTTGATCTTGGCGCCGAGAAAGCCCTGCGCCTTGGCCGCCAGCGTTTGCTCGACCAGCTCCGCAGGCTCCAGGTTCAGCCAGCCGCCTTCGGTCGTGTAGACCGGAATGCGCGACTTGGCACCGCCCGCCATGCGCCACAGCGGCAGGCCCTGCGCCTTGCCGTTGCGGTCCCACAGCGCCGTGTCGATGGCCGCCAGCGCGAGGCTGGTGATGGCGCCGACGGCGGTCGCGTGCGTGTGAAAGAACAGGTCGCGCCAGATGGCTTCGTATTGCTGCGGATCACGGCCTATCAGCTTGTGCGCCAGGTGGTCGCGCAGCAAGGCGACGATCGACGAGCCGCCGGTGCCGATGGTGTACGTGTAGCCGATGCCGTGCGATCCATCGTCGCAGCGCAGCGCGACCATCACGGTCTCCTGCGTCACGAAAGACTGGATGGCGTCGGTGCGCACCACCTTCGGCGCGATGTCGACCTGCGTGATTTCGACCTGGTCGATTTTTGCCATCGCGCGCTCCGAAAGTGACCTTACGTAAGCTCTAGGTGCGAGTCAAAGCTTGAAGCCGACGACGTCTTGCCGCTGCTCGCCCAGGCCGTCGATGCCCAAGGTCATCACGTCGCCCTTTTTCAGGAACACCGGCGATGGCTTCATGCCCATGCCGACACCCGGTGGCGTGCCCGTGGTGATGATGTCGCCCGGCTCCAGCGTGTTCAGCTGGCTCACGTAGGCGACGAGCTTGGCGACGTTGAAGATCATCGTCTTGGTACTGCCGGTCTGCACGCGCTTGCCGTTCAGGTCGAGCCACATGGCGAGCTTTTGCGGGTTGGGCACTTCGTCGCGCGTGACCAGCCACGGGCCGATGGGGCCGAAGGTGTCGAAGCCCTTGCCCTTGTCCCAGGTCAGGCCGCGTTCGATCTGCCATTCGCGTTCGCTCACGTCGTTGACGACGCAGTAGCCCGCGACGTACTTGAGCGCGTCTTTCTGCGACACGTAGCGTGCGCGGGTGCCGATGATCACGCCGAGCTCGACTTCCCAGTCGCCCTTGACCGAATTCTTCGGCAGCATGACCGGGTCGTTCGGGCCCTGGATGCAGCTGATCGCCTTGGTGAAGACCACCGGCTCCTTGGGAATCGGCATGCCGGATTCGGCGGCGTGGTCGGCATAGTTCAAACCGATGGCGATGAACTTGCCGACGTTGGCGACCGGGCATCCGAAGCGTGGCTTGCCGCGCACCAGCGGCAGCTTGTCGGTCTTGAGCTTCTGCAGCTTGGCGATGGCGGCATCGCCGAGCTGGTCGGCCCCGATGTCTTTGACGACCGCGCTCAGGTCGCGCAGCTGGCCGCTGGCGTCGATGAGACCGGGTTTTTCCTTGCCGGGGTTGCCGTAGCGAACGAGTTTCATGCTTTCCTTTCAGTGACTCAATAAGTGGAACGACCGCCGGAGAGGTCGAACGTGGCGCCGGTCGAAAACGAACAGTCTTCGGTACACAGCCACCCGACCATAGCGGCGATTTCTTCGACAGTGCCAAAGCGGCCCATCGGGATCTTCGAAAGCATGAAGGCGATGTGCTCGGGCGTCATCTGGTCGAAGATCGCCGTCTTGACTGCCGCGGGCGTCACGCAGTTGACGCGAATGCCGGTGTCGGCGAGTTCCTTGCCGAGCGACTTGGTCAGCGCGATGACGCCGGCCTTGCTGGCGCTGTAGGCGCTGGCGTTCGGGTTGCCGTCCTTGCCGGCGACCGATGCGATGTTGACGATGCGTCCGTAGCCTGTCGCTCCATCTGCACCGGATGCCCGCATGTGCGCGGCGACTTCGCGGCAACAGATGAACACGCCGGTAAGGTTGACGTCCATCACCTGGCGCCAGGCCTCGACCGGGTAGTCCCACAGCTTGGTGTTCGGCCCCGTAATGCCGGCGCTGTTGACCAGCGCGTCGATCTTCTTCGTGTGCGTCAGCGTCTCGGCCAGTGCGCGAACCACCGATGCGTGGTCGGCGACATCGACCTGCACCGACGACGTGCCGCGGCCCAGTGTTTCTGCGGCCTTGCGTGCGGCCGCTTCATCGCGGTCCCACAGCGTGACGGTGCCGCCGGAGGAGATGAGGCGCGCTGCGATGCCATAGCCGAGGCCGGTAGCGCCGCCGGTGATGACTGCGTGCCGGTTCGCAAAATCGAGTTGGTTCATATCATGATCCCGCCATCGACTGTGAAGGCCTGGCCAGTCTCGAACACCGACTCGTCGCTGGCGAGGAAAACCACCACCGGCGCAATTTCTTCGGCTTGTGCGAGTCGACCCATCGGCTGCCGCGCGATGAAAGCCTTGCGCGCTGCGTCGGGATCTTCGTTGGCGTTGATGCGCTCGCCGAGCGAGGGCGTATCGACCGTGCCGGGGCACACCGCGTTGCAGCGAATGCCCTTGGATACGTAGTCGGCCGCCACGCTCTTGGTGAGCCCGAGCACCGCCGCCTTGGTGGTGCCGTAGACGAAGCGATTCGGCAAGCCCTTCATGCTGGAACACACGCTCGCCATGTTGATGATGCTTCCCTTGCCGGCGGCCAACATCTTGGGCAGCACGGCACGGATGGTCCAGGTCTGCGCGCGCACGTTCAGACGAAATGCGAAGTCGAGGTCGTCGTCGGTGGCGTCGAGCACCGTGCCGTTGTGCACCACGCCCGCGCAGTTGAAGAGCACGTCGAAGGTCGGCGCCTTATCGAAGAAGCCGGTGATGGCGTTCTTGTCGAGCACGTCGAGCTTGGCCGTCTCGATGTTGGCCATGCCGGCGTAGCGCTCCAGCAATGTCTCGTTGACGTCTGTCGCCCATACCTGCGCGCCTTCAGCCGCCATGGCGATGACGCTGGCGTAGCCGATGCCCTGGCCGGCCGCTGTCACGAGCACGGTTTTACCTTTGAGTCTCATGTGGTTTCCATGTTGGGGTTTGGCCCGATTCTGAATTGGCCTTACCACTTGTCCAATTCAGGACAACCCTTAACCCCACAATCAAAAGCTCCGCGTGCCGCTGCAAGCCCTCGAACCGCAACGCCTGTACCGGCAAATCGCCGACCAGTTGCGCGCGCTGATCGCCAAAGGCGAGTTCGCTACCGGCGATCGGTTGCCCGCAGAGCGTGATCTGGCCCGGCAGTTCGGGGTCAGCCGGCCGTCGGTGCGCGAGGCGTTGATCGCCCTCGAGGTCGAGGGCTGGGTCGAAGTCCGCACCGGCTCCGGCGTCTATGTGCTCGACCGTACCTTTCGCGCAGCCGCTCCCGTGGCCGAAACCGAATGGGGACCGCTCGAATTGATCCGAGCCCGCCGCGTGGTCGAAGGTGAGACGGCCGCACTGGCCGCGACGCTGGCGACACGCAAAGATGTGCAGGCCATCGACGACGCCATCGACCAGATGCGCGACTGGGCCGACGCCAACGTGATGCCGCTCGAAGGCGATCGCGCCTTTCACCTGGCGATCGTCGCGGCATGCGGCAACGCCGTCCTCGCAGAGACCGTGCAGGGCTATTGGGACTCGCGCCGCGGACCGATCTTCACGCGGCTCGGCGGTCACTTCGAGACCTTGCGCTCCTGGCGCGCCGCCATCGCCGAGCATGAGGCCGTGCGCGACGCCATTGCAGCCAAACACGCTGGCGCCGCGCGTGACGCGATGCATGCGCACATGGACAAGGCCCATCAACGTTTCAGCGCGAGCTGGCGCCGTGCCAAGCCGCCCTGACGCGCCTTCTTTTCCTTCCCTTCCCTCAACCATAACGGAGACAAACCGATGAGCAACAACAAGAGATCGACGCTTCAGGCCATCGCTGCCTGCGCCTTGCTGGCCGCCACGCTGGGCACCGCGGGCATCGCGAACGCGCAGACCAAGCTGAAGTGGGCACACGTGTACGAGACGTCCGAACCGTTCCACAAGAATTCAGTATGGGCCGCAGAGGAGATCAAGAAGCGCACCAACGGCAAATACGACATCCAGGTATTTCCAGCATCGAGCCTCGGGAAGGAAAGCGACATCAACCAGGGCCTGACGCTCGGCACCGTCGACATCATCCTGACGGGTGCGAGCTTCGCAGGCAACAGCTACAAGCCGCTGGCCGTGACGTACTTTCCGTTCATCTTCCGCGATGCGGAGCACCTGCTGAAGTACGCCAAGAGCGATGTGTTCACCGAGTTGGCCAAGGGCTACGACGACAAGACCAGCAACCACATCACGGCGCTGACCTACTACGGCGCGCGCCACGTCACCTCGAGTGCCGCCAAGCCGGTATCCAAGCCCGAGGACATGAAGGGCCTGAAGATCCGGGTGCCCGATGCGCCGGCCTACCTGGCATTTCCGAAATCGCTGGGCGCCAACGCCACGCCGATCGCTTTTGCCGAGGTGTACCTCGCGCTGCAGAACGGCACCGTCGATGCGCAGGAGAACCCGCTGCCGACGATCGAAGCCAAGAAGTTCTACGAGGTGCAGAAGAACATCTCGCTGACCGGGCACATCGTGGACTCATTGCTCACCGTCACCTCCGGCCAGCTCTGGGGCAAGCTCAGCGCCGACGAAAAGAAGGTGTTCAGCGAGGTGATGCAGGAGGCTGCAGAAAAGACGGGCCGCGACATCATCGCCTCCGAAGTGCGCCTGGCCGAAGAGTTCAAGAAGAAGGGCAACAACGTGATCGTGGTCGACAAGAACGCGTTCCGTGAAGCCGTGCTCAAGGCCACCAAGCCGACCGACCAGGGCTACCGGCAACAGGACTACGACCGGATCCTGGCTATTAAATAGCTCGCCCCCAGGTCGCTGCGCACTGCGTGTCGCGACTCCCACCCCCTGACCGGGGGCGACACCAGCGGACTGGCAGAGCCAGTTCCGCGGTGTCTCACGAACCACGCTTCGACGGGTGTTTATGACTGAACAAAAAATTATTGATGACGACGGAAATTTTCACGTCGAGGACGAGGTGATCGACCTGTCGGACACCATCACCGAAGGCTGGGTCGCGCTGGCGATTTTCTGGCTGCTCGGGCTCACGGTCTTCTACCAATTCGTCACGCGCTACGTGATGAACGACTCGGCTGCGTGGACCGAAGAGATTGCGCGCTACATGCTGATCGGCGTGGTGTTCATCGGTGCCACCATCGGCGTGGCCAAGAACAACCAGATCCAGGTCGATTTCTTCTACCGACACATGCCCGTGGCAATGGGCCGCTGGCTCTCGCGCATCGTCGACGTGCTGCGAACCGGCTTCTTTTGCGCCGCCGTGGTCATGACGATCCAGATGATGCTGAAGATCGGCGGCAACACGCGAATGACCATCGTCGATGCGCCGATGAACATCGTCTACGGCGTGTGCGCCATCGGGTTCGCGGCCATGGCGTTTCGTTCTGTGCAGGTCGCACGCGTGCACTGGCGGCGCGGCTACAGCGTGCTGGAGCGGCCGGAAGCGACGATGGCCGACCGTTGAGCACAGCCCGATGACATAGATGAAGACGACATCGACGACCAGAACAACAAGCGACAACCCCATGCTCAAGATCATCTTTCTCCTCTTCATGGCAACCGGCATTCCCGTCGCCATTGCCATGGCCGGCGCATCGCTGGTCTACATCCTGGTCTCCGACAGCACGCTGCCGCCGTTCGTGGTGATCCACCGGATGGTGAGCGGCATCGACAGCTTCCCGCTGCTGGCCGTTCCGTTCTTTATCCTGGCCGGCAATCTGATGAACAACGCCGGCATCACCACCCGCATCTACAACTTCGCGCTGGCGCTGGTGGGCTGGATGAAGGGCGGCCTGGGCCATGTCAACGTGCTCGGGTCGGTCATCTTCGCGGGCATGAGCGGCACCGCCATCGCCGATGCGGCCGGCCTGGGCACCATCGAGATCAAGGCGATGAAAGAGCACGGCTACAGCACGGAGTTCGCGGTCGGCGTCACGGCTGCATCGGCCACGCTGGGCCCGATCATTCCGCCGAGCCTGCCGTTCGTGATCTACGGGATGATGGCCAACGTGTCGGTCGGCGCGCTGTTTCTGGCGGGCATCCTGCCCGGCCTGATGTTGGCGGTCTTGATGATGCTGACGGTAGCCTGGTACGCGCACAAGAACAAGTGGGGCGCCGACACCAAGTTCTCCAGCACGCGGCTCTTCAAGGCGTTGAGCGAACTTGCAGTCGTCATCGCCTGGCCGCTGCTGCTGTGGCTGATGGTCGAGAAGCTCGGCACGCCGCCGCAGCTCACGGTGTTCGGCGGGCTGGCCTCGCTGTTCGTGCTCGACAAGATCTTCAAGTTCGAAGCGCTGCTGCCGATCATGACGCCGGTGCTGCTCATCGGCGGCATGACCACCGGCCTCTTTACGCCCACGGAGGGCGCGATCGCGGCCTGCGTCTGGGCACTGATCCTCGGCTTTGCCTGGTACCGCACGCTGACGTGGAAGATGTTCGTCAAGGTCTGCCTCGACACGATCGAGACCACGTCGACGGTGCTGTTCATCGTGGCGGCCGCGTCGATTTTCGGCTGGATGCTGACGGCGACCGGCGTCACCACCGACATCGCGGCCTGGGTGCTGGGCTTCACCAAACAGGCCTGGGTGTTTCTGCTGCTGGCCAACCTGCTGATGCTGTTCGTCGGCTGCTTTTTGGAGCCGACCGCGGCCATCACGATCCTGGTGCCGATCCTGCTGCCGATCGCGACGCAACTGGGCGTCGACCCGGTTCACTTCGGACTCGTGATGGTGCTCAATCTCATGATCGGTCTGTTGCATCCGCCGATGGGCATGGTGTTGTTCGTGCTGGCGCGCGTAGCCGGCCTGAGCTTCGAGCGCACGACCATGGCGATCCTGCCGTGGCTGGTGCCGCTGCTGGTCGCGCTGGTGGTGATCACCTATGTGCCGTCATTGGTACTGTGGTTGCCCAAAATGTTCTTTTGAACATGAGCCCACCCCCGAGTTCTTCGCGCACTTCGGAGAAAGACAAGATGAACCCCTTTATCCGCCTGCATCCCGCCGACGATGTCGTGATCGCGCGCAGCCAGCTCGTCGGTGGCGCCACGGTTGAAGACTTCGCCGTGCGCGGCCTCATCCCCGCCGGCCACAAGGTCGCGACGCACGCCATCGCCGCGGGCGAACCGGTGCGCCGCTACAACCAGATCATCGGCTTCGCCAGCAAGCCGATCGCGGTCGGCGAGCACGTGCACACGCACAACCTCGACATGGGCCCGGACAAGGGTGACTTCGAGCGGGACTACGCTTTCGGTGTCGACGTGAAGCCGGCACCGGCCAAGCGCGAGGCCACCTTCATGGGCATCAAGCGTGCCGACGGCCGCGTCGCGACGCGCAACTACATCGGCGTGCTGACCAGCGTCAACTGCTCGGCCACCGCGGCACGCGCCATCGCCGATCACTTCTCACGCAAGACCAATCCGGCCGCGCTCGCCGACTATCCGAACGTCGATGGCATCGTCGCGCTGACGCACGGCACCGGCTGCGGCATGGACACGCAAGGCATGGGCATGCAGATCCTCGAGCGCACGCTGACGGGCTACGCCACGCACCCCAACTTCGCAGGCGTGCTGGTGGTCGGGCT
>CAXTCC010000132.1:0-1982 GCA_964242015.1 uncultured Variovorax sp.
AGCTTGCGTACGTCCAGATCCTTGCGCGGGCTCCAGAACTCGCGCTGGATCTTGCCTTCGACGAAGGCGATCAGGCCGGCCTGCATCGGCGCTGCGACGTCGTCGGGCAACGCGAAGGCCGGGTTGAGCGAAGCCGCTTCCTGCGTCGCCGCCAACAGGTACGAGGTCAGGATGTCGCTGCCGCGATTCGCCTCGCCATCGCGTGGCGGAAAGTAGTTGGCCAGGCCATCGGCGTCGAGGTAGCTCGGGATCTGCGCGACTACGCCTTTCCACAGTGCGCCGTCGCGCAGTCCGACCGATTTGCTGGTCTTCTGTTCGAGGCAGATGAAGGGGTAGTTGGCGAAGTAGTCGCGCACGCCGGGCAGGCCTTCGGCCAGCTTGGGTTGCAACGACATCTTCAATCCGCCGCGGCCGGGCAGGGCGTCGGAAGGCATCGCGACATCCAGCGTGAACGGTCCATCCAGCTGAACCAGCGTGGCCTGCTGCACCGTCAAGGGCACGGCCGGGATGATGCGTTGCCGCACCTTCAAGGCATCGCGTGCGCCGGTGTTGCCCGGCGTAGTGTCCTTGGCCTCGATCTCCCACAGGATCGCCTCGGCTCGCGTCTGTGCGAGCTGTGCCGGCGCCGTCACCATCCACGCGACTTCACGCGATTCGCCGGCAGGGATGTCGATCGTCTGCGGCTCCAGCGTCAGCATCGTGGCCCGCGGCGCGGCCTCGACCTTCATTGGTTTTTGCGTCGTGTTGCGCAAAGTGAACTGCGCCCGGAACTGGTCGTCTTCGCGCACGAGCGGCGGCAGACCGCTGATGATCTGCAGGTCTTGCGTGGCCTGAATGGTGGTCTGGCCCGTGCCGAAGAGCCCGGTGCCTTCGTCCGCCACCGCGACGATGCGGAAGGTGGTCAGCGCATCGTTGAGCGGCACCGTCACCACGGCCTGGCCGTTGGCATCGAGCACGACGCGTGGGTTCCACAACAGCAAGGTGTCGAGCAGCTCGCGCGCCGCGCCCTTGCCACCGCCACCACCCGCGGGCACGGCCTTGCGCCCATAGTGCCGGCGCCCGACGATTTCCATCTGCGCCGTCGAGGTGCTCACGCCCCAGCTGCGCCGTTGCAGCATCGCTTCGAGCAGGTTCCAGCTGTCGTTGGGCATCAGTTCGAGCAGCGCCTGGTCGACCGCGGCCAGCGCCACTTCGGCGCCGGCGGCCGGCTTGCCATCGGGCAGCTTGCCGGTGATGGTGACCTGCGCCTTGCCGCGCACCGGATAGCTCGGCTTGTCGCTCGTCACCTTCACATCGATCTGATGCGTGCTCGTGCCGACGCGAATTTCGGCCAGCCCCAGCCGATAGGCGGGCTTGCTCAAGTCGACCATCGCGGTCGGCGCGACGTATTCCTTGCCCTCGTACCAGAAGGCGGTCCACCACTCGCGAGGCGCCTTGAAACCCCAGGTGAAGAAGCTGTACCAAGGCACTTCACGCAGACGCCCGCGCAGCGCGAGCACGCTCACGTAGGCGTTCGGTCCCCACTCGGGCTTGACCGTGAGGCTGACCGTCGGGTCTTGCCCGTTGAGCTGAACGACGTGCGTTTCGATGATGCCTTCGCGCTCGACCGAGACCAGCGCGGTGGCGAAGCGGAACGGCATGCGCACCTGGAACTTGGCGACTTCGCCGGGCTGGTAGTTCTTCTTTTCCGGCAGCACGTCGATGCGGTCGTTGTCTTCACCGCCGAACCAGATCTCGCCCTGTTTGGTCACGTAGACCGAGTTGGCGGCGACGCTGGTGTTGCCGTCCTTGTCCTTCGCGCTGACGATGAGCTCGACACGGCCCGGTTCGGTCAGCGACGCGTCGCACAGCAGCAGGCCGCGGCTGTCGCTCTTGCCGCTGCACACGGTGCCGAGGTCTTTGGTCTCGGTCTTGTTGTCGTAGGTGTAGAAGCCGCCGACCATGCGCTTGCGGCTGCTGGTCGTGATGCGCGCGATGGCCTT
>CAXTCC010000132.1:2082-7805 GCA_964242015.1 uncultured Variovorax sp.
GGCTTTGCCGCCCTTCAGCGACACCGTGTACAGGCCGAGCTTGGCCGCGGGCGGAATGGCGAAGGTGTTCTCCGCACTGCGCCCGCCGGTCGCGGTCTTGCGCCAGGCGATGGGCTGCTCGTAGTCCTGCCCGCTGCCGACGTGCGTGATGACCAGCGTCTCCGGCAGGTCGTCCGTCACGCCGAAGCCGGCGCTGGTCTGCGTGCGCATCAGGTGCTTCATCGACACCGTCTCGCCGGCGCGCAGCAGCGTGCGGTCGAAGATGGTGTGGGCCACGCGATCGGGCTCGGCCTGCAGGCTCGTCGGCACGTTGAAACGGTAGGGCTCGATGCCGCGCTGCCAGTCGGTCCAGGTGAAGGCGAGGTCGTCGCCCGCGCGTGCGCTGACGAAGTACGCGCCGGTGCCGTACTCGTTGTCGTCCCCGTCGTTGTTGCCTGCACCGTTGCACTTGGGTGCGTCCGGCGAGATGTCTTTCAGCGTGACGACACCGCTCGCATCGGTGGTGCCGGTCGCGACTTCCTTGCCGCGGCAATCGGACACGCGCACCTTCGCGTTGGCGACGACCTTGCCCTTGTCGAGCGACGTCACCCAGGCCAGCGAGTTTTCGCGGCCGAGCTTGAAGTGCACCGCCAGGTTGGTCGCCAGCGCGGTGGTGCGCACGTACATCGTGCGGCCCGCGCCGTAGCGCTCGTCAAGGAGCGAATCGCCGAGCTTTTGCGAAGCGATTTCCAGCACATGGAAGCCGGGCGTGAGCGGAATGCCGATGACTTCGAACGGCCGCGGATCACCGCCTTCGGTCTTCGGCATGTCGAGCGTCTTCACGCCGGGTTGCCCACCGAGCAGCGACAGCATCCGCGTCTGCACGTTGTCCTTGTCTTCCTTGTCGATGACCTTGGGCAATGCACCCTTGACGTCGGTGCGCGCCAGCTTGCGATCGACCGTGTAGCTGTTGTCGTAGTACCTGACCTTGCGATACCAGGCGATGATTTCGGCATCGGTCTGCGGGTTCATGTCGCTGACCTTGCCGGGCGTCAGCGCGTTGACCAGCAACGCGGGCTCGACGCGCCGCACCGTCACCGGCATCAACGCCACGCCGCCCGGCTCGGCAAAGCGCTCGATCACGCCGAAGGGCGAGGCGGCGAACTTGGCGAGCGGCGGCATCAGGCCGGTCGCCGTCTTCATCGGAAAGCTGTTCGGTGCTGCGAGCGCGCGGCCCGATGCATCGACGAACTTCACCGGCAACTCGATGGTGAAAGGGGTGCTCTCGGCGAAGGGCGGCGAGAAGGTGACGGACTCGACCACCGCATCGTCGTCGGCGTTGTTGTTGTTGTCCTCGTCGGCCTTCGGCTTGAGCGTCTTGTCGCCGCCCTTCATCGTGATCTGCATCGCCAGCTTGCGCGACACCGGCGCGTTGAAGCGCAGCTCCATCGGGCGCAGCGGCAGGCAGGCCGCCTGCGCGTTCTCTCGCTCGCAGGTGAACGACACCGCGAAGGGCTCGCGCACTTCGAAGGCGAAGCGCTTTTCGACGGTGTTGGCGATGCCCGATGGCGTCGCCACGCCCTTGCCGTAGACGATCTGCACCCGGCTCGCCGGCGTCAGCGTGCGGTTGCACTGCATCGTGACGAAGCGCAGCGGCTCTTTTTCGGCGGCCTTGTCTTGCCCGAACGACTTGAGCAGGCCGGTGCGGTCGACCCCCTCGATGAGCCGCACCGGCACCCGCTCGCCGACGCCGTCGACCGCGCACCACACGTTCTGCCGCACGCTGGCCAGCGTGGCCGGGCCGCTGAGTTCCAGCGCGAACAGTTGCTGCTCGTCGATCTTTCCGTAGCCCGGCTGCACGTTGCGCACGAACGGGCCGCCACTGTTGAACTGCCAGCGGTCTTGGCCGGTCAGGTCGGCACCGGTGCCGGACTTGAAATCCGCGATGCGCGTGACCGTGCAGCGCACGCCGGGCGGCAGGTCGTTCTCGAAGTCGTAGACCCATTGCTTCTCGCCGGTCCAGCGCCCGGTGCCCTTGCCGGCGGTCGCGTCGGTGCAGCTCACGGCGAGCGGCGCGGGCGCCTTCGGGTCGCCGAACTTGACGGCAGGCTGGTCGAACTTGGCGACGATCTGGCGCACACGTGCCACCTCGCCCTGCGGCGTGAGGCTGGTGATCTGCAATGCATGGGCAGGCAAGGCCACCAGGGCCGAGAAGACGCCTGCGGTCAGCGCCAATGTAGAAAGCAATCGGTTCACTAAGTCCTCCTCCGGATCGGGAAGCAGCGTAGCCGATTTGCAAGGCTATTCCCTTGCCCATCGACCGGCCACATGGCCAGTGCCGCGTGCCGCCGACACGTCGATTCATACAATCGTTCCGACCAATGAAACGCTTCTGGGAAATCGACGCACTGCGCGGGCTGATGCTCGTGCTGATGACCGTCACCCACTTGCCGACACGGCTCACCGACCCGCTCGGTCAGCCCTTCGGGTTCGTCTCGGCGGCCGAGGGTTTCGTGCTGCTGTCGGCCTTCGTCTCGGGCCTGGTGTACAGCCGCATCGGCTATGCGCAGGGCGTGGAGCCGATGCGGCGTGCCTTCTGGAAGCGGGCGCTCAAGGTCTATCTGAGTCAGGCCGCGACGCTGCTCTTCCTGTTCTTCGTCATCACCGCGGTGAGCCTGCGCATCGACCAGGAGGCGGTGAAGAACCTGGTTTCCTTCTACCTCGCGCATCCGCATCAAGGTTTGGTCTACGGACTGCTGTTGATCTACGAGCCGGCCCTGCTCGACATCCTGCCGATGTACATCTTCTTCATGCTTCTCAGCCCGTGGGTGATGGCGTTTGGCCTGCGTCACGGCTGGCTCGGCGTGATGGGGATGAGTGCTGCGCTGTGGGTGCTGGCGCAGTTCGGGCTGAGCGAATGGATCTATGCCGCCACGGCGCGATGGACCGGCTTGCCGGTGCCGTTTCAGGAGATGGGTGCGTTCAACACCTTCGGCTGGCAGTTCCTGTGGTTCACCGGGCTGTGGCTGGGCGCCAGTCGCAATGCGCCCGATGCGAAGCCGTTGCGCTTTCCGTCCTGGGTGGTGTCGCTGGCAGCGGTGATCGCGCTGTACGGCCTGGTGTGGCGGCACTTCGGCGAGCACGGACAAGCGCCTTTCGGTGGCGATGTGGAACTCAACCTGCTGTTCGACAAGTGGCAGCTCGGCCCGCTGCGGCTGCTCGACCTGGCCGCGCTGGGCGTCCTCGCGGTCCGCTTCGGGCCCGCCATCATCGAACGCTTGCCGCGCTTTCGATGGCTCGAGCAGATGGGCTCCGCATCGTTGCCGGTGTTCTGCGCGCACCTGGTCGCTGTGCTGACGGTGCTGGCCTTCTATGGCGACAGCCAGACCGCGCGGCCGTGGTGGGGCGACGCACTGCTTCTGGTGGTCGTGTTCGGCTCGCTCTATGCGGTGGCGTGGGCCGTGTTGCGCTGGGACAGGCGCAAGCCGGTCGCCGATCTGAAGCTCAACGCGACGGCGCCGTTGCCGACGGCACCAGATGCGAAGCGATGAGCGACTGCCACAGCGCGTAGCCGGACGCGTTCATGTGCAGTTGGTCGCCACGAAAGAGATCAATTCGCGGCCTGCCATCGGCACCCAGCATCGGAGTGAACACGTCGACGTAGTCGCTGTTGTTCAGCGTGCGCAGATAGGCCGAGACGATGTTGTTGGTCTCCCTGATCTGCGGCAAGACCTTCTCGCGCGATGGGCTCGGCTTGACCGACACGAAGGTGATGCGTGCGTCCGGCGCGTCGGCCCGCACCGCGTTGGCGAAGCGCGCGAAGCTGTGCAGCACCTGCAGCGGCGTGTGGCCTTCGATCAGGTCGTTGTCTCCGGCGTAGACCACCACCTGGCGTGGCCTGTACTGCCCGACCAGCTGGTGCGCCAGCACGCTGTGCTCGGCCAAAGTCGAGCCGCCGACGCCGCGCTGGATCACGCCCGACGTGTGCGAAAAATCCTGTGCGAGATGGGGCCAAAGCCGAATGGTCGAACTGCCGACGAACACGACGCCGTCGGGCGGCGGTGGCTGCGTCCGGTCGGCCGCGGCGATGGCGTCGAGTTCCTGGCGCCAGCGGGCGTGCGCGGCGACGGCCTGTGCCGCGGTCGCCTGATCGGCGGCGGTAAGGACCGCATCGGCAGCGGCTGCGTCGGCGATGGCCTTCGGGGTCGGTTGCGCATGCAACCCTGCTCCCAGCAGCAGGGACAGCACAAAGGGCAGCGAGCGCCGCATCAGACGCATGAGGTCACAGTGTCTTCTCTATCAGCGCGCCCTTGAACAGCACCGGCCCGGTCGGCCCGCTGCCGGGCGGCACGCCACCGCGGGGTTCGAGGGTGATCGCCAGGGTCGGCACGGCCTGCATCTCGGACGCGGAGGCCGCCAGCTTCAACGCGGGCTGGTCGCCCAGTACGCCGAGCGAGCGTGGCGCGGCGCCCGGTGGCAAGGCCCACAACTGCAGCGAATGGTCGGCAGCCGTCTGATAACTGCCGACACGCTGCAGCACCAGCTGGCGGCTCTTCGGATCGAAGGTCACGAGCATCGACGCGGCCGATTTGTCGTCCTGCAGCACGGCCACGTACTGCACGGCCGGCGCATTGCGCAACTCGTCGCGCAGCTCGATGCCGACGACCACCGCCAGCACCGTAGCGAGCGCACCGGCCGCTGCAGCACCACGCCAGAGTGCCAGGCTGCGCAGCCAGCCGACCGGCCCGACGGCAACCGAAGCGACCGCGGGAGCGGCGCGCTGCCGTTGCATGGCCTGATCGTTTTGCTCGGCCTCGATCATGTTGCGGATGCGCGTCCACACCGCCGGGTCGGGCGTCACCGAGGCCTGCAGCTCGGTCATGCTCGAAAGGCGGCTTTGCCACACCAGCGCCGCGGCGCGCACCGGCGCCTGTTCGCGCGCGATCGATTCGAAGCGGCGTCGTGCGCCGCCACGCAACGTGCCCAGCGCATGGCTGGCGGCCAGCAACTCGAGCAGTTCCGGATGCGAAGAAAGGTTCATGAATGGTCCCTGTGCGTCTGTCGTACTGGCTTCAGGCGAAGCGGCCCATACAGACGCGCAGCTTCTCGAGGCCGCGTCGAATCCAGGTTTTGACGGTGCCGAGCGGCAGTTTCAACTGCTCGGCCATTTCACTGTGGCTCAGGTCGCGCAGGTAAGCCAGGCTCACCACCTCGCGTTGCCGGCCTTCGAGCTGGCTCAGGCATTGATGCAAGGCCCAGGCCTGCTCGCTGGCGTCGGCCGTCGCGGACGGGTCCGGCGCATCCGATTGCATCGTGTCCTCCATGATCTCGTCGAACTCCTGCGTCAGCTGGGCGCGGTCCGCCGTGCGCTTGCGCAACAGGTCGAGCGCTCGGCTCCGAACGATCAGGCCCATCCAGGCCATCGGCGGACTCAGCGTGGCGCGGTAGTCGCCCGCGACGCGCCAGATCGTCATGAAGGCCTCCTGCACCACGTCTTCGGCCCATTCACGCTGACGGACCACGCGCAGCGCGAGCCCGAAAAGTTTGGGAGAAGTGCGGTCATACAGAAGACGCAGCGCGGTTTCGTCGCGCAGGCCGACACGGTCGATCAACGCCATCAGTTCGGCGTCCGGGCTGAGTGCTGTCATTCGGGAATTGTCGAACATCGGGCGGCATACACAGGGTACGGGCAGGCGAGGCCGTCGGATTCAGCTTGCAACATTGTGGGCTCCAGTGCCGGGCAT
>CAXTCC010000132.1:7905-11189 GCA_964242015.1 uncultured Variovorax sp.
GAGCCGTATACTGCACGCACTTTTCCACGGAGCTGCCCGTGCATCCAGAGCTCTCGCCGTCGCTTGCGCCGTTGCCTGCACCGTTTTGGCATCGCCTCAACACGTTCTTTGCCTTTCCATTCCAGCTGCGACCGCTGGCCTACGGCATCGGCCTGGCACTTTGCAGCCTGCTCTACACCGTCGTCCTTTTCCTGCCGGCGCCAATCGCGATCTTTCTGATCGAACTGGGCATCCTGCTGGCGGCGAGCCGCTACGGGTTCAAGGTGACGGCGCTGGGTTCGCGCGGCATCTCCCGGTCAGAAGACTTTCCGAGCCAACTCGATGACGAGTGGACCAGCCTGCCGTGGAAGCTGTTCGCGATCACCATCGTCCAGAGCTTCTTCACCGGTTGGCTGGCCTGGGTGAGTCCGGGACTGGGCACGCTCGGACTCTTCGTCATGTCGTTCACGTTGCCGGCCACGGTCATCGTGCTGGTGCAGACCTGCAGTTTTTTCTCGGCGCTGAACCCGGCGGCTATCTGGGACACGATGCGGATCATCGGATGGCCCTATGCGCTGCTGTGCTTCTTCCTGTTCCTGCTGAGCACCGGTGCGCAGGTGGCATTGATGCTGGTGCTGCCGATGGTCAAGGGCGCAGTGGTGCTACCCATCGTCAACTTCGCGCTGATCTACTTCGGCTGGGTCATGGCCAGCTTGCTGGGCTATGTCATGTACCAGCACCACGCCGCCTTCGACATCGATCCGCTGCCGGGAGCGGATGCCGACGAGATGGCTGTGGACCGCCGCACGCCCGAACAGATCGCGCAGCAGGAGACCGATGCGCTGGTGGCGCAGAGGGTCACCGACGGCGACATGCCCGGCGCGCTCGGCATCGCTTACGAGGAGCAGCGCCTCCGGCCCGAAGAGCTCGCCGCACAGCGCCGTTATCACCGCGTGCTCTTGCTGGCGCCGGACAAGGTCGGGACCCTGCTCGACCACGGTCGCCGCTTCATCGGGTTGCTGATGCGGCGCGACTTGCCCGCCGAAGCGCTCAAGGTCTACAAGGCCTGCCGCGAGAAGGACGATACCTTTGCGCCGGACGACGCACCCACCACGCTCGCGCTCGCCAGATCGGAGTGGCGCGGCGGCGACGCACTCGGTGCGCTGGCCTTGCTCAGGGGGTTCGACAAGCGCTTTCGCGGTCACGATTCGATCCCGCAGGCGTACGAACTGGCGGCGCGTGCGCTGGTGCAGGGGCTCGACCGTGCCGACCTGGCAAAGCCGATCCTGACCACGCTCGAAGCGCGTTACGCCGACAGTGCGGAGGCGAAGGAAGTGCGCTGGCTGCTGCGCGAAAAGGTGACCTGAACAGCCGGCCCGATCAGGCGCGCTGCAGTGCTCGCGTCGCCATGTCGTCGGGCGCCAGTCGCAACAGATGCGGCAGCCACGCGAGCGCCTGTTCGCGTTGCCCGGCCTGCAACAAACCGGTGGTGAAGATGCCGAGCGTGTCGGCCAGACCGGGGTGATCGGGCGCGGTCTTGACCAGCGCCTTGCACAGCTTGTCTGCATCGTTGAACTGCCTGGCGCGCGTGAAGCGCTTGGCCAGTTGCGCCATGTCGTCCGGCTTGAGGCGGGCACCGGGCTTCGCCTGGTCGAGGTAGGTCTTGTAGCTGTCGTATTGCAGCATCAAGGTGGCCGGGTCGTGCGGCTTGAGTCGAAAGATGCGATGCGCCGCCTTGTGAAAGTCTTCGCTGGCAGGCCACAGCTTCGCAGTGTTGAACCATGCGCGCAGTACCTCGGCATCATGCGGACGCAGCTTTGCGGCGGCTCGCCATTCGGCGGAGGCCTGCTCGAATTTCATCGCGCTCGCCAGCCGCCGCGCTGCTGCCACGTGCGCGTCGAAACGATCGGGCGCAGGCGCAACCGGCGCCTCTGGCGGCGGCAGCTTGCGCAAGAAAAGAGCGGTGGTCATCAGCGCCGCGCCGGTCAACAGCCCGCCGAGATGCGCCATGTAGGCGATGCCTTGTCCGCTCAGGAAATGCTGAAGCAACTCGTTCGCGATCCACGCGGGCAGCAGGATGAGCGCGGGCGCGGTGACGTAGTTGAAATAGAAGAAGAGCTGATAGAAGAACCGGATGCGCTTCAGCCGATAGAGCACCGCGTACATCGCCATCAACGCCGACACTGCGCCGGAAGCGCCCAATCCGTAGCTGCCCTTGCCGGCATAGGCCCAGCTTGCGAGCAGCGAAGCACCGACGGCGCCCAGCAGATAGAAAGCGAGGTACGTGCCGCGGCCCAGTGCCAGCTCGACGGAGAAGCCGAACAGGAACAGGAACAGCATGTTGCCCAGCAGGTGCGCGGTGTTCGCATGCAGGAACGCGGAGGTGATCCACGTCGCCGGCCGGAACTCGGCTTCCTTGCCGTGGTCCTGCGCCCAGCGCTCGGTGAACGGCGCCGGCTGCAGCGCCTCGTAGCGCGCCCGCTCGGCCTTCCACTCGGCGTATTGCGGCTGCGCCGGGGTGATGACGCGGTCGCTTTTCAGCAGCGTCATGAAGTCGCGCTCGCGCTCCATGCCGTCGAGCAGGTGCGCATTCGCGCCGCGGCGTTGCAGCGCCTGGGCGACCTTGGCGCGCTGCGCGTCGTGGGCTTCGAGCCAGGCGACGAAGGGCGGGATTTCCAGCGCCGGCAACTTGCTCGCCAGGTAGAACTGCGCCGCCTTGTCCTGCGCTTTTTCTTCAGCGCGCTGCGGTCCCCAGAACACCGCCATGTTCAGCAGGATGAGCAGCACCGTCATCCACGGCGGGTTGCGCCACGTCGGCCGGTTCTCGAGCGGGATCGCGTAGAACACGGCGCGCTTGCCGAAGGTCAGCCCAGCCGTACGTGATGGCGCGCGATCTGCGCCCGAACCTGCGCCGGCGCCGTGCCGCCGAGCGTGTTGCGCGCGTTGAGCGAGCCGCGCAGGCTCAGCACGTCGTACACGTCCTTTTCGATGTTCGGGTTGAACTGCTGCAGCACCGTGAGCGGCAACTCGGCCAGGTCGACCTTGTGCGAGATCGCGGCCTTGACCGCGTGCGCCACCGTCTCGTGCGCGTCGCGAAACGGCAGGCCTTTCTTGACCAGGTAGTCGGCCAAGTCGGTCGCGGTGGCGTAGCCGCGCAAGGCGGCCGCCTCCATCGCCTCGGGCTTGACCGTGATGCCGCCGATCATCTCGGCAAAGATGCGCAGCGTGTCCTTGAGCGTGTCGACGGTGTCGAACAGCGGCTCCTTGTCTTCCTGGTTGTCCTTGTTGTAGGCCAGCGGCTGGCC
>CAXTCC010000133.1:0-11184 GCA_964242015.1 uncultured Variovorax sp.
CTGTCGGCACGTGGCGCCACCGATGGCGGCATCGTCGGCACGGGCGGGGGCGCGATGCTCGAGGTCACCCAGGGCGCGGTCATCGATGCGGGCGGCGGCGCAGGCGCCAACGGCAAATGGAATGCGCAAAGTACCAACGACCTCGCCGTCACCAACGACAACATCCCCTACCTGCCGACCGCCTACACCGACGCCAACACGCGCTCGCGGGTACATGCCGACGCGGTCGGCCGTTCGCTCAGCCGCGGGACCGATGTGGCGCTGTCGAGCAATGCCGCAGTGGTCGAAGGGCAGTCCACGGGCAACGGCGTCACCTTCGAGGCCGGTACCCATGTCGTGAAGACGGCAGGCCCGGCCAGCACGCTCACGGTCAACTCGGTTCGCAGCATCGCGATGGGGTCGAATGCCTCGATCGGCTCGAAGCAGGGCGCGCTCAACGTCGACTTCAATGCGGATTCGAAAGGCGCCAAGCTGGGCGCAGTGCAGTCCATTCAGGACCTCGGTGACGCTCAGCTTCAGGCGGGCGTCATCAGCATGCAGGGCGCGTCGATCGAAACGAATGGCGGCAACGTTCGCTTCTACGGACAGACCGATGCAGGAAACGGCCGCGCGGTCGGGCTGGCCGGCGTCGCGGGCGTCACGCTCGACAGCAGCAACATCTCGACGTGCGCGATGGGTTCGGCGTCATGCGGCAGCACGGGCGGCAGCATCAGCGTGAGAGGCGAGGGCGGCACCACCCGGGTCAACGACATCGGCGCGTTCAGCGGCAACGGCATCGACATGCGCGGCAGCAGCCTGCAGACAGGCACGGGCCGCATCGACATCGACGGCCGCGGCGGCATGAGTTCAGCAGGTGTGGCGATCACGCCGGTGGGCGCCGTGGCGTCGACGATATCGTCCGGCAGCGGCGACGTGAACATCACCGGCACTTCGCGCTCGTGGCTGGCGGAAGATCCGTCGCTGCTCGTGGCCGGCCAGCCCGGCGGCGTCGGCGCCGGCTACGGTGCCGGTACAGGCGTCTCCGTCGTGAGCGCCGATATCAGGACCGGCGGCAACGTGACGTTGCGAGGCACCGGCGGCGACGTGTCGCTCATCCTTGACGATCCGGACACCGCAGGTCCGCTCATTGGAACCGGCAACGGTTTTGCAGCGGGTGCCGGTGTCACCGTGATCGATAGCGGCGTGACGGCCGGCCGTGGAAAAACCATCGATGTCAGCGGTACGGCGGGCAGCCGCGCCTACGCTTTCGCAGACGGCGGCGAAGGGGGCGTCATCGTGACGCCGAACGATCGCGCAGCCGTGGCAGTCGGCATCGGTGCCACACCAGGCAAGAGTTTTCAGGCCGAAGGCGGCACGATCCGCGTGAACGGCGGCACCGGCGACATCGCGTTGCTCCGTATCGGAACCGATGCCGTGCCAGGCCCCGACGGGCCGAGCAGGATGCTGAGTACGGCCAGCACCACGGGCGCCGGTGGAACCATCGACGTTCGTGGCGCCAACGTGCTCGTTCAGGGGCTCGGCGGCGCTGTCGCGCGGCTCGACAGCAGCGGCGTCGGCCAGGCCGGCACGGTCTCCCTCACAGCGACCAAGGTCGCAGGTGTGGCGAACAGCGGCGTCATCGCCCTCGACAGTGGCGCGCGCCTCGATGCCAACGGTATCGGCTCGGGCAATGGCGGCAACATCAACGTGATCGCCGACAACAGCCTGATCGCTTACGGCAGCATTTCGGCACGTGGCGGCGGCAGTGGAGGCAACGGCGGCGGCGTCGAGACCTCGGCGCCGACTTTCGTCATGGCCGGGCTCAAGGTAGATGCAGCGGCGCCCGCGGGCTCGGCCGGCAGATGGCTGATCGACCCGTTCGACGTCAGCATCGTCAACGGGGCAGCGACCAACAGCCTGACCGGCAACCCTTTCGTGCCGGTCGCCAACTCCATCATCCAGGACGGCGACATCAACAACGCGCTGAACGGCGGAACCAACGTGACGATCACGACCGGCACCACAGGATTCGGCAACGGCAACATCACGATGACGGGCGCCCAGATCGCCTATGCCGGCGCCGGTGATCGGACCTTCGAGCTGGACGCCAACCGGAGCATCACCGCCGACACAGCAACGACCATCGCGTCCAGCAACGGACGGCTCAACGTCGTCTTCAATGCCGATGCCAACAAGACCAGCGGAAGCGGCGGCGAAGGCGGGCAGGTCATCTACAACGGGCAGATCTACACCAACGGTGGCAGCGTCGCGATGTCGGCTGGCTGGACACCGAACGCGGGCGGCAGCAGCGCTGTTGCGCTGAACGGTGCCGTCATCGACACCCGCGTGGGGCGCACCGATGCAGGCGCAGGCGGCAACGTGGTGCTCAACGGCGTGAGCGGCACGCTCTTCGGCAACATCAATAACAACTCCGCGGCCGTGCTCGTCAACAGTTCGCAGATATCGACCTCGACCGGCAGCGTCATCGTCAACGGGTCGAGCACCACCGGCACGGGGGTGGAGGTGAGCACATCGCAAGGGCCGACGAGCATTTCCACCACCAGTGGCAATGTCGCGATCACTGGGCTCGGCACGGGTCGCCCGCCCGCCGGCAGCGGCGCGCTGTTGCCATCTGCGGGCGTGCTCATCAGCCGGGCAAGCATCGGTACGGTGAGTGGCGGCATCGTGCTGCACGGCTATGTGAACGACGTGCCGCTGGCAGGTGCGTTGCGCGCCGGCGTCCTGGTGCAGGACGGTGCGCGGCTCGGGACCACCGGCGGCGGCGACATCGAACTCACGGGCCGCGCGGCCAACGACAGTGCTGGCGTGGCGATCGTTCCGGGCGTGCCGCCGGCAGGCGTGCCAGTGCAGGTGCCCGCCGTCGCTGCCAGCGGCGACGTGGTGCTGCGCGCAGCCAACAACGCGGCAACGGACGCGCTCGTGATCGGGGCGCCGGTGAGCGCCGGCGGCGTCATCGAGCTGCGTCCCGGCGGGACGAGCGCCACGGGTGTCGCGTCCGACGCCACCGCCACGCCGATCACGCTCGGCAGCGCCACCGGCATCGGCTTCGATGTGTCTTCGGCAGAGCTCGCTCTTCTTTCGGCGCCGACGATCGTGGCCGGCAGCAATGCACAGACTGCAGACATCACGGTGGTGGGCGCTGTCGCAACGGCCCGCGGGCTCACGCTGCAGAACGGCGGAAGCGGCAACATCAACCTGAGCGCGCCGGTCGCTGCCGGTACCCTGGGCCTCGTCGCTGGCGGCTCGGTCCAGCAGGCAGCGGGGGCGCCGATCACGGCCGGCACATTGCTCGCGAGCGCAGGCACGGGCAACGTGCTGCTGGGCAATCCGGCCAACAACGTCGCCACGGTCGGCGGCACCGCGGCAGGGCGTTTCGAATTCATCAACGCCGGGCCCGTCACCCTGGGTTCCGTGGCGGTCGCGGGGTTCGATGCCGCTGCCAATCAGCCACAAGTGATTGCGGCCGGCTCCATGGCGGCCGACACCGTCTTCGTGCGTGCGCTGACCGGCGACCTGACACTCGGTGCCAACGTGACGAGCGGCAGCGGAACCGACCTCATCGCCGCGGCAGGCCGCTTCCAGAATCTCGGTGCCTTCGGCATCACAGGGGCGCCATGGCGCGTGTGGGCCGACACCTGGGTGGGCGAGTCGCGCGGCGGGATGTTCGGCTCGGGTTTCACGCCCAATCTGTATCACTGTGCGTACCTGGGCCTGTGCACCGTCGCGGTCACGCCGGCCGAAAACCATTTCATCTATGCGCAGCAGCCGGTGGCGACGGTGGTGATCGACAATCAGTCGCGCCTGGTCGGCGAGCCCAACCCGCCGCTCTTCACGTACAGCGTCACCGGGCTCATCCTCGGCGATACGGTCGCAGGTTTCCCCGGTTCGACATCGACGACCGCCAATGCGTCCAGTCCACCCGGGCTGTATCCGATCACAGGCACGTTTCAGTCGGCTGCAGGCTATGCCTTCAGCGTGTTGCCCGGCACGCTCCAGGTGTCGTCCCTGCCGCCAGAGCAGCCTGCGCCCCCAGTGCTGCCCGTGTTCCGGCTCCCCGTGCTGCCGCTGCCCGATGTGCTGCGCGACGTGCCCAACACCTACACCTTCGACCGCAACATCGGACCGGCGCCGATTTGCTACGCCACCGGCCCGCTGGATGGCGACCGTGCAGCCCAAGGCGCGGACGTGCTGGCACGCGAATGGTCGCGCGTGCGGTCGCGACCCAACCTGCTGAGCTGCGTCGACACCGAGCGGCGCAACGGCTGTGCGGATTTCTAGCGGCCGTGTTCGGCCATGTGGTCAGCGTCGGCGGCGACTGCCAGCCCGCGCACCAGATCCGCCGCATCACGGGGCACGACGAGGCGCACTTTTTCGACTGGCTTCAGATCAGGGCCGAAGGCGCGGCACGGCTCGTCGACGAAAACTTCGAAGGCTTTCTCGGCGATGCGCGCGAGCTGGCGTTGGTGCGGGCGCCTTACCTTCATGTTCGCGAGTCCCGGTACGGCGCGTTGTTGCTTCACGACCTTCCGTTGGCCGACGACTTTCTGGCGCACGTCGACGCGGCACGGCAAAAATACGCCTTCCTGGCGCAACGCTGGCGCGACGTGATGGCGTCCGAAGCGGCCGTGCTCTTCGTATGGTGCGGCAACCAAGGGTCGGATGCGATCGGACCACTTGCAGACGCGCTGCGCCGCCGACGCGAAAGACGGCCCTTCCATCTGCTCGCCTTGCGTTCCGACCTTCAAGAGCCCGACTGGTCGTTGCCCAACGTCAGCAACCGCTTCCTGCGCCAGCCCGAACCCTATGTGTGGACCGGCGACGACGCGGCTTGGGACTCTCACTTCGGTCGTGCGGCCAATACGAAATCATGAACGGTCATCTCGCCGGCCATGGCAGCCAGCAAACGCAATCGCCGGTCGTCGGTGCGCCGCGCGCCGAGTTCTTTCTGCATGAAATCCTCGAGCTCTCCGAGGTCGGCGTCCACGAAGAAGAGCGCGCGCGTGCCGCTTTCGAAGGCGCGCGGCACGTCTTGCGGATCACGATCCGCCATCGTGCTGTTCGCGTGATTGTCGAGCGCCGGTGCGGCGAGATAGGGCGCGAGCACGCGTGCGGTGATGCGCCCGTCGCCGATGCGCTCTGCCAGCCACAGGTCGAAGGGCAGGGTCGGGCCCAGGCCGTCCTGCAGCGCTTCTCCAAGCATCTTCGGCAGTTCGCGCTGACCGCGCGGCGTGACCAGGTAGGCGTTGGCGCCCCAGCGGTAGAGGCCGCGCGCGTCGAAGATGCTGAGGCGTCCGACGCGTCCTGCTTGCCGGTCGGCAGTCCAGGTCCGCAAGCCCTCATACAGCGCGACGAGGCCGGGGAGCGAAAGGTAGGGCTGGCAGTCGAGAAAGACGAGGTGGCAGTCCGCGAACTGCGCTGCGTCCAGGCTTGCCAGCGCTTCGGGAAGCCCGTCGGCCAGCAGTGTGTCGTCTTCGAGAACCAGGCGCAGCGTCTCGCCGGCAGGTTGCGCGATGACCCGCGCATGTGACATGAAACAGGCGGTTTCGCTGGTGCCGAGCAATCTGTTTTTGACATCGAGCGCTCGGCCGTCGACTGCTGCAAAGCGCTGCACCGCTGTCAGGCCCAACGCATCGAGTCGGCGTTGCATCGCCTCACGCCGATCCGCGCTGCGGTCCAGGTTGATGTAGTGTCCCGACATGTCGACCATGGCCGTCATGATGTCACCGGACAGCCCGCTCGTGTCCTGCCTGGTGTCCTGTCTGTGCGTGACGCGCCATCGTGTGCCCTGGCTGCGTCGTGCCGTAGCGTGCTTCGATGCGCAGACGCACGCGCCACGCGAACTGGTGTTGCTCTACGAGTCGGACGACGAGGCCACGCGCGACTACGCCACCACCTTGACGTCGCGGTCTGACATTCGTTGCGTCGAAGTGCCCGCAGTGCCCAAGCGGCCACTCGGCGCGCTGCGCAACATGGCGATCGCGGCGGCGCGCGGCACCGTCGTCGCGCAATGGGACGACGACGACTGGCACAGCCCGGCCCGCCTCGAAGCGCAGCTCGCGGCCATGCGCGCCCACGGCCGCCCTGCTTGCGTGCTCTACCGCTGGACCCTGTACGACGCCGTGGCGCGGCAAAGCTACGTGTCGCTGACGCGCGCGTGGGAGGGCAGCATCGTGTCCGAGCGCGAGGCCCTGCCGCCGTATCCCGAATGGGTGCGCGGCGAAGACGTGCCGGTGATCCAGTCCATGCTCGATGCGCAGCAGCTCGTGCTGCTCGATGCACCCGAGCTCTATGTGTACATCCATCACGGTCGCAACACCTGGCATTCGGAACACTTCACCGATGGCATGTTTCCCGCGTCGCAGAAATTGCCGGACGACGCCACGCGGCACATCGAAGGTGTCATCGGCGCGGCGGCGATCGAGCTCAAGCCCTGAAGGCCGCATCGAAGCGGCCGCGGTAGTTGCGGGTGCCGTGGTGCGTCAGGTTCGACGTGGTGTCGGCCATGACGCGGCCCCCGAGCGCGCGCCAGCGATGGCAAAACGCGAAGTCTTCGCTGAGGTAGCGCCCGTTGTCGGGCTCTGCCAGCACGTCGAAAAAGCGGTGGTGAGGCAGCGAGCCTTCGTTGCTGCCGGGCACCGGATCGGGCGTGTAGCGCAGCTCGGGCATCTCGGCGGCCATGCGCACCAGCACGTCGCGCGCGATGAGCATGAAGCCCGTCGGCGCGGCATCGACTTCGGCGAAGCCGTCGAGGTCTGCGCGCGCACCGGGGCGCAGCTGCACCGGAAAGCGCGGCGGAGTTTCATCGGTCTTCATCGGATAGACGCCGGCCACCACGTCGTGGCCCGACAGCAGCAGACGCAACGCGTCATCGGGCGCGAAGCCGATGTCGGCATCGATCCAGAAAAGATGCGTCCACTGCGGGTCCGCCATGAACTCGGCGACCAGTCGATTGCGGGCGCGCGGGATCAGGCTGTCGCCGTCGAGAAAGCGCGTCTGCATCGCAAACCCATGCGTCCATGCGGCGTTCACCAAGCCCAGCAGGCTGCGCACGTAGATCGAACTCAGCATGCCCCCGTAGTTGGGCGTTGCGACGAACGGGCGGATGTTTTTCAGCGCGGCGAGATCGAGCATCGGCGCATTGTCGTGCTGTCAGGTGGTGAGTGCGCCGCGCCGACGTGTCGACAACAGCGCCCGCAGCTTGGCCGGCGCCACCGGCTTGGTCAGCAGCATCACGCCGCCTTGCCGGAGCCGCTGCAGCACCTCGGGCCCGGTGGCGCCCGACACCAGCACCGCGAGCACTTCGGGCTGCAATTTGCGAGCGGCGTCGATCACCGTCATGCCGTCTTCGTCATTGGCCAGCTGCAGGTCGCACAACAGCACGTCGAAGTGCGCGTCGGGTGCGCCGAGCAGCGCGACGGCCTCGGCAAAGGTCGCGGCCACGTTCACCTGGCAACCCCATTGCTCCAGCAGCATGCGACTGCTCTCGAGGATGGCCGGATCGTCGTCGACCACCAGGCAATGCAGGTGCGCCAATGCCGAAGGCGCGGTCGGTTGCGGCATCGGCGGCGCCACGTCGGCGAGCCGGGCTTCGGGCAGGTCGAGGCTGAAGGTGCTGCCGTTCTGCAGGGCGGAGCGCACGGCGATGCGGGTGCCGAGCAACCGCGCGATGCGCGCGCAGATCGCCAGCCCGAGTCCGAAGCCCTGGCGCCGGTCACGCTCGGTATTGGCGACTTGGTAGAACTCTTCGAAGATGCGGTTCTGATGGATCGGCGCGATGCCGACGCCGTTGTCGCGCACCTCGATGCGCACGTTGCCCGCACGGCGCCGTGCCATCACCAGCACCGTGCCGTCGAGCGGTGCATGCCGCACCGCATTGCTGACAAGGTTGCCGACGATGCGCAGCAGCAAGGCCGGGTCGCTTCGCACCGCCAGATCGTGGTCGCGCCAGACCAGCCGGACGCGCGCCTCTTTGGCTTGCGAGCCGTGTTGTGCTTCGAGCTGGTCGAACAGCATCGCGAGCGACACCGCGGTGATGGCGGGCGTCAGCACCTGCGCGTCGAGCCGCGAGATCTCCAGCAGGTCGTCGAGCAGCACACCCATGAATTCGGTGCTCTCCTGCAGGCGCTGCACGGCCGGGCGCTGCGCGGCGGTGGCCGTCGGCAGCAGGCCGTCGATGAAGAGTCCCATCGCGTGCAGCGGCTGCCGCAGGTCATGGCTCGCCGCGGCCAGAAAACGCGCACGCGACAGCGCGGCCTGCTCGGCTTCCGCCATGCGCTGCAGCGCCACCGCAGTGGCTTCGCGCACGCGCTCTTCGCTGACCTGCTGGTTGCGCTGCAGCCGCTCGGCGAGGCGGTTGATGTCGTGCGCCAGGTTGGCGACCTCGTGCGTGCCGCGCGGCACCGGCTCGATGCCGGATCGATCGCGTGGCCCGCCGTCGCCGATCACGTCGCAGCGCGCATCGAAGTTGCCGGCCTCGAGCGCTGCCACCGTGCGCGACACGCGGCGCAACGGCGATGCCACCGCCCGCGCCATGTGCCGCACCGACGCCCACGCCGCCAGCAACGCCACCAGTGCGATGCCGATGCCGGCCATCAGCGAGCGCGTGCGTTCGCGCCCGTATTCGGTGGTGTCGCGGAAGGTCTGCACCACGCCGATGGGCGCGTCGCCACTGGCGGTCGAGCCCTCGGGCGCGAAGGCGCTGGCACGCGATGCCTCGCGCACTGCGACGGGCGCGGTGAACATGCGCAGCCGGTCCATGGGTGCGGTGCTCGAACCGGCTGTCACGTACACGCCGGCGCTGTTGCTGATCTCGATGCGCACCACCTGGCCACCGCGCAGCGCCGCATTGGCGACGTTCTGCAGCGCCGGCACATCGCCCGCGTACAGGCTCAGGTCCGACATCGCTGCGACCTGCCGCGCCACTGCCTGGCCTTCGGCGTCGAAGGCATTTTCGAGCGTGCGCAAGCGGCTGTGGGTGAACCAGGCGGTGAGCGCGATGGCGACCGCGGCGCACGGCACGACTCCGAGCCGGATCAGGTCGCGCTGCAGGTTGCCGTGAACCACCAGCGGAGGGTTCTGCGCGCGCGGTGGTTCCGCCGCACCGGCCGCTGGCGCAGGGAGCGCCACACCGGGGCCCGGCGCAGTCATCGAACGGCCGTCACCCGGTCGGTCGTCACCCGTTCGGTCAGCACACGTTCTTCCGGCACGCGAAGGTTGAGGCTGCGCGCCACCGTTGCATTGACACGCACCGTGGCCGGCGTCGCGGCTTCGATCATCAGGCCCGCGTTCGGGCTGCTGCTCGCCAGCTTCAACGCCATGGCACGCGCCTGTACCGCCAATTGCGACGGGGTCGACACCGCCGCCGCCAGTCCACCCGAGCGCACCAGGCCTTCGTTGGCACCGAAGACGGGCAAGCCTGCACCGGCGCCCGCGTGCAACACCGCGAGCGTCGCTGCCTGGCTGTCGCCGATCAGGTCGGGCAACACCATCAGGGCATCGTTGCGCGGCAACATGGCGCGCAGCGCGGCACCGAGCGACTTGGCGTCGGGCGAATATTCGATCTGCAGGTCCCAGCCTTGCGCGGCGCGCTGCAGCTCGCGCAACAGCGGCTCCGACTCGGCCGTCGCGACCACGCCGAGCCGCCGTTTGCCCGGCAGCAGCGCGTCGACCAGTGCCAGCTGATCGGCCATCGCGGGGTCGCGCAACAACACGCCGAGGCGACGGTCAGGGCGTTTGAACGACGGGCTGCTTTTCAGGCCTTCGTAGTCGAGCCGCGTCAGCATCACCAGCAGCAGCGGCTCCTGACCCGGCCGCTCGATCGCCGCGCGCGAAGCCGTCGGGCCGATCGCCATGGTGATGCTGGTGTCTGCCACGACGGGCGGGCTCGCGGCCGTGCTGCTGCGCAGGCCGCGGGTTCGCACGCCAGCCACCACGCCGTGGTCATCCTCTACGGCGGCGGCCGACACATCGGCCGCGCCGCCGGTCGATATCCGCACCACGTCGAAGCGGCTGTTGGCGTCGCGCGGATCGCGGGTGTCGCGCAGCTGCCGCAGGAACTCGGTGTGCGGCGCGACCTCGTCGGCCATCAGCACCGTCAAGCCACCGGCGTGCGCACTCCCGCCGAGCAACGCGGCGCCCACGGCGGCAAGGCCGACGCTGCCGCGCAGCGCGCGCGACAGCGTCTTGAGGTGATACGCAAACATGGCTGCACAAGCACCAGAAGAAAGTGATGCCGCTCAATGTACGGACCCGATTCATTTCGCGCGATAAGGCAGAAGGCCGGTGTCGCGCGTCCAACGGCTGCGTTGCGATGTCGGGCGGCAAAGGCGCGCGGCCTGTCGGTCTATGCCCGAAGGCTTAGCGACCTGCACAACCTGTTTCAGATCGTTTCTCGCACCGCCGCCAACTGTGCCGCGATGGCCTGCCGCAAGGCTCTCGGTGACACGGGTTTGTAGAGCACGGCCACGCCCGCGGTCGCCACTTCGCGCAACCGGTCGGGCTTGGTTTCCCCGGTGACCAGCAGCCGTGCCGTTGCGGCACCGATGCCGTGGGGATGGCGCTCAAGGGCGGCGATGACATCGAGTCCGTTGTCGCCGCCTTGCAGCAACAGGTCGCTCACCACCACGTCGGGCGGGCTCGCCCATTTGTCGGCGAACGCCAACGCTTCGGCCCGGCTCTGCGCGGCCAGCACGGTGGCACCCCAATTGCTCAGGACCACCTGCAGGCCTTCGAGGATGGTGCGCTCGTCGTCGATCACCAGCACCCGCACGCCACTCAGATCGGCCTCGTCGTCGCGCGCTGCGAGCGCGATGCTGCCGGTCGGCAAGTTCGACGAGGTGACCGGTGCCGCAGCGCGCACCAGCACCCGAACCGACGTGCCCTTTCTCGGCCGCGAGATCAGTTCGACCCGCGTGTTCAGCAATGCGGCAAGCCGTTGCACCGTCGCCAGCCCGAGCCCCATGCCGCGCGCGCCGCGGGTCGCCAGCTTGCCCTGGTCGACTTGATAGAACTCTTCGAAGACCTTCTGCTGGTGCTGCGGCGCGATGCCGATGCCGGTGTCCCACACGTCGATGCGCACACCCTTGCCGCGCCGCCGCGCGCCGATCAACACGCCGCCCTCTGTCGTGTGTCGCAGCGAGTTCGACACCAGGTTGTTCAGGATGCGCGACAGCATCACGTAGTCGC
>CAXTCC010000134.1:0-10956 GCA_964242015.1 uncultured Variovorax sp.
CGCGGCCGGAGCGCGCCGGCGCGCTCACCACGCCGACTGTCACGCTGCAGCGCGCCGCATCGACCCTGGGTGACGACGAGATCGAGTAGTAGCGGGGCGACAGCGGTGACAGCATTTCGAGATACACAGCGAACGGCAGCTCGCACGCAGGAAACTCCTCGAGCAGATCGAGCACCGATTTGCGCGGCACCAGCACTGCGCTCTTGTAGTGCGCGGCGGCCGCTTCGTCGCCGCCGATGCTGGCGCCGAAAGCCTTTTGCGTGACCGGGCAACGCGTGTGCTCGGCCAGCATCGCGATCTGCTTGCGCGTGGCGACGTCCTGCAACTCGACGTAATCCCCGAGCAGGCGCTCGACCGCGATCACCTCGTCGACCGGCAAGAAAGCCTTGCGTCCCGCTGTGGCTTTCAGCCGTACATGCGCATCGCGTGACAGGCCGAAGCGCCGCATCGCACGCTCGACCTGGGCCGGGCTGTTGCGTGGCACCACGCTCAGATGATCGCCGGCACGGTAGCCGACGCCTTCGGGCAGCGCGAGCTCGACGTGGCGAGTCGAGCGATTGGAAGGCGCGGCACCGGTCGTGGTCTGCAACTCGTCGTTGACCAGCACGCGCAGCGCGACCGCGCCGAGCGACTCGACCAGGCCGCTGGTCTGCGGTGGCGGCAACTCTTCGAGCGTGTAGAGCGCCTCGGCTTTCGCTGCGTGCGCGTCGGGCTGGATACCGAAGCGCGTATTCAGCACCGGCCACAGGGCGTCCGCCCAGTCTTGAAAGGCACCGTCCATGTCTTCGCGCGCATCACCTTCGCCGCGCGCGTAAATGCGCTCGGCACCGAGTTGCGACAGTCGCTCGTCGATGCGCCGCGGCACCGCCTGGTAGGTCGATGCCCAGTCGGTGTTGCCGCAGCCGAACACGCTGTAGGCGACACCGTTCAACGAGTCGTCCGCAGCTTCGAGCCAGCGCCAGAACTCGACCGCGTTGTCGGGAGCGACACCGTTGTAAGAAGCGCTGACGATCGCCACCGCACCATTGGCCGGCAAGCGCTCTGCATAGTCGTCCAGCGACGCGATGGTGGTGGAAAAGCCCCGCATTTCGCCTGCTTCCGCCAGCTGCCGTGCCAGATCTTCGGCCGAGCCCAGGTTGGAGCCATGCAGCACCAGCAACGAGGTGCCGTGGCGCGCACTGCGCGTCGTCATCGGTACCGCCATCGCACCCGCGACTTCCGATGCAGCGGCATCCGACAGCGCCGCACCCGGCCGGCTGCGAAGTGCCATCGGGTCGCGCGGTTCGACCTTGATCTTGAAGCCCTCCGGCTTGATCGTCAGCGCCTCCTTGACCTTCAATTGGTAGTTCGAGTGATCGATCAGCTTGAAGCGCTGGATCACCATGCCGAGCGTGAGCACCGCTTCCTGCAGCGCGAACTGGCGGCCGATGCAGGCGCGCTGTCCGTTGCCGAACGGCTTGAAGGCGTTGGCTGGCCGTGCACGCTCGGCTTCACGCGTGAAGTGCTCGGGATCGAACTTGTCGGCATCCTCGCCCCAGATGCCTTTGTCGCGATGCAGCGCCAGCGCATGCATGATGACCATGTTCTTCTTGTGGATCGTGTACTGCCCGCCGATGGTCGTGTTCTCTTTCGCGCGCATCGAGATCGCCGGTGCGGTCGGGTAGAGGCGCAACGACTCTTTCAGGATCTGCAGCACGTACTGCAGACGATTCACCTGCGCATAGGTCGGCCGCACCGTGAGGTCGGTGCCGAAGACGCTGTCGACTTCGGCTTGCGCCCGTGCCAGCACGTCGGGGTTCTTGATGAGAAAGTAGGTCGCGAAAGACAACAGGCCACTGGTCGTCTCGTGCCCCGCGATGAGGAACTCGATGCACTCGTCGCGGATCATCTTGTCGTCGAGCTTCTCGCCGCTCTTCTTGTCGACGCCGGCGATCATGTAGCTCAGCAGGTCGGGCTTGCTGGCGATGTCGGCGCCGCTCTCGCGCCGCTCCTTGATGATGTCTTCGACCATCGTGTGCATGAAGCGGATGTCCTTGCGCTGCTGCGCGAGCTGCTTCTTCATCATGAATTCTTCGAGCGGCAGGCCACGCCGGTCTTGCACCGTCTCCAGCGTGCGCACCATCGCGTCGACGAAAGGATGAAACCCTTCGCGATAGAACGAGTTGAAGCGATAACCGAAGCCGCAGAGACCGATGGTGTCGAGCGTCAGCGCGGTCATGTCGCGCGTCACGTCGACCTCGTCGTCGAAGTTCAAGCGCTCCCACTTGGTGACCAGTTGCTCGGCGATGTCCAGCATCATCGGGTGATAGGCCTGCATCGCGCGCTGGCTGAAGTTGGCCAGCAGGATGTTGTGCGGCTTGCTCCAGGTCGGCTCGTGCGTGTCGGAGGTGAAGAGCCCGTGCGATGCCGCGCGCAGCCGCCGCAACGCGCCCTTGGTGCTCTTGTCGAAGCGCGCCTCTTCGCACAGCTCGTCGACCAGTGCGGGCGACGACACCACGATCACCGGCATGCCCGGCATGTCGAGCCAGTAGATGCCGCCGAGCTCTTGCGCGATGCGCCACATGTCCATCACCGGCGAGTCGGAGTCGATCGACAGCAGGTTGCCGACGAAGGGGCGCTTGGCCGGATGAGGGATCGGATAGAGCGCGTTGTTGCCTGCCATGGGGGTGCCTTTGAGAGTCTTGTTGTGTTGCGTCGTCTGGAGGGAGACGACCTTCGGAGTATCCGGACCACGACGGGGGTCGACGTGGCGGGGTATTCCCTTAGCGCGCTTGTTGCAAGGACTGCGGCTCGCGTAAACCGATCACGCGCCAGGCGAAGCCGCAGAGCGTGCGCACCATCTCGTCGGGCGACAGGCGGCCATCGGGCCGGTACCAGGTGTAGCAAAAGCCGGGGAGGCTGCAGGCGGCCAGTGCGGTGATCTTGGCGTCGTCGAAATCGAGATCGCCGTCACGGCGCGCTTCCTCGAGCAGCGGACACATGCGGTCGTAGAAGTGATGCGCGAGCTTGAGCGCCGCCGCCTGGTATTCAGGCCGATAGACCTGCGGCTCGCGGTAGGCGAAAAAGGCGCACGGGTGATGCGCGATGGTCAGGCGGATGAGCCGCTCGATGCCCTCCATCACCTTGACGACGGCACGCCGTCGATCGTCCGAAGGAAAGTCCATCGCGGTGAGGCAATCGACCGCGGGCCGCCACGACAGCGTCTCGAAGATCTCCTGCTTGTCGCGGAAGTAGTAATAGACGAAGGGCTTGGTGACACCGAGTGCACGCACGATCTGCGCCATCGTCGTGTTGGCATAACCCTGGTCGGCGAACAGCTGCGCGGCGACCTGGAGGATGCGCTCGCGTTGCTGGTCGGTGCGTTGCGTGGCCGCGCGCTGCCGGCCGGTGGCCATGGCCGATGTCTCGACGGTCGAAGAAGTCGAGTCAGAGGGTTTGCTCTGTGTCTCCGACGCTGTCTCCAAAGTTATACCCATCAGTAGGATTGTTGGAGCACCGTACGGGCAAGGCAAGCACTCGCCTCTATCGATAACCCTGACAAAGACGCCCTGGGGACTGCAGAAGACACGCGAACGACGGTGCCTGCGCAAAGACAAGGATCGAAGTGTTCAAGAAGGTATTGATTGCCAACCGTGGCGAGATCGCGGTTCGGCTGGTGCGCGCGCTGCGCGACCTGGGAATCTCCAGCGTGGCGGTGCATGCGCAGGACGATGCGGCCGCCTTGCATGTGCGGCTGGCCGATACCGCGGTGGCGCTCGATGCGACGGGGCCGGCGGCGTACCTCGACATCGGTCGCCTGATCGATGTCGCACGCGCACAGGGCTGCGATGCAGTGCATCCGGGTTACGGCTTCTTGAGCGAGCGGTCCGATTTCGCCGAGGCATGCGCAGCCGCCGGCCTGGTCTTCATCGGTCCGACGCCGCATCAACTCGCGCTCTTCGGCGACAAGGCGAGTGCACGTGCACTGGCCTTGCAGTGCGATGTGCCGGTAATGCCCGGCAGCGGCGGTGCGGTCACTTTGGCTGAGGCGCAGAGCTTCTTCGCTGCGCAGCAGGGACAGCAGGGGCAGCAGGCGGAGGGCGTCGCGATCATGATCAAGGCCATCGGCGGCGGTGGCGGCCGCGGCATGCGCGCGGTGCTCGGTGCCGACGAACTGCCCGAGGCCTATGCCCGCTGCACATCTGAAGCCGCAGCGGCTTTCGGTGTCGAAGGTGTTTACGTCGAACGCCTGATGGGCAACGCCCGCCACATCGAGGTGCAGGTGGTGGGAGACGGCGAATCGGTCGCGAGCCTGGGTGAGCGCGAGTGCACGCTGCAGCGACGTTTCCAGAAGCTGGTCGAGATCGCGCCGAGCCCTTCTTTGGCCGATGCATTGCGCGAACAGATCACGCACGCGGCACTGCGGATGGCGAAAGCGGTCGGCTATCGCGGCGTCGGCACGTTCGAGTTTCTGGTCGATGCCGAGTCGACGAGCTTGCCGTTTGTCTTCATCGAGGCCAATCCTCGCTTGCAAGTCGAGCACACGGTGACGGAAGCGGTCACCGGTCTCGATCTGGTTCAGCTGCAGATCGACATCGCAAGCGGCGCGTCGTTGCACGACCTCGGCATTGCGCCGGACCGCACTGCGGCGCAGCGTGGCTTCGCGGTGCAGTGGCGCATCAATGCGGAGACGCTGGACGTGCAGGGCAATGCGCGGCCGGCAAGCGGCACGCTAACGCGCTTCGATCTGCCATCAGGACCCGGCGTGCGCGTCGACACGCACGGCTACGCAGGCCTCGCGCCCTCGCCGCACTACGACACGCTGCTTGCCAAGCTGATCGTGCATTCGCCATCGCCGCGCTTCGCCGATGTGCTGCGTCGCTCGATCGGCGCGTTGGGCGAGTGCCGTATCGAAGGCCTCGCGACGAATCTCTCGTTGTTGCGCGCTCTGGCTGCGCGACCCGAGTTCGCCACGCAGACGGTGCACACGCGTTTCGTCGAAGAACATCTGCTCGACCTGCTGGCGAAGGCGTCGGACATCGATCAGGCGGCCCCTCGCATCGAGCCGCCCGCAGCGCGCATCGGCAATGCGGCAAAGGAGGAACAGCAAGACGCTTCGCTGGTGTGCGCACCGATGCCCGCGAAACTCGTGCAGTTCGACGTGGTGGTCGGCGATGTGGTGCCGAAGGGCGCGCAGCTCGGCGTGCTCGAGGCCATGAAGATGGAACACCTGCTGCACGCCCCCTTCGCCGGCCGCGTGATCGCTCTGCGTGCGGCGCCGGGCGACTACCTGATCGAAGGCCAGCCGCTGGTGCAACTCGAAGCGATGCAAGCCGACGCGATGCACGCCGACACGGATGTCGCGCACGATCTCGACACCATCCGGCCCGACCTGCAAAAAGTCATCGACTGCCATGCGTCGACACTCGATGCCAACCGCGGTACAGCGGTCGCCAAGCGGCATGCGCAAGGCGGTCGTACGGCACGCGCGAACATCGCAGACTTGTGTGATCTGGCTGATGGCGGCACAGACGACCTCAGCAAGTTCATCGAATACGGCGCCCTCGCCATCGCAGCGCAAACCCGTCGCCGAACGCTCGAAGACCTGGTCGCCAACACGCCGGCCGACGGCATGATCACCGGCATCGGCAGCGTCAATGCGAAGCAGTTCGGCGCAGAGAAATCGCGCTGCGCCGTGCTGGCCTACGACTACACCGTGCTGGCCGGCACGCAGGGCATGCGCAACCATCAGAAGACCGATCGCATGCTGTCGATCGCGCACCAGCTCGAGCTGCCGGTGGTGCTGTTCGCCGAAGGCGGCGGCGGCAGGCCGGGCGACACCGACATGCCGATCGTGGCCGGCCTCAACAACCACACCTTCAGCCAGTTCGCGGCGCTGTCGGGCAAGGTGCCGGTCGTCGGCATCGTGCATGGGCGCTGCTTCGCCGGCAATGCCGCGTTGCTCGGTTGTGCCGACGTCATCATCGCGACCAGGGGCAGCAACATCGGCATGAGCGGGCCGGCCATGATCGAAGGCGGCGGGCTCGGCACCTTCTCGCCGGAACAGATCGGTCCGAGCAGCGTGCAGTCGAAAAACGGCGTGATCGACATCCTGGTCGACGACGAGGCCGCAGCCGTCGCAGCGGCCAAGCAATACCTTTCTTACTTCCAGGGTGCGACGTCGGACTGGCAATGCGCCGACCCGCGCGCCTTGCGCCATGTCGTCCCCGAGAACCGCCTGCGCGTCTACGACGTGCGTGAGGCGATGCGCGGCGTCGCCGACACCGGCTCGCTGCTCGAGCTGCGTGCCCGCTTCGGCGTCGGCATCGTCACCGCACTGGCGCGCATCGAGGGACGGCCGGTCGGGCTGATGGCGAACAACCCGCACCACCTGGGCGGCGCCATCGACGTCGAAGCGGCCGACAAGTCGGCTCGCTTCATGCAGCTGTGCAATGCGCACGGCCTGCCGATCGTCGCGCTCTGCGATACGCCCGGCTTCATGGTCGGGCCGGAGATCGAAGCGCAGGCGCAGGTGCGCCATGTGTGCCGCATGTTCATGGTGGCGGCACATCTGCGCGTGCCGTACTTCGCCGTCGTGCTGCGCAAGGGCTACGGGCTGGGTGCCCAGGCCATGACGGCGGGCGGCTTCGATGCGCCGGTGTTCACCGTGGCGTGGCCGACCGGCGAGTTCGGCGCGATGGGGCTCGAAGGCGCGGTGCGGCTCGGCTTTCGCAAAGAGCTGGGGGCTGTGGCCGAAGGGGCCGAGCGCGACGCGCTGTTCAAGCAGCTGGTGGCGCAACAGTACGCGAATGGAGAAGCCATCAACATGGCGCAGACGCTGGAGATCGATGCGGTGATCGACCCGGCCGACACGCGCAACTGGCTGGTCCGCGGGCTCGAGTCGGCATCCCGTGGCGTGCGCGAAGCCACGCCGTACGTCGACACCTGGTAGCACCGTTCCGGCAATACCTTCAGGCGGTGGCCGATGCCCTGATTCGGCAAGCGGTCATGAGGGCTCTCTACACTGAGTCGCTTTGCCCGCATGAGTTTGAATTCGTTTCTTTCGCTGTCGCCGCGACGGTCCTGGCGGACGGTCGTCGCTTCGTCCTTCGTCGCCGCAACGGCCGTCTTGTCGTTCGCCGCTGCGCACGCTGCCGACGCCGCACCTCGCTGGACCGCCAGTTGGGCGGTCGCTGCGCGCGACTACAACGAGCCGTCTCCGGTGCCCGGCATCGCGACGCCTCCGGCGCTGACGCTGCGAGATCAGACGGTCCGCGTGCGTGTCGACCCGGCAGCCGGCGGCACCACGGTGCGCGTGCGCTTTTCCAATGCGTTCGGTACCGCACCGTTGCACATCGCGGCGGCGAGCGTGGCGCGCAGCACGGGCGGTGACGCGCTGTCGCCCGGCTCGATGCGGTCGCTTCACTTCAACGGCCAGCGCGATGCGACGATCGCACCCGGAGACCAGGTGTGGAGCGATGCGGTGCGCCTCACCGTCACGCCGCGACAGCCGCTCGCGGTCAGCGCGTACATCGATGCAGCGACGCGCGCGGCCACGGCGTACACCGGGCCAGCGCCTCAAAGCTGGCTGGTGCCGGGCGACGCGACCGGCACCGCGAAGCTTCAGGGTGCCGTCGTCTCGCCCTGGGGTCACTTCGTGACCGGCATCGATGTGGCACGCGAGCCGGCCGGCGCATCGGCATCGGCAGCAGCGTCGGCATCTCCACCGCCTGTGGTCGTCGCGTTCGGCGACTCGATCACGTATGGCGTGGGCGCTGTCAGCGGCACCGATGGCAGCTACCCGACGCGCCTCGGCCAGCGCCTGCGCGCGCAGCCGGGCAACACCATCAAGACCGGGGCGACGGCAAGAACCGCCAGCGTCGCGAGTGTCATCAACGTCGGTATCGGCGGCAACCGCCTGTTGACCGATGGCATCGGGCAGAAGGCGCTCGACCGCTTCGATCGCGACGTGCTGTCGCAGAGCGGCGTCACGCACACGATCATCCTGATCGGCACCAACGACATCGGCCTGAGCAGCTTGCCGGGCGCCGCGCCGATGAGCGTCGAGCAACTCACCGCAGGCTTGCAACGTCTGATCGACAGCGCACGCACGCAAGGCGTCAAGGTGCTGCTCGGCACTGTCACGCCGTTCAAGGGATCGGGTTACTGGTCGGACGAAAACGAGGCCATGCGGCAAGCATTGAACCGGTGGATTCGGGGGCGACAGAACATTGCGGGCGTGGTCGATTTCGACGTCGCGCTGCGCGATCGCAAGGACGCCGTATCACTGAATCCGAAGTACGACAGCGGCGACCATCTGCACCCCGGCGATGCCGGCTATGCAGCGATGGCCGAGGCGGTCGATGTGCGCGAACTGGAGCCTTGAGCAACTGCAGCCTTGCAACACGTTCGACCTCGAACTTTCACGAAACAGCTCTACACAAGATTTCGCGTGGCGCTTACATGCGCTTCACACCGCGCCGGCAGCATGAAGGCTCCTATCACTCATGAGGAGTCACCCATGAAAAAACTCGCAATCACCTTCGCCATGGGCGCCGCTGCGCTGGTGTCGATCGGCTCGCTGACAGTGCCGCTGGCGGCCCAGGCGCAGCCCGCCATCGTGATTCAAACCGCACCGCCGCCGCCACGTGCCGAGCGTGTGCCGCCACCGCGCCGGGGCTACGTCTGGGCGCCGGGGCATTACGAGGCACGCGGCCGCAACTACGTGTGGGTGCGCGGCGAGTACGTGCGCGCAAGGCCAGGCTACGCCTACCGCGCGCCGCAGTGGCGTGAAGACGGAGGCCGCTGGGTCTACAACCGCGGTGGCTGGGATCGCGACGGCGACGGCGTGCCGAACCGCTTCGACAATCGTCCGAACAACCCGAACCGCAATTGAGCGCGATCGAGGTCGATTGACGCCGTCGGCTGAGCCGACCTCCGGAACGCCTGCCTGCAGTCTCGACCGCGGCAGGCGTTTTGTTTTTTTCGTTCAGAGCAGTTTGAAGACCAGCGGCATCAGCAATGCGGCCAGCACCACCTGCAAGCCGAGCGCCAGCCCTGCATAGGCACCCGCATCCGCGTTGACATGCAGTGCCCGCGCGGCGCCGATGCCGTGTGCCGCAGTGCCGAGTGCGAAGCCGCGTGCTGCCCAGCCGCGTGAGGTGGTCGCGATGCGCAGCGCATCGAAAAGGTATTTGCCCGAGAGCGCGCCGATCATCCCTGTCAGCACCGCGAACACCGCCGACAGCGCCGGGATGCCGCCGATCTTCTCGGCGATGCCCATCGCCACCGGCGCAGTCACCGACTTGGGTGCGAGCGACAACACGACGTCGTGCGGCAGGCCCACCGCCCAACCCATCAGCAAGGCCGACCCGCTGGCGGCGGCGCCGCCGAGCAGCGCGGCCAGCAGCAATCGCCCATAGCGCTCGCGCAATTCGGCGCGGCGCTGCCACAGCGGCCAGGCCAGCGCGACGACCGCTGGCCCGAGCAAGAAGTGAATGAATTGCGCGCCCGCGAAGTACGTCGGGTAGTCGACCCCGGTCGCCAGCAAGCCGCAGGCGATGACGACGACGGACCACAGCACCGGGTTGGCCCACGGCGCGTTGTCCAGTCGGCTGTACGCGGCTTGCGCCAGCAGGTAGACCACGAGCGTGGCCGTGAGCCCGAACAGCGGCGTGGCCGAAAGATAGATCCACAGTTCGACGAAGCGCGGCATGTCAGCCCTCGGCGGCTTCTGGTGCGGCGCCGGACCTGGCGGTCTCGCGGCGATCGGGCCAGTACAAGACCAGTGCCGTGACCGCCAGGCCGATCCATGTCGACACTGCGATGACCACCAGCATGCGGCCGCCGTACTGGCTCAGCAGCGACAGGTGCGTCATCACGCCGACACCGACCGGCACGAACAGCAGCGACAGATGCGACAGCAGGAAGTTGGCGCATTCGCCGACCGATTCGCGCACCAGCGGAAAACGCAGTGCGATCAGCAGCAGGATGAGGCCGAGCACCGGGCCCGGCAGCGGCAACGAGAAGCCGCGCGACACCACCTCGCCGATCGACTGGAACACCAGCAACCAAGCCAGCCCGCGCAATCCTTGCATCGGGCCGCTCTCAGAAACGCGGAAGGTCGGCGAACGGCAGCGTCTTGCCGGCGCGGAACACCTGCTTGCCGTACTCGGCGCAGCGCTGCAGCGTCGGGATCACCTTGCCGGGGTTCAGCATCCCTTCAGGGTCGAAGGCCCGCTTCACGCCGAACATCATTTCGTTCTCGGCCGCGGTGAACTGCACGCACATGCTGTTGAGCTTTTCGACGCCGACGCCGTGCTCGCCCGACACCGTGCCGCCCATCGCGACGCTGGTCTCCAGGATGTCGGCGCCGAAGAGCTCGCAGCGGTGCAGCTCGTCGGGATCGTTGGCGTCGAACAGCACCAGCGGATGCAGGTTGCCGTCACCGGCATGGAACACGTTGCAGCAGCGCAGGTTGTATTTGATTTCCATCTGCTGGATGGCGAGCAGGATGTCGGCCAGGCGCTTGCGCGGAATGGTCGAGTCCAGGCACATGTAGTCGGGGCTGATGCGGCCCGATGCGGGGAACGCGTTCTTGCGGCCGCTCCAGAACTTCAGGCGCTCGTCTTCGTTGTTGCTGACCGAGATCGCGGTGGCGCCGCAGCTGCGCAGCACGGCGGTCATGCGCCCGATCTCTTCTTCGACTTCTTCCGGCGTGCCGTCGGATTCGCACAGCAGGATGGCTGCGGCGTCGAGGTCGTAGCCGGCGCGCACGAAGCCTTCGACCGCGGCGGTCATGGGCTTGTCCATCATCTCCAGGCCGGCCGGGATGATGCCGGCGGCGATGACCGCCGCCACCGCGTCGCCGGCTTTGCGCACGTCGTCGAAGCTGGCCATGATGCAGCGCGCCAGCTGCGGCTTGGGCACCAGCTTGACGGTGACTTCGATGGTGACGGCCAGCATGCCTTCGCTGCC
>CAXTCC010000135.1:0-2148 GCA_964242015.1 uncultured Variovorax sp.
TTGCGCACCGTGGCGCCGCGAAAAGAATAGATCGATTGCGCGTCGTCGCCCACCACGGTGACACCGCGGCCATCGGGCTTCAGCGCCATCAGGATGGACGCCTGCAGCCGATTCGTGTCCTGGTATTCGTCGACCAGCACATGGTCGAAGCGCGCACCGACCTGTGCCGCCAGCGTCGGCTCGGCGACCATGCCGGCCCAGTACAGAAGCAGGTCGTCGTAGTCGAGCACGTTTTGCTGCTGCTTGGCCTCGACATAGGCGCCGAAGAGCCGCTTGAGCTCGACTTCCCACTCGGCACACCATGGAAACGCCTGCTTAAGCACGTCGGCCAGTGGAGCGCAGGTGTTGACCGTACGCGAGTAGATCGACAGGCACGTGCCCTTGTGCGGAAAGCGCCGCGTGCTGTTCGACAACCCGAGCTCGTGCCGCACCAGCCCCATCAGGTCTTCGGCATCGCCGCGATCGTGGATCGTGAAGTTGTCGTTCAGACCGATGTGCGTCGCGTACTCGCGCAGCAGTCGTGCACCGATGCCATGAAAGGTGCCGGCCCACGGCAGCGCCGGCGGCACCTCGGACTTCAACGCGAACACGCGCGCCACGACCTGGCCAGCGCGCCGCTCCATCTCCTGCGCCGCACGGCGCGAGAACGTCAGCAGCAGGATGCGCTGGGGATCGGTGCCCTGCGCGATGAGTCGCGCCACGCGGTGCGCCAGCGTGCTGGTCTTGCCCGAGCCGGCGCCCGCGATGACCAGCAGCGGCCGCTCGTCGGTCGACCCGTCTTGCAGCGCCGCTTCGACCCCGTGCTCGACCGCGGCGCGCTGCGCGTCGTTGAGACCGGCGAGCGCCGCAGCGAGTCGTTCGGCCTGCGTCGTCGGCGCGCCGCCATGCGAGGAAAGAGGGGTCGGCGCCGCGGTCTGCATCGGCACGACTTTACTGTATGTCCATCCAGATGCGTGACCATTACACGACGAGGCCGGTGACATAATTCGGCCTCGCTGCAACCGGAGACTCCGCCTTGGAAACCTACCCGTCTTGGCAGCTTTCGGTTCCCGTTTGACGCGCCTGTCGATCGAGGGATTCGGAAGCGCCCCGCCCTCGTTCAATCGCACAGTCCATTCACGGGAGTGAGCCCATGCTCAACATCTTTACGCTCGCCAACGGGCGACTCGTCCAGGAAGAAATCGAGTCGCTCGAAGAGTTGTCGAAGTTCCAGCCGATCTGGGTCGACCTCGAGTCGCCCTCGGTCGACGAAAAACGCTGGATCAAGCAGTACTACGGCCTGTCCATCCCCGAAGACGCGATGGACGAGGACATCGAGGAGTCCGCCCGCTTCTACGAAGAAGACAACGGCGAACTCCACATCCGCAGCGACTTCTTGATCGACGACGACGAAGACCCGCGCTCGGTACGCGTCGCCTTCATCCTGAACCAGCACAACAGCGAGTTGCGCAGCCGCGGCGTGCTGTTCTCGATCCACGACGAAGACGTGCCGGTGTTTCGCCTGCTGCGCATGCGCGCCCGCCGCGCGCCGGGGCTGATCGAAGACGCCAAGGAAGTGCTGCTGAAGCTGTTCGATGCCGACGCTGAATACTCCGCCGACACGCTCGAGAACATCTACGACGAGCTGAAGAAAGTCAGCGAACAGGTGCTCGCCGGCAAGATGACCGACGCGCTGGCCAGCGAAGTGCTCGGCGAGATCGCGCGCCACGAAGACCTGAACAGCCGCATCCGCCGCAACGTGATGGACACGCGCCGCGCGGTCAGCTTCATGATGCGCAGCAAGATGCTGAATGCCGAGCAGTTCGAAGAGGCGCGGCAGATCCTGCGCGACATCGAGTCGCTCGACAACCACACCGCGTTCCTGTTCGACAAGATCAACTTCCTGATGGATGCGACCGTCGGTTTCATCAACATCAACCAGAACAAGATCATCAAGATCTTCTCGGTGGCGAGCGTCGCGCTGCTGCCGCCGACGCTGGTCGCCAGCATCTACGGCATGAACATGAAGTTCCCCGAGCTGGAGTTTCTGGGGAGCTTTTCGTACCCGTATGTGGTCGTGATGATGGCGGCGAGCGCGCTGGTTCCCATGTGGTACTTCGGGCGCAAAGGCTGGTTGTCCTGACGCTCGCCCCCAGGTCGCTGCGCACT
>CAXTCC010000135.1:2248-10876 GCA_964242015.1 uncultured Variovorax sp.
ACTTCGGGCGCAAAGGCTGGTTGTCCTGACGCTCGCCCCCAGGTCGCTGCGCACTGCGTGGCACCCCCGTTCATCCTGAGCTTGTCGAAGGGCCACCCCCTGACCGGGGGCAACACCAGCGGCCGGGCGAAGCCCGTTCCGCGGTGTTTCTGGAACTGATTCCGGGGCGCTAGTCGAGCAACGGGAGAAGGGCGCTGATCAGGGCTCTGGCTTGTTTGCCGGCGACCTGGGTCAGGTAGGCGGGGAAGTCGACGTGGGCGGTGTCGTCGGCGCGGTCGGAGATGTTTCTGACTGCGGCGAACGGGATGGCGTAGTCGTAGCAGACTTGCGCTACGGCTGCGCCTTCCATGTCGACGGCCAACGCGTCGGGGAGACTGCTTTGCAATGCCCTCGCCTCTTGCGCAGCCGAGACGAAGCGGTCGCCGCTGACCAGCAAACCTTTGTGGATGCGCATGCCGTCGAGCTTGAAGTGGGCCCGCGTGGCGGCGTCGAACAGGCCCGTCGATATGGCGCTTGCAGCGATGGAAAGCAAGCCAACCAGCTCGTCGTCGGCGGCGAAGCGCGAGCGGCCATAGAGCGGCACCTCGTGTCGCGGGAACAGCGGCGAGGCGTCGATGTCGTGCTGCAGGAATTCCGTCGCGACGACGGTGTCGCCGATCTGCACATCGGCGTGCAGGCCGCCGGCAACGCCGGTAAAGACGATGCGCTGCACGCCGAAGCGTTCGATCAACGCGGTGGCCGTGGTCGCCGCCGCCACCTTGCCGATGCGCGACAGGGCCAGCACGACCGGCTTGCCGTGCCAGCGGCCGGTGTGGAAATCGCGGCCTGCATGCCGTACATGCTTTGCGTCTTCGAGCTGTTCGCGCAGGCCGTGCTGCTCTTCGGGCAGCGCACTCAGGATGGCTGTCGTCATCGGCGCGCTAGGCGCCTCGCCACTGCTGACGTGACGGCCCTCACTTCATGTCGACGCCATAGAAGGTGTGGCGGCCGAACGGGCTCAGCTTGAAGTCGACGACTTCCTTGCGCACCGGCTTCAGTTGCACCGCATGCGCGATGGTGAACCACGGCGCCTGCTCCTTGAAGATGACCTGTGCCTTCTTGTAGAGCGCGTCGCGGTCGGCCTGCTTGGGCACGTTCTTGGCCTTGACCACCAGGTCTTCGTACGGCTGGTAGCAGAACTTGGCGACGTTGGAGCCGTTCGACTGCGCCGAGGCACAACCCAGCAGCGTGTACATGAAGTTGTCCGGATCGCCGTTGTCGCCGGTCCAGCCGAGCATGCCCATCTGGTGTTCGCCGGCCTGCATGCGCTTGCGGTATTCGCCCCACTCGAAGGTCTTGATCTCGGCCTTGACGCCGATCTTGGCGAGGTCGGCCTGCATCAGTTCGGCGATGCGCTTGGCGTTCGGGTTGTACGGACGCTGTACCGGCATGGCCCACAAGTCGGTCGTGAAGCCATTGGCGAGGCCGGCTTCGGCCAGCAGCTTCTTGGCGGCGGCGGGATCGTACGGATCGTCTTTCACCGCATCGTTGTAGGACCACATGGTCGGCGGGATCGGGTTCTTGGCGGCGACGCCGGTCGTCAGGTAGACGCCGTCGATGATGGCCTTCTTGTCGATCGCCATGTTGATGGCCTTGCGCACGCGCACGTCGTCGAACGGCTTCTTGGTCGTGTTGTATGCGAGGTAGCCGACGTTGAGGCCCGCCTGCTCCAGCACCTGCACGTTCGGGTCTTTGCGGATGGCATCGAGGTCGGCCGGGTTGGGGTACGGCATCACGTGGCACTCGCCCTTTTGCAGCTTGGCCCAGCGCACCGACGCGTCGGGCGTGATCGAGAAGATCAGGTCGTCGATCTTCGCCTTGCCGCCCCAGTACTGCGGGAACGCCTTGAAGCGGACGATGGCGTCCTTCTGGTACTGCACCAGATAGAACGGGCCGGTGCCGATCGGGTCCTGGTCGACCTTTTCGGGCGTGCCGGCCTTCAGCATCGCGATCGCGTATTCCTTCGACTGCACGCCGGCGTACGGCATCGCGAGGTTGGCCAGGAACGGCGCCTCGGCCTTGTTGAGCACGATCTTCACCGTGTAGTCGTCGATGCGGTCGACCGTCTTCAGGAGCTTGGGCATGCCCATGTCGTTGAAGTACGAGTGATTCTGGCTCGTCACCTTGAAGTACGGGTCGTTCTCTTTCCATTGCCGCTCGATCGAGAAGATGAAGTCGTCGGCGTTGAAGTCGCGCGTCGGCTTGAAGTTCTTGCTCGTCGTGTGCCACTTCACGCCCTTGCGCAGCTTGAAGGTGTACTCGGTGCCATCGGGCGAAATGGTCCAGCTTTCGGCCAGGCCGGGCAGCACCTTGGTGCCGCCGCGCTCGAACTCGACCACGTTGTTGTAGACCTGCGTGGTCACGTCGAACGAAGTGCCGGTGGTGTTGACCGCCGCATAGAAATTTTCGGGGCTGCCTTCGGAACAGAAGACCAGCGTCTTGGCGGCCGCAGCGCCGCACGTGAGGGCAAAAGCCATCGGCAGCAACACCGATGCGAGACGAACATTCTTCATGGGATCTCCTTCTCTGAAAAAAAGCAAAACGGATAGCGACGTGACGGTGGGACTCGAGACTTCAGACCGCCATGGGCGAGCGCACGCTCTGCACCGCGACCGGCCCATCGATGAACTTCTCGGCATGGTGACACGCCACCATGCGCTCGTCGAGCGCGCGCAGCGGCGGCCGCTCGACGTGGCAGCGTTCGGTCGCATGCCCGCAGCGCGTGCTGAACACGCAGCCGGCGGGCGGGTCGAGCGGCGACGGCAACTCGCCCTGCAGCACGATGCGCGCGGTGGCGAGGCCCGGCGTCGACGCCAGCAGCGCTTGCGTGTAGGGATGCAGCGGACGCGCAAAGATGCGCGCGTTCGGCCCTTGCTCCACCGCGTGCCCGAGGTACATCACGAGCACGTCGTGCGCGATGTGCCGCACCACGCCCAGGTCGTGCGAAATGAAGAGATAAGCAAGCCCGAGTTCGGCCTGCAGGTCCGCCAGCAGGTTCAGCACCTGCGCCTGAATCGATACATCGAGTGCCGACACCGGCTCGTCCGCCACCAGCAGTCGTGGCTCCAGCATCAGTGCCCGCGCGATGGCGATGCGCTGCCGTTGGCCGCCGGAGAACATGTGCGGATAGCGGTTGGCGTGCTCGGGTCGCAGGCCGACGCGCGCCAGCATGTCGCGCGCCTTGGCAGCACGGTCCGACTTACTCAATGTCGTGTTGATGGCGAGCGGATCTTCGAGAACGGCAGCAATCTTCTTGCGCGGATTGAGCGAGCCGAACGGGTTCTGGAACACCAGCTGCACGGCCTGGCGCAGTTCGCGCTTGCGATCGGCCGGTGCGTCGATCGCATCGACGCCGATCAGCGTGAGGCGGCCCGACGTCGGCTTTTCGATCAGCGACACCATGCGCGCCAAGGTCGACTTGCCGCAGCCCGACTCGCCCACCACCGCCAGCGTGCGACCGCGCACCAGCTTGAACGACACGCCACCAACCGCCTGCAACTTGGCGGGTGCACGGAACAGGCCGCGGCGTACGTCGTACACGCGCTTCAGATCGACGGCCTCGACGACCGTTTCGCTGGACGGTTTCGCATCGTTCATGGCAGCGCCTCGACCACGCGCGAACGGTCTTCTGCGATGGCAGCAGAGCGCTGCGGATCGCCCAACGGAAAGTGACAGCGCACCCGGGCGTCCTGAAAGGATTGCAATGCAGGTCGCACCGCGCACGCGTTCGGCGTCGCATACAAGCAGCGCGGCGAGAACAGGCAGCCGGCGGGGCGGTCGTGCACACCGGGTACCAAGCCCGCGATGGTGGCGAGCCGGCCCTCAGGCGCCGCGCGCTCCGGCAGCGCCGCCAGCAACGCCTCGGTGTACGGATGCTGCGGCGTACTGAAGAGCCGATCGACCCGCTGCTCTTCCATCACCTGGCCCGCATACATCACCGCCACGCGCTGCGCCATGTCGGCCACCACGCCCATGTTGTGCGTGATGAGCACGAGCGCCATGCCGCGCTCTTTTTGCAGGTTGCGCAGCAGGTCGAGGATCTGCGCCTGGATGGTGACGTCGAGCGCGGTGGTCGGCTCGTCGGCGATCAGCAGCCGCGGGTTGCAGGCGATCGCCATCGCGATCATCACGCGCTGATTCATGCCGCCGGAGAGCTGGTGCGGATAGCTGCCGATGCGTGTCGCCGCCGCCGGAATGCCGACCTGTTCGAGCAGCTCGATGGCGCGCATCTTCGCGGCGCGCTTGTCGAGCTTCAGATGAAGGCGCAGCGTTTCCATCAACTGGAAGCCGACGGTGAAGCAGGGGTTGAGGCTGGTCGTCGGATCCTGGAAGATCATCGCGACGTCCTTGCCGACCAGGTTGCGCCGTGCCTTGTCGGAGATGCCGAGCAGGTCGTTGCCGGCGAAGCGCATGTGCGCCGCCTGCACGCGGCCGGGGTAGGCGATGAGGCCCATCAACGCCATCATCGTGACGCTCTTGCCGGAGCCCGATTCGCCGACGATGCCGAGCACCTCGCCTTCGTCGACCGTCAGGCTCACGCCGTCGACGGCGTGCATGACGCCGCCCTGCGTAGGGAAGTCGACGTGAAGATCGCGAATATCAAGCAGGTTCATCGTTTCAACTTCGGATCGAGCGCATCGCGCAGTCCGTCGCCCAGCAGATTGAAGGCCAGCACTGCGATCAAGATCGCCAGCCCCGGGAACGTCACGACCCACCACGCGCGCAACACGAACTCGCGGGCGTCGGCCAGCATCGTGCCCCATTCGGGCGAGGGCGGCTGCGCGCCGAGCCCGAGAAAGCCGAGCGCCGCCGCATCGAGGATGGCGGTGGAGACGCCGAGCGACGCCTGCACGATCAGCGGCGCCGCGCAGTTGGGCAACACCTCGCTGAACATCAGCCGCAGCGTGCCGGCACCGCTCACGCGCGCGGCCGTCACGTAGTCGCGCGAGACTTCGGCGATGACGGCGGCGCGCGTGATGCGCACGTAATGCGGCAGCACGACGATCGCCACCGCCAGCATCGCGTTGATGAGCCCGGGCCCGAGGATGGCGACCACCACGATCGCCAGCAGCAGGCTCGGCAAGGTCAGCACGATGTCCATCGCCCGCATGATCGCGATCTCGACGATGCCGCGAAAGAAGCCCGCGATGAGCCCGAGCGCGATGCCCACCACCACCGACATCGCCACCACCGCGATGCCGATCGACAACGACAGGCGAGCGCCGAACATCAACCGCGAGAGGATGTCGCGGCCGATGGCGTCGGTGCCGAGAAAGTAGGTGATCGAGCCGCCCTGCTGCCAGAACGGTGGCTTCAGGAACGCAGCGCTGTTGGTGAGGTTGGGCGCATGCGGCGCAATCCACGGCGCCGCCATCGCGACCAGCAACAGCAGCACGATGACGACGAGCCCCATGACCGCGCCGCGGTTGGCGGAGAACGCGGTCCAGAACTCGCGCCACGGTCCGGGCGGCGCGCTCATCGCCGTTGGCGGCGACGATGCTCCTGTATCGATCACGGACGTTGCGGATGGATTGGACGATGCCATGTCAGCGCGCCTGCCTGATACGCGGGTTGATCACGCCGTACGCCACGTCGACCAGCAGGTTGACGATCATCACGATGGCGCCGAGCAGCAGCATGCCGCCCTGCAGCACCGGATAGTCGCGCCGGCCGATCGCCTCGATCAGCCACTTGCCGACACCCGGCCACGAGAAGATCGTTTCGGTCAGGATGGCGCCCGTGAAAAGCACGCCGACCTGCAGCCCGATGACCGTCACCACCGGAATCAGCGCGTTGCGCAACGCGTGCAGCGCCACCACCCGAAAGCGCGACAAGCCCTTGGCGCGCGCGGTGCGGATGTAGTCCTCGCCCAGCACTTCGAGCATGGCCGAGCGCGTCATGCGCGCGATGACCGCGAGCGGCACCGTGCCAAGTACGATGGTCGGCAGGATGAGGTGGTGCAACGCCGACCAGAAGGCGTCGATGTCGCCGGCGCGCAGCGAATCGATGAGCAAAAAGCCGGTGTTCGGCTCGATGAAGTACTGCACCGCGATGCGGCCGGACACCGGCGTCCAACCCAGTTGCACCGAAAAGAACAGGATGAGCAGCAAGCCCCACCAGAAGATCGGCATCGAATAGCCGGTGAGCGAGACCGCCATCACGCCATGGTCGAAGATGGAATTTCGCCGCACCGCCGCCAGGATGCCCGCCGGAATTCCGAGCACCAGCGCGAAGACGATGGCGCACAAGGCCAGTTCGACCGTCGCCGGAAAGAGCGACAAGAACTCGCTCATCACCGGCTCCTGCGTGATGACCGACTTGCCCAGGTCGCCGTGCAGCACCCGCGCGATGTAGATGCCGTATTGCGCGAAGAGCGGCTTGTCGAAGCCGTAGGCCTTCAGCAACTCGGCGTGTCGCGCCGGATCGATGCCGCGCTCGCCCGCCAGCGTCTCGATCGGATCGCCGGGCACGAGGCGGATCAAGAAGAACGCGAGCAGTGTCATGCCGACGAAGGTCGGCACCAGCAGGCTCAGGCGCGTAAGGATGAAACGAAGCATCGATCCCCTTGATGCAAGACCAATGCCGGCCCGACGCGCGCTTCCGACAACCGGCTAGACAGCGGCAGCGGCCGGCTTCTTGGCGTCGCGCAGTTCGCGTCGCAAGATCTTGCCGACCGGCGTCTTCGGCATGTCGGTGCGGAACTCGATCACGCGCGGTTGCTTGTAGCCGGTGAGGTTGGCGCGGCAAAACTCCTTGACCTGGGCTTCCGTCAGAGAAGGGTCCTTGCGCACGATCACCAGCTTGACGGCTTCGCCGGTCTTTTCGTCCGGCACACCGACCACCGCGCACTCGAGCACGCCCGCCAGCGTCGCTACCACGTCTTCGACTTCGTTCGGGTAGACGTTGAAGCCGCTGACCAGCACCATGTCCTTCTTGCGGTCGACGATCTTGAAGAAACCTTGCGCATCGACGGTGCCGATGTCGCCGGTCTTGAAGTAGCCGTCGGGCGTCATGACCTTGGCGGTTTCGTCAGGACGTTGCCAGTAACCCGCCATCACCTGTGGACCCTTGATGGCGATTTCGCCACGCTCGCCGGCCGGCACTTCATGGCCATCGTCGTCGAGCAGCTTGAGCCAGGTGCCCGACAACGGCAAGCCGATGGTGCCGGTGTACGAGGTGCTGGTGGTCGGGTTGCAGGTGGCGGACGGAGAGGTCTCGGACAAGCCGTAGCCTTCGCAGATCGGGCAGCCGGTTTTCTCGAGCCAGAGCTTGGCAACAGCGCCCTGCACCGCCATGCCGCCACCGACCGACACCTTCAGGTTCTTCCAGTTGACGGTGTTGAAGTCCGCGTGGTTCGCCAGGCCGTTGAAGAGTGTGTTGACCGCCGGGAAGCTGTGGAAGGTGTGCTTTGACAACTCCTTCAGCGTGGCGGCCATGTCGCGCGGGTTCGGGATGAGGATCACTTTGCCGCCGGTGCGGAGCCCCAGCATCATGTTCACCGTGAAAGCGAAGATGTGATACAGCGGCAAGGCGCAGACGCTGGTCGGCTGCTCGCCGGCCGGCACGCGCTGCATCACCGGGTCGTTCCAGGCTTCGGACTGCAGCACGTTGGCGATCACGTTGCGATGCAGCAGCACCGCACCCTTCGACACACCGGTGGTGCCGCCGGTGTATTGCAGCACCGCGACATCGTCGGGCCCGATGGTCACGGGCTGGAATGTGCGGGCTGCGCCCTGGTCGAGCGCATCGTTGAAGCGCACGGCCGTCGGCAGGTCGAAAGGGGGCACCAGCTTCTTGACATTGCGCACCACGTAGTTGACGAGCGCGCCCTTCAGGAAGCCGAGCCGGTCGCCCATCGACGCCAGCACGATGTGCTTGATCGGCGTGGCCGCGATGCACTGTTGCAGCGTGACGCCGAAGTTTTCCATGATCACGATCGCCTTGGCGCCGGAGTCCTTGAGCTGATGCTCGAGCTCACGCGGCGTGTAGAGCGGGTTCACGTTCACCAGAATCAGCCCGGCGCGCAGGATGGCGGCGACGGCCATCGGGTACTGCGGGCAGTTGGGCATCATCGCAGCGACGCGGTCGCCCTTGACCAGGCCGAGTCCCTGCAGGTAGGCCGCCAGCGCCTTGCTTTGCTTGTCGGTCTCGGCGTAACTGACGTCCTTGCCCATGAAGCTGTAGGCGGTGCGGTCGGCGTACTTGGCGAAGCTTTCGTCCATCAGCGCGACGAGCGATGCATAACGCGAGGCGTCGATATCGGCGGGGACGCCTTGCGGGTAGCTGCTCAGCCAGGGGCGGTCTGTCATGTCTCTGTCTTTCTCTTGGTCGGGTGCTTGCGTACGCTGCGGGCGTTCGTTCGGTCAGTTCGCGCTCAGGCTACTCGATCGCCTTGCCCATGTCCTCGACGACTTTCTTCGCATCGCCGAAGACCATCATGGTCTTGTCCATGTAGAACAGTTCGTTGTCCAGGCCCGCATAGCCTGCCGCCATGCTTCGCTTGTTCACGATCACCGTCTTGGCCTTGTACGCCTCCAGGATCGGCATGCCGTAGATCGGGCTGCCCTTGGTGTGCGCGGCAGGGTTCAC
>CAXTCC010000136.1:0-10714 GCA_964242015.1 uncultured Variovorax sp.
GTCGGATCGGTCTTGAAAGCCTTGGCATAAGCCTCGGCCGCGTCCTTGCCGATCGCCACGCCGCACGGGTTCGCGTGCTTCACGATCACGCAGGCCGGTACGTCGAAGCTCTTGACGCACTCCCACGCCGCGTCGGCATCGGCGATGTTGTTGTAGCTCAGCTCCTTGCCTTGCAACTGCTTCGCGCTGACCAGCGAGCCGGGTGCCGGATACAGGTCGCGATAGAACGCGGCCTGCTGGTGCGGGTTCTCGCCATAGCGCAAGTCTTGCAGCTTGACGAAGCGGCCGTTGGTCTGCGCGGGGAAGAGCGAGCGCGTCGGCGCGGGGTGACCGATGCTGCCGTCGAAGTCGATCGCCGACAGGTAGTCGCTGATGGCGCCGTCGTACTGGCTGATGCGGTTGAAGGCAGCCACCGAGAAAGCGAACTTCGTCTTGTCGCTCAACTTGCCATCGGCCTTGAGTTCGGCCAGCGCCTGCGGGTACTGCGCGGCGTCGGTCAGCACGCCGACGTCTTTCCAGTTCTTGGCCGCGCTGCGCACCATCGCCGGACCGCCGATGTCGATGTTCTCGATCGCGTCTTCCAGCGTGCAGCCCGGCTTGGCGACGGTCGACTCGAACGGATAGAGATTGACCACCAGCAGATCGATCGCGTCGATGCCGTGCTCCGCGATCGCCGCCATGTGCGCTGGCAGATCGCGACGCGCCAGCAAGCCGCCGTGAATCTTGGGGTGCAGGGTCTTCACGCGACCGTCGAGCATCTCAGGAAAGCCGGTGTGGTCGGCCACCTCGGTCACCGGCAGGCCGGCATCGGCCAGCAACTTCGCGGTGCCGCCGGTCGAAAGCAACTTGATGTCGAGCGCGTGCAGCGCCTGCGCGAATTCGAGAATGCCGGTCTTGTCGGAAACGGAGATCAGTGCGGTCAGTGCCATGGAATGCTTTGTTGCTTCTTTGTTTGCTTGCGCGTGCGTGTGTAGTTACTTGAGCAACTTGTGTTCGACCAGCTTCTTGCGAAGCGTGTTGCGGTTCAGACCGAGCCATTGCGCTGCCTTGGACTGGTTGCCTTCAGCGCGCGTCATCACGACGTCGAGCAACGGCTTTTCGACCACGCGCACGAGCATCTCGTACATGCCGTCCGGCTCGGTGCCGCGCAGATCGCGAAAGTAGCTGTCGAGGCTGGTTCGCACGCAGTCTTCAATGTGTTTTTTGCTCATGCTTTTTCTCGGCTTCTCATCTGCTTCTCATTCTTCTCATTCAGCGGCCACGACCGCTTCCTCGTTCCCCAGTGCGTCCGCCTGCTCTTCGGCAGAGCGGTACGCTGGCATCCGGTCCATGCGGACTGCAAGCTCGTCGAAATAGTCTTCGACCGCGCGCAGTTGCAATGCGCTGTCTTCGATCATGTTCATGCGCGCGCGAAACGCCTCGCCATCGGGCAGGCCGCGAACGTACCAGCCGATGTGCTTGCGGGCTGTTCGCACGCCGCTGTATTCACCGTACAGGCCGTGGTGCTCCTGCAGGTGATCGAGCAGCAGTCGCCGCACTTCGACCACGAGCGGCGGCGCCAGGTGCGTTCCGGTTTGCAGGAAGTGCGCGATCTCGCGAAAGATCCAGGGGCGGCCTTGCGCGGCGCGGCCGATCATCACCGCATCGGCGCCGGTCGCAGCCAGTACCTCACGCGCTTTTTCCGGGCTGGTCACGTCGCCGTTGGCGACCACCGGCACACGCACTGCCGACTTCACGGCGGCGATGGTTTCGTACTCTGCAGCGCCCTTGTAGCCCTGCTCGCGCGTGCGACCGTGCACCGTCAGCATCTGCACGCCGGCCGCTTCGAAATCGCGTGCCAACTTCACCGCGTTGCGATGGTCGTCGCTCCAGCCGGTGCGCATCTTGAGCGTGACCGGCACGCCGTGTGGCGCTGCAGCAGCGACCACCGCTTCGACGATTTCGAGCGCCAGGGGCTCGTCGCGCATCAACGCCGAGCCCGCCCATTTGTTGCACACCTTCTTGGCCGGGCAACCCATGTTGATGTCGATGATCTGCGCGCCGCGGTCGATGTTGTAGTGCGCCGCCTCGGCCATCATGGCCGCATCGGTGCCAGCGATCTGCACGGAGATCGGCCCGGGTTCACCGACATGATCGGCACGGCGCGAGGTCTTGAGCGAGCTCCAAAGATCCCTGCGCGACGTCACCATCTCGCTCACCGCATAACCGGCGCCAAGTTGCCGGCACAGCATGCGAAACGGCCGGTCCGTCACGCCGGCCATGGGCGCGACGAACAGGCGGTTTTCCAGCGTGATGTTGCCGATCTGCAGGGTCATGGAGTGAAAACGGGTGTGCGATCGGCTGCTGAAAAATGAGGCACGATTGTAGCCACGCTGCGTTTCAGTGACTGAAACGATTTGCACGAAAAATTTGGCTCGGAGCGCCGGGCCTGTCCGCAGCGGAGAACGATGCGTCGTCGTGCCGGTCGCGCGTTTTTCCCACAACATGCGTCGCGTCGTGCTTCCTATACTGCGCGACCATGCAAGCCTGGCTCGACTCCCTTCTCGCAATCCTGGCACTGCCGCAATACGGGTTGTCGACGCTTTTCATCGCTGCCTTCGTTTCGGCCACGTTGCTGCCGGTCGGGTCAGAGCCCTTTCTCTTCGGGCTGCTCAAGCTCAACCCGTCGATGTTCTGGCCAGCCATCGGTGTCGCCACGCTCGGCAATACATTGGGCGGTGCGGTCGACTGGTGGATGGGTTACGGCGCGCATCAGGTTGCAGATAAGTACTCACACTCCAAGCACCACACGCGCGTGCTCAAGTGGCTTGAAAAGCTCGGCCCGAAAGCGTGCCTGCTCAGCTGGCTGCCGTTGGTCGGCGATCCGCTGTGTGCCGTCGCAGGCTGGCTCAAGCTGTCGTTCTGGCCCTGTGTGTTCTACATGGCCATCGGCAAGTTCGCGCGCTACATCACGATGACGGTCGCGTTGCTCTACATCTGGCCCGAGTAACTGCCCCGCATCGCTGAGGCGATCAACTCAGCAAGCCGTACGGGCCGCCGCGTTCGAGCGCTCGCTTGTACGCAGGCCGTGCATGAATGCGTTCGAGATAGGCCATGAGTTTGGGCCGTGTCGCATCGAGCCCGCCTCGTGCCTGCGCCGCTTCGATCGGAAAGCTCATCTGGATGTCAGCGCCGGTGAAGTTCTCGCCGGCAAACCAGCGACTCTTGCCGAGTTCGCCTTCCATGAAGTCGAGGTGCGACTTGATGTTCGGCGTGATGAAGCCGGCCTTGGCCTTGGCCGCAATGGTCTTGGCGATCGGCTTCACGAAGAACGGCATCTTGCTGTTTTCGATCTTGTCGAAGATCAATTTGAGCAGCAGCGGTGGCATGGCAGAACCTTCGGCGTAATGCAGCCAGTAACGATAACGTAGTGCTTCTGGTGTTCCGGCCGCCGGGGCCAGTCGGCCTTCAGCAAAACGCTCGATCACCGTCTCGACAATCGCGCCGGACTCTGCCAATGTCAGTCCGTCGTCGGTCGTTATCACGGGTGATTTGCCGAGCGGATGCACCGCGCGCAACTCGGGTGGTGCCAGCATGGTCTGAGGATTGCGCTGGTAGGCAACGATCTCGTAGGGCAGTGCAAGCTCTTCGAGCAACCAGAGCACGCGTTGCGAGCGCGAGTTGTTGAGATGGTGAACGGTAATCATGGGAGTCGCAAAATGCGAATGAAATCAGGGATGAGCGGCAGTCTAACGACGCTGCTGTTGTGCGCGTTCAGCGCATTCGCATTCGATGCGCGCGCGCTCGAACCCGAGGCGATCTTTCAACGCGTCTCGCCTGCCGTATGGACCGTCAAGGCCGATCGCGGCAAGGGCGTGTTCTCGGTCGGCAGCGCTGTCGCTGTCACGCCCGCAGCGCTCGTCACCGCTTGCCACGTGGTCGACGGTGCGGTGTCGGCGGTGGTGTCGCAAGGCACGGCCGCCATCACGGTGAGTCTCATCACGCGCGACCCCGATCCGTCCCGCGATCTGTGCGTGCTCAACACGAGCACGCCGTTCAGATTGCAAGCGGTCGAGATCGCGCCGATCGACGGCGTGCGCGTGGGTCAGCGCGTGTATGCGATCGGCAGTCCGCACGGCTTGGAGCTGACGTTGAGCGAAGGTCTGGTGTCGGGGTTGCGGCCGAAGGCGCCGGGGCAATTGCCCATCGTGCAGACCTCGGCCGCCATCTCTTCGGGCTCCAGCGGAGGCGGCTTGTTCGACGATCAGGCGCGGCTCGTCGGCGTCGCCGACACGGTGTCGCCGGGTGGCCAGAACCTGGGCTTCGCCTATCCCGCGCAATGGGTGATGGAGCTGCCGCAACGCGTGACCATCGAGCGCCAGACATGGCGCGAGTTGTTGCAGAGTCTGGGTGTCGTGCTGGCGCCGAGCGGAGAGCCGACTCGCTCGGGCAACGTCGGCCTGACCGACGAAGCCGCGCTGCCGAAGGTCGGCGGGAACGACCCGGCATTGGTCCGCGCCGCATACAAGGAATTCTTGCTGCAGAACCGGCCGCGCGCGTTCTTGATCACGGGCGATGGCCAGTACGGCACCGCCACCAACTCGGCCGCGCTGACAGGGCATGTCAAGGCGTGCGCCGATCGCAAGGTGACTTGTGCGGTCTACGCGGTGGACAACACGGTCGTTTGGGGCAAGCAGCAGTCGGCGACCCGGTAGCGCCGCAACTCCTGCGAGACGCTCAGGAACTGAAAAGGAAGTTCATCACGTCGCCATCCTTGACGACGTATTCCTTGCCTTCGCTGCGCATCTTTCCGGCATCCTTCGCGCCCTGCTCGCCCTTGAAGGCGATGTAGTCGTTGAAGGCGATGGTCTGGGCACGGATGTAGCCCTTCTCGAAGTCGCCGTGGATCACGCCCGCCGCCTGCGGGCCGGTGTCGCCGATGTGGATGGTCCAGGCACGCACTTCTTTTACGCCAGCGGTGAAGTAGGTCTGCAGGCCGAGCAACTTGTAGGCGGCACGTATGAGCCGGTTCAGGCCCGGCTCTTCCTGGCCGATTTCGGCGAGGAACATCGTCTTGTCTTCTTCGTCCATGTCGGCCAGCTCGGCTTCGATCTTGGCGCAGATCGCGACCACGGGCGCCTTCTGCTTGTCGGCGTATTCGCGCAGTCGATCGAGGTAAGGGTTGTTCTCGAAACCGTCTTCCGCCACGTTGCCGACGAACATCGCCGGCTTGGCGGTGATGAGGGTGAACGACTTGACCAGCGGCTGCTCGTCCTTGGTGAATTCGAGCGCGCGCACCGGAATGTTCTCGTTCAGGGCGGCCTGGATCTTCTCCAGCAAAGCCACCAGCTTGATCGATTCCTTGTCGCCTGAACGCGCCGTCTTGCCGTGGCGATGCAGCGCCTTCTCTACCGAAGCCAGATCGGCCAGGCACAGCTCGGTCTGGATCACCTCGATGTCGGAGATCGGGTCGACCTTGCCGGCGACGTGGATCACGTTGTCGTCGTCGAAGCAGCGCACCACGTTCACCGTGGCGTCGGTCTCGCGGATGTGCGCCAGGAACTTGTTGCCCAGGCCTTCACCCGTGCTGGCGCCAGCCACCAGGCCCGCGATGTCGACGAACTCGACGATGGCCGGAACGATGCGCTCGGGCTTCACGATCTCGCTCAGTTGCGCGAGCCGCAGGTCCGGCACCTCGACCACGCCGACATTCGGCTCGATGGTGCAGAACGGATAGTTTTCCGCAGCGATACCGGCCTTGGTCAGCGCGTTGAAAAGGGTGGATTTACCGACGTTGGGCAGGCCGACGATGCCGCATTGCAAACTCATGGAGGTCCTCTGGAATCAATCGGCGATTTTACGGACCTACCCGAAGACGTAGTTGGCGCCGACGGGTTGGCCCACTTTGAGCACCTGTTCGGCGCCTTCGGTGCCGCCCTGCAGCACGATGCAATTCATGCCGAAAGTGATGGCGCCATCGACGCGGTCATTTTGTCGATAGGTCGACAGCGTGTCGCCGACCTCGTGCGTCGATATGGCAGTGGCCGGGTCGATATCGGGGATGGGGCAACGCGGGCACGGCTTGGCGGGCTGCAGCAGGGCCTGCGTGTCCGGTGCCGTCCCGACATGGAAGGTGTCGACGCGGTCTTCGTCCTGCGCCTCGATGCCGGCCAGCACGATGTTCGGGCGAAAGCGCTCCATGCCGACCGCACCGTGCCCACCGGCCACCAGCTTCTCGTTGAGTTCGGCCAGCGATGCTTCGCTCGTGATCAGCAACGGAAAGCCGTCGGAAAACTGGTTCGTGGCCTCTACACCCCGGGTCCACTTCATGTTCGACAGGCGCTTGTGGTCCGGGTCGAAGCGAACCAACCGCAAGGTCTGCGGCTTGCCGGGCGTCGACAGGAAATCGCTGAACCATTGCGCGGCAATGTTGCCCATGTCGTAAGCCCCCACTTCATCCTTCCATACCTTGACGCGCACCGGGCCTTCGACCCGATCGAACGCGATGTGCAACGCCAGCATGCCGGGCGCGCGCAGCACCATTTCCATCTGCTTCATCTGAGGCCGGATCAGCGCCATGCGCGGCAGTTCGCGTTGCGTGACGAACACGCCGTCCGCGTCGACGACCATCCAGGCACGGTCGAACTCGAGGCCGCTTTCGGTCAGCAACACTTCAGGCAACTCGACGCCGGCACAGGATTTGATCGGATAGACGAACAGGCGCGAGATCGTCGCTTGCAGGTCGAAAGCCGCGAGATCGGCGAGCGGTACGGCTTTGGATGGGGTCACGTCGGTTCCTTGGAAAACGTCGAAAAGAGGGTGAATTTCGATTGTCCTGCACCGCACGGCCACCGGAGGCAACTCCTACAATCCGCCGATGGCTCTTCCACCCGAAGTTTGTATTCGCGGCGCCGGCATCGTCGGCCGCACGCTGGCACTGCTGCTGGCGCGCGAACGCATCCGGGTGGCGCTGGTGGCGCCGCAGCCGTCGAACCCGCGCGAAGACGTGCGCGCCTACGCACTCAACGCAGCATCGCGCAACTTGCTCGAAGAACTCCGTGCCTGGCCCGATGCGCAGCACGCGACCGAGGTGCGCGAGATGATGGTCAACGGCGACGAAGGTGGCCGCGTGCAGTTCAGCGCACCGGGTCAGAAGGTCGATGCCCTGGCCTGGATCGTCGACGTGCCTGCGCTCGAACGGCAGCTGAGCGATGCGGTCCGCTTCCAACCCCGCATCGACGTCGTGACCGAGCCGGTGCCGGCAGCCCTCACCGTGGTGTGCGAAGGCAAATCCAGCGCCACGCGCGATGCGCTCGGCGTGCATTACGAGGTCACGCGCTATCCGCAGCACGCGATCGCGGCGCGGCTGGAAGCCGAACAGCCCCATGGCGAGATCGCCCGCCAGTGGTTCAACGACCGCGGCGAAGTGCTGGCCTTGCTGCCGCTCGGCGGCCGCGGCAGCCGCTCGCTGGCGCTGGTGTGGTCGGTCGACCAATTGCGTGCGCCGGACTTGCTGGACCAGAGCGCAGAAGACTTCGCTGCCTCGGTGCGCGAAGCCAGTCAGGATGCGCTCGGCGCGTTGACGCTCACGAGTGAGCGCGCCGCCTGGCCGCTGCAGCGCGCCATCGCCGATCGCTGGAGCGGCACGATGGCCGACGGCAAGGCCTGGGCGCTGGCCGGTGACGCAGCGCATACGGTGCATCCGCTCGCGGGCCAAGGCCTCAACCTCGGCCTGGCCGATGCGGCCGAGCTGGCGTCGGTATTGAAGGGCCGTGACTATTGGCGCAGCGTCGGGGATGCGCGGTTGCTGCGCCGCTACGAACGCGCCCGCCGCACCGACGTGCTGTCGATGAGCCTCGCGACCGATGGCTTGCAGCAGCTCTTCGCACATCGCACCGACCCGCTGCCGGCGCTGCGCAACTGGGGCATGCGCGGCTTCGATCGCTCGCGGTTCGTCAAGCACTGGATCGCCCGGCAGGCCATGGGCCTCAGCTGAAGCCTGCTGCTCTTCCATCTCATCTTTCAACGATCTACCGATCAGCTCTCCATGAACTCAGCTCGCAAACTCCTCGCCACGCTCGGCTTCGGTGCCGCACTGCTCACGAGCTTCAGCGCACTTGCAGGCGAAGCGGACATCCGCAAGAACCTCGCCGCGCGCATTCCGCAGTTCGCCAAGATTGACGAAGTGTCGAAATCGCCGATTCCGGGCGTGTACGAAGTGCGCATCAACAACGCTGAAATCTTCTACACCGACGAGCAAGGCAACTACCTGCTGCAAGGCAACCTGATCGACGTCAAGGCGCGCAAGAACCTGACGGAGGCGCGGGTCGAGAAGCTGAGCGAGGTGGCGTTCGACAAGCTGCCCGTCAACGATGCTTTCAAGATCGTGCGTGGCACCGGCAAGCGCAAGCTGGCGGTCTTCGAAGATCCGAACTGCGGTTATTGCAAGCACTTCGAGCGTGACCTCAAAACGGTCGACAACGTGACGGTCTATCTCTTCCTCTATCCGGTGCTGGGTGCGGATTCGACAGCCAAGGCGCGCAACATCTGGTGCGCCAAAGACAAGGCCAAGAGCTGGAACGACTGGATGTCCAGCGAAGTCAAGCCCGATGCAGCCGGCGCCGGCTGCGATGTCGCCGCACTGCAGCGCAACATCGAATTCGGCCGCAAATACAACATCACCGGCACGCCGACGTTGATCTTCGCTGACGGTACGCGCGCGCCGGGTGCCATTCCCGCAGCGCAGGTCGAAGAAAAACTCACTGCCGCCAACTGATGGCGTCGCCCCGCAGCGCGGCAGCGGCCATCCGTTACCGCGTCGAATGCGCTGACCGGCACGCGCACCTGTTCGCCGTCACGCTCACGGTCGACGAGCCAGCGCCGCACCAGCGCGTGTCGCTTCCGGTGTGGATTCCGGGCAGCTACCTGGTGCGCGAGTTCGCCAAGAACCTGCAAGGCCTGGCCGCGAAACAGGGTCGACGCAACGTCGCCATCGCGCAACTCGACAAGTGCACCTGGGAAGTCGACTGCACGCCCGGCCAGCCGCTCGTGCTGCGCTACGAAGTCTGTGCCTACGACAACTCGGTGCGCACAGCGTGGCTGGATGCCGATCGCGGCTTCTTCAACGGCACCAGCCTTTGCCTGCGCGTCGAAGCCCAGACCGATTCACCGCATGCGATCGACGTCGTGGCGCCGAAACTGTCGCCAGGCCACGCGCGCTGGTCTTGCGTCACCGCGCTGGTCGGCACAAAGGTCGACAAGCAAGGCTTCGGCACGTACCAGGCGGTCGACTACGACGAGCTGGCCGACAGCCCGTTCGAGATGGGCGCGTTCTGGAGCGGCGAATTCGAAGCCTGCGGCGTGCCGCACCGCTTCGTCGTTGCGGGTGCGACGGCTTCGTTCGACAGCGAGCGGCTCATCGCCGACACCAAGGCCATCTGCGAAACCGAGATGCGTTTCTGGCACGGCGACAAGGTCGGCAAGCGTGGCGGCCCGAAGCTGCCGTTCGACCGTTACGTCTTCATGCTGAATGCGGTCGACGACGGTTATGGCGGCCTGGAACATCGGCACTCGACCGCGCTGATCTGCACACGCCGCGACCTGCCGCAACTCGGTGCCAAGAAGCAGCCCGAGGGCTACACCACGTTGATGGGGCTCATCAGCCACGAGTACTTCCACACCTGGAACGTGAAGCGCATGCGGCCTAGCGAGTTCGCCCGCTACGACTACACGCGCGAGAACTACACGCAGCTGCTGTGGCTCTTCGAAGGCTTCACCAGCTACTACGACGATTTGCTGCTGCGTCGCGCCGGCCGCATCGACGACGCGACCTATCTGCGCCTCATCAACAAGACCATCAACCAGGTCATGCAGACGCCGGGCCGGCTGGTTCAGTCGGTCGCCGACGCCAGCTTCGACGCGTGGGTCAAGTACTACCGGCAAGACGAGCAGACGCCCAACGGCACGGTCAGCTACTACACCAAGGGCGCGCTGGTCGCGATGTGCTTCGACCTCACCCTGCGCAGCGAAGGCAAGGGCACGCTCGACGACGTGATGCGCCTGCTGTGGACAAAAAGCGCCGGTGGTCCGATCACGGAAGCCGACGTCGCCACAGCGCTCGAAGCGGTCGGCGGGCGCTCGTATGCGAGCGAGATCGCGCAATGGGTGCACTCGACCGACGAGCTCCCGCTGTCGGACCTGCTGCGTGCGCACGGCATCGCTGCGCTAGACGATCCGGCGCAACGCGCACAGGAACTCGGACTGCGCGTCACGGAGACCAACGGCAGCGTGCAGGTCAAGGTGGTGCTGCGCGGCGGTGCCGCCGAGGCCGCCGGATTCGCGGCGCACGACGAATGGATCGGTATCGAATTGCCGGTGCGCAAAGGCCAGCCGGTGCAGGCCTGGCGCCTCACGAAGATCGACGATCTGGCGCTCTATCTCGGGCCGCTGAAGAAGATGACGGCCATCGTTGCGCGTGACCGTCGCCTCCTGCGGCTGCCGCTGACGCTGCCGACGGGCGTGACGACCTGGCGCCTCTTCGCCAAGGATGCCGCATCGACGACGAAGTGGTTGGCTGGAACCTGAACGCGCCATCGGCTTGGAATCTGTCGAGCGCGGTGAGGGTCGACCGCGCGGCGCGACGCGGTCGATCACGGCGCAGCTACAGAACGCGGCCGATCACCGCGACCACGAACACCAGCACACCCAGCGCGAGGTTGATCGCGACCAGCATGCG
>CAXTCC010000137.1:0-4764 GCA_964242015.1 uncultured Variovorax sp.
ATCGGCCTTGGCCAGCTGGGCAGCTTGCACCGCACGCGCCGGCAGTGTGGCGTCTCCGGTCGATGCAACGAGCAGCTTGGCGATGCCTTCGGCCATCTGCATCACGCGTTCGACGCGCTCGCCTTGCGTACCCAACTTGTTGTGATAGACGACCTTGCCAAGCGACTCGACACGCGAGGCGAGCGACTTCTTCCGGTCCTGGTCGAAGAAGAACTTGGCGTCGGCCAGGCGCGGGCGAATCACGCGCTCGTTGCCTTGCACCACCGCGCTCGTATCGTCCGGGCTGATGTTGCTGACGACCAGAAACTTGTTCGTCAGCTTGCCGGCGCCGTCGAGCAGCGGAAAGTATTTCTGGTTGGCCTTCATCGTGAGGATGAGGCACTCCTGCGGCACTTCGAGGAACTCCGGCTCGAAACTGCAGACCAGCACGTTCGGGCGCTCGACCAGCGCGGTCACTTCATCGAGCAGTGCATCGTCGTCGATAGGCACCAAGCCGCCGCCGACCTTGGCCGCGGCCGCCGCGAGCTGACGGGCGATCTCGGCGCGGCGAGTGTCGAAGCCGGCGATGACCGCGCCTTCGTCGGCCAGTTGCTGCGCGTAGCTGTCGGCGTCGCGCAGAACGACCGGGTCGACCGAGGCTTCGAAGCGATGACCGCGCGTGTCGCGGCCGGACTTCAGGCCGAGCGCTTCGACGGCGACGACATCGGCGCCGTGCAGCGCCACGAGGCCGTGGGCAGGGCGCACGAAGCTGACGCTGGTCCAGCCCGGCATTGCGCTGCCTTCTTCGAGTTGGTAACTCATGACCTTGGGAATCGGCAGCTTGGCGATCGCTTCGGCCAACGCCTTTTGCAAACCCTCTGCCAGGCTGGCGCCCTTGGCGGTGTTCTCATAGAACAGCGCTTCGGCCTTGCCGTCGATAGCGCGCTTCAGCCCGGTAACAGCCGACGCATCCGCGCCCAGCGCAGCGAGCCGCTTCAGCAACGCCGGCGTGGCATTGCCCGTGGCGTCGAGGCCGACCGCGACCGGCATCAGCTTCTGCGAGACGGCCTTGTCGGCAGCCACGGCAGCCACTTGCGTCAGGTGTGCGGCGAGGCGGCGCGGCGAGGCATAGGCGGTCAGCGTCGAGCCCACATCGGCCAAGCCTTGCGCGACCAGCTGATCACGCAACACGCTTGCAAACGCATCACCCAGTTTCTTCAATGCCTTCGGTGGCAGTTCTTCGACGAAGAGCTCGACCAGCAGGTTCTGTTTGTTGTCGGCACTCATCGCTCAGGCCGCCTTCTTCAGGACGGGCATCTGTGCGACCCATTCGCGCGGCGCCATCGGAAAGCCGAGCCGCTCGCGACTCTCGTAGTAGCTCTGCGCCACGCTGCGCGCGAGGTTGCGGATGCGGCCGATGTAGGCGGCGCGTTCGGTCACGCTGATGGCACCGCGCGCATCGAGCAGGTTGAAGCTGTGCGCCGCCTTGAGCACCTGCTCGTAGGCCGGCAAGGCGAGCTGTTCGGTCATGAGATGTTTGGCCTGCTTTTCATGCGCGTTGAAAGCGGTGAACAGAAAGTCGGCATCGCTGTGCTCGAAGTTATAGGTCGACTGCTCGACCTCGTTCTGCTTGTAGACGTCGCCGTAACTGAGGCCATCGGTCCACGTCAGGTTGTAGACGTTGTCCACGCCTTGCAGATACATCGCCAACCGTTCGAGGCCGTAGGTGATCTCGCCGGTGATCGGCTTGCAGTCGATGCCGCCGACCTGCTGGAAGTAGGTGAACTGCGTCACCTCCATGCCGTTGAGCCAGACCTCCCAGCCCAAACCCCAGGCGCCGAGAGTCGGGTTCTCCCAGTCGTCTTCGACGAAGCGGATGTCGTTCTTCTTCAGGTCGAAACCGAGGGCAGCCAGCGAGCCGAGGTACAGCTCGAGGATGTTCGACGGCGCGGGCTTCAGCACCACCTGGTATTGGTAATAGTGCTGCAACCGGTTCGGGTTCTCGCCGTAGCGACCGTCCTTGGGTCGGCGGCTCGGCTGCACGTAAGCGGCCTTCCATGGCTCGGGGCCGAGTGCCCGCAAAAAGGTGGCCGTGTGCGACGTGCCGGCACCGACTTCCATGTCGAGCGGCTGAAGCAATGCGCAGCCCTGGTCGGCCCAGTACGACTGCAGTTTGAGAATGATTTGTTGGAAGGTCAGCATGAAGCGGTCCGGCGCGGCGGACGAAGAACGAGGGTGCAGGCAGGAGCCTGCCGAAGGCCATGATTTTACGGGCGCCGTGCGGTCAATGGCTGCCTTCCGACAGGGGGCCGCGCCATTGCCCGCCGCGGGATCGACCGCGCGTCGGCGATAACCAGTGGCTCATGCCTCTCCTCATTTGCCCATGACCCCCCTCGAGATCGCCCCATCGCCGCCCTTGTTCGTCGTATTGAATTCGGGCTCCGGCCACGGCACGGCGGAAGAGGCACGAGCGATCATCGAGGCCGGCTGCGCGGCTGCAGGCCGTGAATGCCGCGTATTTCAGGTCGAGGCACCGGACAGCATCGAGTCACTGGTGCGCCAGGCCGTGGATGCCGCCAGAGCATCTCGGGGCGTGGTGGTCGCGGCAGGGGGTGACGGCACCATCAACGCCGTCGCACAGGCCACGCTCGGCAGCGGTTGTGCGTTCGGTGTGCTGCCGCAAGGCACCTTCAATTACTTCAGCCGAACACACGGAATTCCGTCGGATACGGCGGAAGCGCTACGAGTCTTGCTCGACGAGACGCCGCGCGCCGTGCAGGTCGGCCTGGTCAACGACCGCGTGTTTCTGGTCAACGCCAGCCTCGGCCTCTATGCCAAGCTGCTGGAAGACCGGGAAGCTTTCAAGGCGCAATACGGCCGGCATCGCTGGGTGGCTTTCTGGTCAGGACTGGTGACGGTGCTGCGCGGTGAGCGGCCCTGGCATCTGCACATGGCATGGCACGGCAAGCAGCGCGACATCCGTACGCAGACCTTGTTCGTCGCCAACAACGCGCTGCAACTGCACCAGGTCGGCCTGGCCGAAGCCGATGCGCCGGAGCAAGGGCAACTGGCGGCGATCGCGTTGAAACCCCAGGGTGCGTTCGCGATGATGGGGCTGCTGGCCCGCGGTGCGCTCGGCCGTCTCGGCGATGCCGAGAGCGTGGAGAGCTTCCCCTTCGAATCGCTGACGATTCAATCGATGCGTGGCCGCAAGCGCGTGAAGGTCGCGACCGACGGCGAGATCGGCTGGATGCAGATGCCGCTCAACTTCCGGGTATCGCCCGAGCCGCTGTGGCTGGTGCGCCCGGACGTCGCGCCGGAACTCGAGGCCACGCGCCAATGAGCATCGTGCTGCTGCAGATTTCCGACCCGCACTTCGGTACGGAACAGCCGCGCGTCGTGCAGGCCCTGGCGCAACTGGCGCGGGAACACGCTCCCGGACTGGTGGTGCTTTCGGGCGACATCACGCAGCGCGCAACGCGGGTTCAGTTTGGCGCAGCGCGGTCGTTCGTCGAGCGACTGGCCGCGCCGGCGGTGTTGACGATTCCCGGCAACCACGACATCCCGTTGTTCGCACTCGGCACTCGGTTGTTCAATCCGTATGGCCGCTACCGGGAAGCGTTCGGCAGCGCGCTGGAGCCGGTGTTCGAGTCGACCGATTGCCTGGCCATTGCGGTCAACACCACACGCTGGTACCGCCACGAAGACGGCGAGGTGTCGGATGCGCAAGTCGGGCGTGTCGCGCAGCGGCTGTCGCAAGCCACGTCCCGGCAATTGCGTGTCGTCGTGGTGCATCAGCCACTCGCCGTGACAAAGCCGCAGGACCAGTCGAACCGACTGCACGGACGCGATGCCGCCGTGGCGCGCTGGGCTGCGACCGGGGCCGATCTTGTTTTAGGTGGGCACATCCACCTGCCTTTCGTCTTGCCACTGCACGAAAGCTTTGTCGACTGTCCGCGCGCGCTGTGGGCGGTCCAGGCCGGCACCGCATTGTCGACACGGGTTCGCTCGGGCGCGCCCAACTCGGTCAATCTTGTTCGCTACGACCCGCGCGCCGTTTCGCGCGATTGCGTCGTCGAACGCTGGGACTGCGATGCCGGCGCCGACCGCTTCGAGCGGGTGGCCGCGCACACGCTGCCGCTGGCCGACAACGACGCACACGCGCATGTCGGCTGACGCTGCAACGCTGGTCGCGCTCGCAAGCCAGCTGGGCGAACATGCGTTGCCAGCCTTTTTGACCGCATTGGCCGTCTCTGTGGCCGTTGCAGGCGCGACCGGCTTGCTGGTGCATCGACGACGCGCACGACGCAGCGATGCGGAGGACATCACGTCACGGAGCCTGCCACGTTTGGCAGCGGCGTTCACCGCTGGCTTCGCACTGATCATCGGGTCGGCCCTGCTGTTCGCGGAAATAGCGGAGCGACTGGGGCAGGGCAATGCGATGGGCTTGGCCGATCAGGCGCTGGCCGATGCGATCGCGGTGCACACGCCTGAGTCGGCGCTCCGCGCATTCGCCCTGCTGACGCACCTCGGGGATCCAGTGGTGCTGACGCTTTTGGGCGCAGCGGTGGCCATCTCGTTGTGGCGCCGTCGTGCCAGGCTGTTGGCGGCCGGATGGTTGCTCGCGTTGGCGGGCAATGCGGTGCTCAACCCGGTGCTCAAAGGCGTATTCGAGCGCGTTCGACCGTTGCACGACCACGGGCTGGCGCAGGCAACCGGCTTCAGTTTCCCGAGCGGCCACAGTTCGGGCGCCATGGTCGCGTACGGCATGTTGTTGTACGTCGG
>CAXTCC010000137.1:4864-10567 GCA_964242015.1 uncultured Variovorax sp.
TATTCCCAGAAGATCCGCTGCAGTTCCTTGGTGTCGCTGGTCTTGGTCATCGCAACCATCGCCAAGATGCGCGCTTTCTGCGGCCGCAGGTCGTGCGCCACGACCCAGTCGAACTTGTCATCAGGCTGCTCCGCATTGCGGATCACGAAGCCATCGGGAACGCGCGAAGAACGGATCACGATGACGCCGTCGGAACGCACCTTTTGCAGGTAAGGCACGATGCGGTCGGCCACCGAGCCATTGCCCGGACCGCCGTGAACGAGCGCCTTGATACCGCTCTTGCCGAGCGCTTCGATCGCGGTCGGCGACACGCCTTCGTAGCCCATCGCAATCTCGACATTCGGGATCGTGGTGATGGTGTCGATGTCGAACTCGGAGTTCATCGTGTGGCGCTTGACGGGCGCGCGGAACCAGTAGTTCTTGCCTTCGACCACCATGCCGAGCGAGCCCCACTGGCTGACGAATGCGCTCGGCTTGATGTTGAAGTTCTTGCTGACGTCACGACCGCTTTCGATGCTGTCGTTCATCGTCAGCAAGACGCCCTTGCCCATCGCGTCCTTGCTGCCCGCCACGCTGACCGCGTCATAAAGGTTGAGCGCGCCATCGGCCGACAGCGCGGTGCCCGGGCGCATCGAGGCGACCATGACGATCGGCTTGTTGGTGTGGACGGTGAGCGTCAGGAAGTACGCGGTTTCTTCCACCGTGTCGGTGCCGTGGGTGATGACGATGCCATCGACATCGGGCTGTTTGGCCAGCGCTGAGACGCGCTTTGCCAGCGTGACGAGGTTGTCGTTGGTCAGGCTTTCCGATGCCACCTGAAACACTTGCTCGCCTTTGACGTTGGCGATCTTCGACAGCTCGGGCAGACCGGCGATGAGCTTCTCGACACCGACCTTGGCGGCCGCGTAGGTCGCGCTGTTGATGGCCGATGCGCCGGCGCCGGCGATGGTGCCGCCGGTGGCGAGGATGACGACATTGGGAAGGGCTTGCGCCTGGGCCAGCGCACTGGCCGCGAGGAGCGCAGTGCCGGCCGCGAAGGCACGGATTCGGGAAGACAAGTACATGGGGTAGCTCCTCGGTTGTAGAAAGTTTGGAAAGCGGATTTGACGTCCAAACCGATACAGAAAGTGTGCCAATGGCGCGTTGAGCCCATGCCGGCGTCGCATGCAGTCATGCGTTGCACTGAGCAGGTGTCGCCTCGCTCAGGCGCCACCGATCAAACCGAGAGAGCAGCTGCTGGCTGATCAACGAACCGCGGCGCGACGACGGCCCTGCACCAAGCCCGTGAGTGCGATCACGACGAGCACCGCGCCCCACAGCGGCCACAAGCCGAACGGCGCCACCCAGCGCGCATACGGTGTGCGCCCGGATCGACCTTCCACCTCGGCCCGAAGCACGCCACGCGTGAGGCGCGGAAGCGCGTGCGTCACGCGACCACGGTGATCGATGACGACGGTCGCGCCCGTGTTGGTGGCGCGAACCATCGGCCGGTCGAACTCGAGCGCACGCATGCGAGAGATAGAAAGATGCTCGTCGATGGCGACCGAATCGCCGAACCAGGCGATGTTGCTGACGTTCAGCAGGATGGTGGGCGCGCTCGCGTCGTCCTTGAAGTTCGCACCGATCTCGTCGCCGAACAAGTCTTCGTAGCAAATGTTGGGCGCGATGCGCTGGCCTTGCCAAACGAAAGGCGCCTGCGCAAGTCCGCCGCTCCTGAAGTCACCCAGCGGGATGTTCATCAAGTCGGTGAACCAGCGGAAGATCGACGGCACGAATTCGCCGAACGGCACGAGGTGATGCTTGTCGTAACGATAGGTGGTGGACGCACCCGGTCGAAAGCCGAGCACGGCATTGCTGTACGTCGTTCCGTTGCCGATCGGCAGGCCGACGATGGCCGCCTGGGTACCGGTCGCGTAGCGCGCGGCGATGGCTTCGAGGTAACCTGCCGGCAGCTGTGAGGGCAACAACGGAATGGCTGTTTCAGGCGTGATGGTGAGCGAGGCTTTTGGCTCGGTCAATTGATCGCCGTACCAACGCAACGCCGTCGCCACACCGCCGCCCGGGATGAACTTTTCGTCCTGCGGGATATTGCCTTGTAGCAGGGCCATGTCCAGCTTGCCGCGGGAAAGATCTGGCGCATCGTTGGCACCGTCTCGGGCTGCGCCCAGCGCCCAAGCGGCGGTCAGGACTGCAACGGCGGACAACAACGGCGCGGCTCTTCGGAAAGTCGAGCGCCCTGGCGGCGGTGTGCCGAAGGTCGCCGAGACAGCTGCTGCGAGCGCGGCGGCAATCGCGCCGACGCCATAGACACCGACCCACGGCGCGGCTGCGGACAGCGGCCCATCTACATGCGCGTAGCCAATGGCGCCCCACGGAAACCCGGTGAACCAGCTTCCGCGCAGGAGTTCGGCAAGCGTCCAGAGCGAAGCGAAAAACACCGCCGCCGCGAATCGATTGTTCGGCGCCCATCGCACGAAAAGGCCGCAAGCCAAGGCGTAATAGAGCGCGAGCGCCGCGGCCAGCGCCAGCACGGCAATGGCCGCCAGAGGTGCAGCCAGGCCGCCGTAGGTGTGCATCGAAATGAAGAGCCACCAAAACGTGCCGCAGAGCCAAGCGGTGGCAAAGAGCCAACCGAACCCGAAGGCGTGGCGCGCGCACCGCGAGCCACCGCGAACGCGGAGGGCATCGAGCTGCCACACGAGAAAGGCCATCGGGAGAAGCTGCAGCCACCACAACGGTTGGCCGTTCCACGGCGCTGCGATCGACAGCGATTGCGCGAGTCCGGCGGCGATGAAGCCCAGCCCTCGCCAAAGCGTCTTCAAGGGACGTTCAATCCGATGCGTCGTCGCCGCGTGCCGGCGAGACCTTGAACCAACGCACCGCGCCGCCCTTGGTGTGCAGCACGACGAAGTCGAAGCCGCCGAGCGCGTGATGCTCGCCGCGCTTGGGCACATGGCCCATCTCATGCGCAACCAGGCCGCCAATCGTGTCGAAGTCTTCGCTGAGCTGCTCTTCGTCGAAGGTGATGCCGAAGGCTTCGGCAACGCGTTCGATGGGGGTGTCCCCGCTCACCCGATAGGTGTGATCTGCCAAGCCGAAGATATCGCCTTCGTCTTCGGCGATGTCGAATTCGTCTTCGATCTCGCCGACGATCTGCTCGAGCACATCTTCGATGGTGATGAGCCCGGCCACGCGGCCGAACTCGTCGATGGTGATCGCCAGGTGATTGCGGTTGCCGCGGAATTCGCGCAGCAGATCGTTCAGCCCCTTGCTCTCCGGCACGAAGGTGGCGGGCCGCAACAATGCGCGAATATTGAGACCCGGCGCGCGCTGCAGCTTGAGCAGATCCTTGGCCAACAGGATACCGATGATGTTTTCTTTTTCGCCCTCGTACACCGGAAAGCGCGAGTGAGCCGTGTCGATGACAACGTGCAGCAGCGTGTCGTAGGGCGCGTCGATGTTGACGAGGTCCATGCGCGGTGCCGCCACCATCACGTCGCCGGCGGTCATGTCGGCCATGCGCAAGACGCCCTCGAGCATCACGCGCGACTCGGCGCCTATGACGTCATTGTCTTCGGCATCGGCCAGTGTTTCGATCAGCTCGTCGCGGGAGTCGGGTCCGGGATGGATGAACTCGGCGAGCTTTTGCAGAAAACTGCGTTTATCTTCCCGTTCGACGGGGACGCGTTCAGGGTGAGGGTCGGCCACTGCGGCGGGGCGGAGTTAAGGAAGCGCAAGGATAACCGGATGTAGCTCGCATCCGGACGTGCTCTGACAGTCCGATCATCAGAGATTCACTGGGCCGTGCGATCGCGCGCGTCGCGAACGCCGCGCCGGATTTCCTGCACACCAGCCAGAAACCCCCAGAACTGCTTGGCGCGCGTCTTGAGCTGAAAGTCGACTTCGGCGAAATGGTCGAGAGCGATTTCACTCATGCGGCTGTCGAAGGTCGCGGCCGGCAACTGCAAGTGCGCCTCGGATTCAGACCCACTGCGAACGACCGTGGCGCCAGCATTCCGCGCGATCTTCAGCATCGCGGCGTTTTCGCTGAGCGCATGAATGAAAAGAGCGCCCACACCTTCGTTTCGGGCCGTGACCATCGCGCGCTCGAACAGCCGGGCACCGTAGCCACGACCACGGGCATGGCGCGACACTGAGACGCCGAATTCAGCGCAGTCGCTCAGTTGTCCGGCAGGCGCGAAGGCCACATGCGCCATGGCGATGAGTTCGAGTCGACGGTTGTAGATGCCGAACAGCTCGTCGCGCTCGAAGTCCAGTCCGTCGACGTAACGCTGTACTTGCTCGTCCGAAGCGGAATAGCCGAAACGCAAGTAGCGATCGTGTTGCTCGAGCGCGAGCAAATGCGTTGCGATGCGCGCGCGCTCGCCCGGGCCGATCGCGCGGATCGGCACCAGCACCGGCTGAGGCGCGACAACGGAGCGGGACTGGGCTTCAACGATCGGCGCCCTCAAGAAAGAGCCGACGCCCAGCGAGGCTTTTAAAAGGGCTCTGGCGTTCAACATGCCTCGAATTTAAGGGTTTTCCCTGATCAAACAAGAGAGTGGGGCTTTTGGTTTTGTCATTTAGTGAACAAGGACCAACGCCCGTCGCACGGACGCAACCAACTGTTGTCACACCGAACAGCGGTCCAAGCCTTGACGGGCAGCACAATGGATGACTTTTCACTCTTCTGAGGTTCGTTATGCGTCCTGCGTTTTTCAAAAGATGCGAACTGATTGCGGCAACAACGGTGCCGGCGTTGCTGGCCGGCTGCATGACGGTGCCAGCAAACGTCACTGCGGTGTCAGCTCCGTCGCATCTTGAAGCGGTGCAGAAGTCGGCGGTGCTCCGAATTTGCACACCCGGCGACTACAGGCCATTCAGCTTTCAGAAGACCGATGCCAGCTACGAGGGCATCGATGTCGATTTGATGTCGAGCTTCAGTTCGAGCCTGGGCGCGAAGCCGGAATGGATCAAGACAACGTGGGCCAATCTGTTGCCTGACCTCTCTGCCGGGAAGTGCGACATCGTGGTCGGCGGGGTGTCTGTGACCACAGAGCGCCAGAGACGCGCATTCTTCAGCTCGCCGTACATGGTGAATGGCAAGGTTCCGATCGCCCGCTGCGCGGATGTGGCCAAGTATCAGACGGTAGCCGATATTGACAAGCCGTCGATTCGCGTCATTTTCAATCCCGGCGGCAGCAACGAGCGCTTTGCGCGTGCCAACTTCAAGCAAGCCAAACTCACATTGCACAGCGAAAACGTGACGATCTTCGACGAGATTCTGACGAATCGCGCAGACGTGTTCGTCACCGAGTCAGCCGAGGCATTGACACAGCAAAAACTCAAGCCCGGGCTGTGCGCCGTGAACGCGGACAAGCCACTTCAGTACGGGGAAATGGCTTGGATGCTCCCGCGTGACGACCTGGCCTTCAAGTTTTACGTCGATCAATGGCTGCATCTGTCGCAGGCGGGCGGTGAGTTTCAACGCGTCATGGACCGCTGGCTTAAATAAAGCCTTGGTAAGAAAACAGGCGACTTAGTTGGAAGTTGGCGTGCGATCGATAATTTGCTCGATTTGAATGCATTCTCTAAAAAATGCATCATGCGCGCCGATATGCGATCGTGACGGCGGCTGCCGACCAATCGGCACGCATATATTCCACACCAACAAATCGCGACCAAAAAAAAGCCCAACCTTTC
>CAXTCC010000138.1:0-2528 GCA_964242015.1 uncultured Variovorax sp.
TGAGGCCTTCGACATCGAACATGGCGCTGTCGGGGAAGCCGCCGGCGAAGCTGATGATCCCGGGCGTGCCGAGCAATTTGAAGAGTTCACGAATGGCGGAGGTTTCGACGTTGTCGAGGCGGGAGGCGAATTGCATGGTTGGTTTCACTTTCTGGGCTGCCATTGTCGAACCAACAGGCTTTCCACGTTACTAGCCGGAGGTAGTTTCTTGACGTTACTATTTTTGAGTAGTAAATTACGATAACCACTCCAAGGTAGTAAATCGAAATGCGGTATCCCCTTGAAACCAGCCAGCAACTCAGTGCGGTTCTGAAGGCATTGCGACAATCTCGCCAGCTCACCCAGGCCGAACTGGGCGAACAGCTCGGCGTCAACCAAAAACGCGTCGCGCGGATCGAGGCAGCGCCCGGCGTCACCAGCTTCGACCAGATCTCCCGACTGGTCGCGCTCATGGGGTATCGCCTGGTGCTGGAACAAGTACCGACGACCGAGGCGCCCCGCGCCACCAAGGAAGACAAATCATGGTGAGCCGTTCGAAGCGCGGCCGCGGCCCACGGCACCCGCATCCGCTGGTGGTCTGGATCAACGGTCAGACGGTCGGCGAGTGGACGGTCCGCGAAGGCGAACATCGCTTTCAATACGCCGAAGAATGGACTGCATCGCCCGCATCACGACGCCTCTCCCTGTCGCTGCCGATCACGCCCGGCAACGCACCGCAGCGCGGCCCGGTGGTGCAGAACTACTTCGACAACCTGTTGCCCGACAGCGACGCGATTCGCACACGGTTGCAAGGCAAGTTCGCAACCCGGAGCACCGATGCGTTCGACCTGCTCAGCGCCATCGGCCGTGAGTGCGTCGGCGCCGTGCAGCTGCTGCCGCCGGGCGTCGAGCCCACCGGCTTCGACCGCATCGAAGCAGAGCCGCTGGACGACGCAGGGGTGGAGCGGGCCATCAACGCATCGCTCTCGACCGGTCGCGTGCTCGGTCAGCGCGATGACGAAGACTTTCGCATCTCGATCGCCGGCGCGCAGGAAAAGACCGCGCTGCTTCAGCGTGAAAGCGAAGGCGCCGACCGATGGTTTCGCCCGCTGAATGCCACGCCGACCACGCACATCTTCAAGCTGCCACTCGGCCTTGTCGGCAACATGCAGGCCGACATGCAGGCGTCGGTCGAGAACGAATGGCTCTGCTCTCGCATCATGTCGGCCTTCGGGTTGCCGACCGCGCATTGCGACATCGCGACCTTCGGCGAGCGCAAGGTGCTGGTGGTGCAGCGCTTCGACCGCGCGCTTCAGAACGTCGGCCAAGACACCGAATGGATCGCCCGCCTCCCGCAGGAAGACTTCTGCCAGGCGCTCGGCGTGCCGGGCTCGCAAAAATACGAGGCCGATGGCGGCCCCGGCATGCGCGACATCCTGCGCGTGCTCGACGCCAGCAGCAACGCGGCGGCCGACAAGCTCGCGTTCGTCAAGGCGCAAATGGTGTTCTGGCTGCTGGCAGCGACCGACGGCCACGCGAAGAACTTTTCGATCTTCCTGGAGCGCGGCGGCGGGTATCGGCTGACGCCGTTCTACGACGTGTTGTCGGCCTGGCCGGTGATCGGAACGGGCGGCAACCAGCTCGCGTTGCAAAAGGCGAAGCTGGCGATGGCGCTGCGCAGCAAGAGCGCCCATTGGGGCCTCGCCGACATTCAGGGTCGCCACTGGGACGGCGTGGCCAAGCTCGCAGGGTTGGGCGACGCGCGAGCGCTGTGCGACGAACTCCTCGCCCAGTTGCCCGGAGCGATCGACTCGGTCGAAGCACAGCTGCCGCCCGCCTTTCCATCGCATGTCGCGCAGGCCATTTTCGACGGCGTGCGCACCACCGCGAAACGGCTCACCGAAGACGAGTGAGCCGATGAAAAAAGACGACATCGTCCCCTTCTTCGCAACGCTCGAAGCCGCCAACCCGAACCCCGAAACCGAGCTCGAATACAGCACGCCGTTCGAACTGCTGGCGGCCGTTCTGCTGTCGGCACAAGCGACCGACGTCGGCGTCAACAAGGCGACGCGCAAGCTCTACCCGGTCGCCAACACACCGCAGGCCATCTTCGACCTCGGCATCGATGGGCTCGAGAGCTACATCAAGACCATCGGCCTGTACCGGAGCAAAGCCAAGCACCTGATGGAGACCTGCCGCATGCTGATCGAGCTGCACGGCGGTGAAGTGCCGCGCACGCGTGCCGAGCTCGAAGCGCTGCCGGGGGTCGGTCGCAAGACGGCCAACGTGGTGCTGAACGTGGCCTTCGGCGAGCCGACCATCGCAGTCGACACGCACATCTTCCGGGTCGGCAACCGCACCGGCCTGGCGCCCGGCAAGACGCCGCTGGCGGTCGAGCTCAAGCTGGAGAAGCGCGTGCCGATGGCGTATCGCCTGCATGCACACCACTGGCTCATCCTGCATGGCCGCTACATCTGCGTGGCACGCAAGCCGAAGTGCTGGGAATGTGCAGTGCACACGATGTGCGACTACAAACCGAAGACGCCCCC
>CAXTCC010000138.1:2628-10519 GCA_964242015.1 uncultured Variovorax sp.
AGCGACACCGCCCGCATCACGCCCGCATGCGTCACCCACAACGCGTCTGTGCCCGAGGCGCGCCACGCATCCCATGCGGTGCCGACGCGCTGCATGAAGAGACGCGTACTTTCCCCGGTGCCACCGGCGCGTCCGTCGGCGAAGTCGGTCATCCACGCGTCGAATTCGCTGCGCGGGATCGCCTGCCAGGGGCCGCCCTCCCATGCACCGAAATCCATCTCGGCGAGGTCCGCGTCGTAGCGGCACGATGGCAGATCGGGTCGCAGTGCGGCGATCGCTTTGGCCAAAGCGGCACAGCGCTGCAAAGGCGAGCTGACGAACGACATGCCGGCGGCGAGCGGCTCGCCCAAAGCCGCCGATACGGCAACCGCGGCCGCAAGCGTGTCGTCGTGGTGCGCCGCCAGATCGGTCGCGCCGTAGCAAAGCCCGGCCTCGGCGATCACCGGCGCGTGACGGACCATCCAGAGCTTCATCGGCCCGCCATCGAGAAAGCCAGCGCCAAGTAGATCGCCAACTCGCAGACCTGCTGCGTCGCGCCGAGCCCGTCACCGGTAAAGCCTTGCAGGCGCTTCCAGAACAAGCGCGCCATGACGGCCGCCGCGAGGGCGCATGCGACCAATGCGACAGTGATGGCGACGACGCCTTGCACCCATGCGAGCAGCAGCACCGCCGGCACTGCCCACAGCATGCCGATGCCCAACGCGCCGTTGGAGATCGCATCCGCCAGCGGCTTCGACTTGCTCGCGCCACTGTCGCCGACATACGGCAGCCATCGGATCAGGAACAGCGGCGCGAGTCGCGACAGCACGTGTGCGAAGACGATCGCGCTTGCAACGTTCCACGCGCCGACGCCGCCACCCCCCAGCATCGCCAGCAACGAAAACTTGAGCCCCAGCGCCAGCACCAAGGCGATGGCACCGAAGGCACCGATGCGCGAGTCCTTCATGATCTCCAGCGCGCGCGATCGGTCGGAGGCTCCACCGAGTCCGTCGGCCACGTCGGCCAGTCCGTCTTCATGAAACGCACCGGTCAGCAACACGGTGGCGATGGTGCTCAGCACCGCCGCGACCCAGGCCCCGCCAACGCCAGGCAATCCACGCTCGACCACGAAGAAAACAGCGGCACCCGACACACCGACGAGCCAGCCGATGCCCGGGAAATGCGCCGCACTGGCACGCAGCATCTGCGGGCTGAAGCCGACCCACTGCGCGAGGCGGCCGGTGACCGGCACGCGCGTGAAGAACTGAAGCGCCAGCAGGTAATGGCGAACGCCGTTCATTGCCCGTCCATGCCCAGCCGATGCTCGGAAACCAAGTCGTTCATGTGCCGTCTTGCCGCGAGACACCCGCCGCCTCGAAGCTCGCCATCTCGCGCAATATGCGCGTCGCCGATTCAAGCAACGGCCAAGCCAACGCGGCGCCCGAGCCTTCGCCCAGCCGCATGTCGAGTCGCAACAGCGGCTGCAACCCCAAGTGCGCGAGCAACAAGGCATGGCCCGGCTCGGCCGACGCATGCGACGCGACACAGCGCTGCACCACCTGCGGCTGCAATGCATGCGCGACCAGCACCGCGGCCCCCGTGATGAAGCCGTCGACGACGATCACGCGTCGCTCTTCTGCCGCCTGCAGCACCGCGCCGACCAGCGTCGCAATCTCGAATCCGCCGAACGCGGCGAGCGCATCCAGCGGCGCGACAGCATCGCGATGCAACGCCATCACCTCCGCGAGCACGCTGCGTTTGCGCGCGAGCCCTGCCGCATCGAGCCCGGTGCCGACACCGACGCAATCGTCCAGTGGCAGGTCGGCAATGCGCGACAGCAGCATCGACGCAGCGGAGGTATTGCCGATGCCCATCTCGCCGAGCAGCAGCGCGTTGCCGGGCAGCATGTGCACCACATCGCGGCCGTTCGCGATGGCCTCGGCACACTGCGCCGCTGTCATCGCCGGGCCGATCGATGCATCGGCGGTGCCGGCGGCGATCTTGCGAACGACCAGTCCCGGCACCGGTGCGAAATCGTGCCGCACACCGCAGTCGACAACCGTCAGCGCCAGCCCGTGCTGTCGCGCGAGCACGCTCACCGCCGCGCCGCCTGCCAGAAAGTTCTGCACCATCTGCCAGGTCACATCGCTGGGGTATGCCGACACGCCGCGTGCCGCGAGCCCATGGTCGCCGGCACACACCAACAATTGCGGGTGCTGCAACGTCGGCGACTCGCTGCCGAGGATGGTGCCGATACGGGTGCCCAGCGTTTCGAGTTGGCCGAGCGCACCCACCGGCTTGGTCTTGTTGTCGATGAGATGCTGCAGCCGCACTGTGAGTGCGGTGTCGTGCAGGTCGACGATGTTCGGGATGTTCATTCGGGTGCAGCTCAGGTTCAAGTTCAAGTTCGGTCAATCGATCAGAGAGCGCAGCACGCCTGCGTCGAAATGCGCGTCGATGTAGTCGGCGAGTCCGTCGAACACCGAGTCGAGCGTCGGCACTGTCGCACCGAACAGCGCGTGCAGCACGGCCGGGTCTTCGAACAGGCCGTGCAGGTAGATGCCCAGCACATTGCCTGCGCCGTTCTGCCACGCCATGCCATCGTTCATCACTGGCGATGCGCGGTCGCCTGCCGCCGCCATCGCGCTGTGTTCCTCTGTGCGGCCATGGTGGATCTCATACCCGTGCATCGCCACGCCCGTCAGCGCCGACCACGCCCCCGTCAATTCAGCGAAGCACGCATCGCGGTGCCGCACCGTCTTGTCCGGCTCGAACGTCGTGACCAAAGGCAGCAGGCCCAGTCCAGGCGCATTGCCGTCGATGCCATGCGGATCGATCATCGCCTCGCCCAGCATCTGCAAGCCGCCGCAAATACCGAGCACCGCGCCGCCGCGCGCCGCATGGGCCGCGATGGCACGGTCGAGGCCTTGTGCGCGCAGCCAAGCCAGGTCGCCGCTCGTGTGCTTGGAGCCCGGTAGCACGATCCAGTCGGCGCCGGCCAGGTCATCGGGCGTGCGCGCCCATTGCAACCGCACACCCGGCACATTCTTCAGCGGCTGGAATTCATCGAGGTTGCTGATGCGCGGATACGCAACGACCGCCACGGTCTTGCGCCTTCCCCCGCCTGGGTAGGGCAGGGATTGAGGCATGAAACCGGCGCCGGCCGTCTCGAACATCCCGTCCTCCTCAGGCAGCCCATGCGACCACCACATCGGCAACGTCGCCACCGTCGGCACGCCGGTCAGTTCCTGCAGTTGCTGCGGCGCCGGCGCGAGCAGCGACGCGTCGCCCCGAAACTTGTTCAGCACGAAGCCGCTCAACAGCGCGCGATCGGCCTCGGGCATCAACGCCCACGTGCCATACAGATGCGCGAACGCGCCACCGCGATCGATGTCGGTCACCAGCAGGCAGCGCGCGTTTGCGTGCCGCGCGACGCGCAGGTTGACGATGTCCGATGCCATCAGGTTGATCTCGGCCGGCGAGCCCGCGCCCTCGATCACCACCACGTCGTTTTCGGCCCGCAACGCATCGAGCGCCTGCACGATGGTCGGCCACACGCGCTCGCTGCGGCCACGCCACGGCAAGGCAGACAGCGCCTCGCTCACCTGCCCCATCAGCACGACCTGGCTGTGCGTGTCGCGCTCGGGCTTGAGCAGCAAGGGGTTCATCCGCACCTCCGGTATGGCGCAGGCAGCCAGTGCCTGGAAGTACTGCGCGCTGCCGATCTCGCCACCGTGGTCCGCCGCGGTGGCGCCCACCACCCGCGCGTTGTTGCTCATGTTCTGCGCCTTGAACGGCGCGACCTTGAGCCCTTGCCGTGCATACCAGCGGCACAGCGCGGTTGCGAGCCAGCTCTTGCCGGCACCGCTCGTGGTGCCGAGGACCATGACGCAGCGAGCCGTCATGGGCGCGGCAATCGAGCGCGACGGAACGTGCGACAAAGGCAAGACGGGCGCTGCGGATTCGATCGATGCATGCGCCTGATTGTCGCGCCCGGAGCGGGGTCGCTGCGGCTGCGACCGCTGTACCTCGCCCTAGACCGCCCGCGCCCGCGTCAGCAGATAGTCCTGCCGCACCACGTTGCCTTCGTAATAGCCAGCCGCCATGGCCTCGTATTCATGCCGAAGCGCCGCGAGCTTTTCCGGCTCGCCCGCCAGCCGCTCGATCAGCTTCTGCAACGGGCCGATCGTGCGCTCCATCGACAGCCGGTAGTGCGACAGGCTGAGCGCCGGGTACGCCATGAATCCTCGCTCGAAGAAAGGCGCATCGAAGCGCGCACCGAGTCGTTCCGCGATCAAGCCGGGGTTGCCCCACTGCGGCGGCAGCGATGCTCCTGCGGGCGGCGGCGGTGAGTTGCGCCCGACGAATGCGAACATGCGGCCCACCAGGTGCTCGGGTGGCCAGGTCGCGAAGGCGATGCGGCCGCCGGGCTTGAGCACGCGGCGCATCTCGGCGATCACGACCTCGGGTCGCGGCGCGAACATGTGGCCGAACTGGCTCATCACGACATCGAAGCTCGCATCCGCATAGGGCAGCTGTTCTGCGTCGCCTTCGGTCCACTCGATTTCTTCGAGGCCCGCGATCTGCGCATTCTCATGCGCCTGCGCCAGCAGCTCCGGTGTCAGGTCGAGCGCCTTGACGTGGCCGCCGGCTCGGGCGGCCGTGATCGCGACCACGCCAGTGCCGGTGCCGACATCGAGCACCGTCTCGCCGGACGCGATGGCCGCGAACCTGACGAGGTGCGCGGCCACCGGCGTGGTGCTGGTCGCGGTCGGCCCGAACGAGGCCCACATCTCGCGCTGGCGTTTCTTGAGTTCTGCAAAGGGATCGGGGTCCATGCGGTGCTCCGGTAGCGACACGCAAGACTGTAGGCCTCGCAGCGGTGAAGGCAAGGCCCGCGAAGGCCTATGCCTTTCCACCTGCCTCTCCCTGGCCTCCCCTTCCCCTAACCTTTCACGGCCGTGTTCGCGGCCACCACCGACGGCACGTCCCAGCCGCCGCCCAGCGCCTTGATCAACCCGACCGTCGCCTGGTATTGCGCCGACTTCACCTGCAGCGCGAGGCGCCGGTTGCGCAGCTCGCTGCGCCGTGCGTCGAGCAGGTCGAGCTGGCTCACGTAGCCGTTGCGATATCGCGAATCCGACAGCACCGTCGCGCGTCGCGCCGATGCCACCGCCCTCGCCTGCACGTCCGATTGCTCCTGCAGCAGCCGCAGCGATGCGAGCTGGTCTTCGACTTCGCGGAAGGCCACCAGCACCTGTTCGCGGTAGCTCGCCAGCGCACCGTCGAGCTGCGCCGATGCACCCTGCACGCCGGCCTCGCGGCGACCACCGTCCAGCAACGGTAACGACAGCAAGGCGCCGATGCCCCACGAACGCGCCGACCACTTGAAGAGGTCGCTCAGGTCGGACGATGCATAGCCGCCACCGCCGGTCAGCGCGATGGTCGGGAACCACGCGGTCTTGGCGACGCCGAGGCGCGCTTGCGCCGCTTCCATGCTGCGTTGCGCCGCCGCGATATCGGGGCGCCGCTCGAGCACAGTCGACGGCAAGCCGGCCGGGATGGAGGGCAACGCGGTCGACCATTCGCCGCTGGCGTTGCTCAAGCTGGCCATGCTGAAGTTGGAGGCGACCTCACCGGTGAGGACAGCCAGCGCGTGTTCGAGCAAGGCGCGCTGGCGGTCGAGTGCCAACGCATCGGACTCGGTCGCCGCGACTTCGGTCTGAACGCGAGCGACATCGAGCTCGGCCAGGTCACCGGCCTTGAAGCGCCGCTCGGTCAGCCGCAGCGTGTCGGCATAGGCATCGACCTGCTCACGGACCAGGGCGCGCTCGGCGTCGAGCGCCCGCACGGAAAGATACGTTTGCGCGGTTTCCGCCTGCACCAGCAAGCGCGCGCTTTGCAGCAGCGACTCGCGAGATTGCGCGTCGAGCGACGCCGCATTGCTGGCACCGGAGAGCTTGCCGAACAGGTCGACTTCGTAGGACACGCTGGCGCCTGCGTTCAATAACGTCGAGGGCCTGGTGCTCAGGTTGCGATCGATGCCGGCTTGCCGACTCGCGCCAGCGTTGAGCCCGACCTGCACCGAGCGATCGGCATCGACGGTGCGTGCCAGAGCCCGCGCTTCGGCGAGCCGCGCAGCCGCTTGCTGCACGCTGGTGTTGTTGACGGCCGCGCGCTCGACGAGCTCGTTGAGCGCCGGGTCGTTGAAAGCCACCCACCAGTTGCCGGCGGCTTGCGCGGGCGCCGCGTTGGCGGTCGTCGCTGCAGCGCCCTTGGCCGTCTGTTCCTTGAACTGCACCGGCGTCGTGATGCCGGTGGACACCTCGCCGGTCGATGCGCAGCCGGCCAGCACCAGTGCCGCCACCAGTGGCAGCAGCGCGGTGCGCAACGGGCGCGTGAAAGACGAGAAATTGCTTGTCATGATGGATCTCCTTGTGGTCGCAACGACGCGGCCCTTATTCGTGCGACCGATGCGGCGCAGCAGGCTGAGCGTGCAGGCTGCCGCCACCACCGAGCGCCACCGGCGCTGCCGGCGACGGCGACATCGTTCCTTCGCCGTGTTGCGTCAACGGCTTGTTGCCCGCCAGCCGGCGCAGCACCACATAGAACACCGGCGTCAGGAACAGGCCGAAGGCCGTCACGCCGATCATCCCGGCGAACACCGCCACGCCCATCGCCTTGCGCATCTCGGAGCCGGCCCCGGTCGACAGGACCAGCGGCAGCACACCCATGACAAAGGCCAGCGAGGTCATCAAGATCGGGCGCAGGCGCAGCCGGCTCGCTTCGATGGCCGCCTGGATGGGCGTGCGCCCGGCGAACTCCAGCTCGCGTGCGAACTCGACGATCAGGATGGCGTTCTTGGCGCTCAACCCGACCAGCACGATCAGCCCGATCTGCGTGAAGACGTTGTTGTCACCCCCCGATATCCAGACGCCGGTCATCGCGGCGAGCAGGCCCATCGGCACGATCAGGATGATCGCCAGCGGCAGGGTCAGGCTCTCGTATTGCGCAGCCAGCACCAGGAACACCAAGAGGATGGCGAGCGGGAACACCAGCACGGCGGAGTTGCCGGCCAGGATCTGCTGGTAGGTCAGCTCGGTCCACTCGAAGCTCACGCCCTTCGGCAAGGTTTCGGCGGCGATGCGCTCGATCGCGTCCTGCGCCTGGCCCGATGAAAAGCCGGGTGCCGGGCCACCGTTGACGTCGGCCGCCAGGTAGCCGTTGTAGCGCATGGCGCGTTCCGGGCCGAAGCTCGAATTGACCTTCATCAGCGCCGCCAGCGGCACCATCTCGCCCGAGGTCGAGCGCACCTTCAGCAACCCGATATCTTCTGCGCGAGCGCGATAAGGCGCGTCGGCCTGGACCCGCACGCTGTAGGTGCGGCCGAACTTGTTGAAGTCGTTGGCATACAGGCTGCCCAGGTAGATCTGCATGGTGTCGAACACGTCGGTCACCGGCACGCCGAGCTGGCGCGCCTTGGTGCGGTCGATGTCGGCGTACAGCTGCGGCACGTTGACCTGCCAGCTGGTGAACATGCCGGCCAGTTCGGGCGCGGCCGAGGCCTTGCCCATGAATGCCTTCACGGCCTTGTCCATCTCGTCGTAGCCGACCGAGGCGCGGTCTTCCAGCTGCAGCTTGAAGCCGCCCGTGGTGCCGAGCCCCGACACCGGCGGCGGGAACATCACGATGAAGGCGTCCTGGATGCCGGCGAACTGCTGGTTCAACTGGCCCGCGATGGCGCCGCCGCTCTGGTCGACGCGCTTGCGCTCGTCGAACGGCTTGAGCGTCACGAACACCACGCCCGAGTTGGAGCTGTTGGTAAAGCCGTTGATCGACAGGCCCGGGAAGGCGATGGCGTCTTCGACGTTCGGGTTCTTCTTGACGATGTCGCCCATGCGATGGATCACGT
>CAXTCC010000139.1:0-10441 GCA_964242015.1 uncultured Variovorax sp.
GCATCGTCAACGGCCCCGGCGAGAGCAAGCACGCCGACATCGGCATCAGCTTGCCGGGCAACGGTGAAGCACCGGCTGCGCCGGTGTTCATCGACGGCGAGAAGGCCCTGACGCTGCGCGGCGACAACATCGCCAACGAGTTTCACCAGCTCGTCGAAAACTACATTGAAAAGCGCTTTGGCGGCGAGCACGCCGTCGTCGCCTGACCTTTCGAGATCCATGGCCGATAAATTGAATGCCGTCAAAGGCATGAACGACATATTGCCGCCCGAATCGGCACGCTGGGAGGCGCTCGAGCAAACGGTGCGCGAGCTGATGGCGCGCTATGCGTATCGCAATATCCGCACGCCGATCGTCGAGCCCACCGCGCTCTTCGTCCGTGGCACCGGCCAGACCACCGACATCGTCGAGAAGGAAATGTATTCCTTCGAAGACCGGCTCAACGGTGAACAGCTCACTTTGCGTCCCGAGAACACGCCCGGCGTGGCGCGTGCGGCCATCGAACACAACCTGACCTACGACGGCGGCAAGCGGCTTTGGTACACCGGGCCGATGTTCCGGCACGAGCGGCCGCAGCGCGGTCGCTATCGGCAGTTCTATCAGCTGGGTGCCGAGGCGTTGGGCTTTGCGGGCCCGGAGGTCGATGCCGAGCTGATGCTGCTGGCGCACCAGCTGTTTCAGACGCTCGGGTTGCGCAATATCCGCGTCGAGCTCAACAGCCTCGGTGTGCCGGCCGAGCGCCAGGCGCATCGCGCGGCGCTCATCACCCACTTCCAGCAGAACGCCGACCTGCTCGACGCCGATGCGCAACGCCGGCTCGAAACCAATCCACTGCGCATCCTCGACACCAAGAACCCGGCGATGCAGCCGCTGGTCGAGGCCGCGCCGCGTTTGCTCGACTACCTGGGCGACGCTTCACAGCGGCATCTGGAAACCGTGCAGTCGCTGCTGACCGCCTGCGGCGTCGAATGGACGATCAACCCGCGCCTGGTGCGCGGTCTCGACTACTACAGCCACACGGTGTTCGAGTTCATCACTTCTGAACTCGGCGCGCAGGGAACCCTGTGCGGCGGCGGCCGCTACGACGGCCTGTTCGAGGTGCTGGGCGGCAAGCCAACGCCGGCCGTCGGATGGGGCATGGGGCTCGAACGCGTGCTCGAGTTGCTCAAGGAGCAGGCCGGGGCGACCGATTTGCCGGTACCGGACGCCTACGCGGTGATCCCGGACGCGGCGGCGCTCGCGCGAGCCATGCCGGTGCTGCAGCAACTGCGCGCAGCCGGCGTTGCCGTGCAGATGCATGCCGGCACGGCCGATGGCTTCGGCAGTTTCAAATCGCAGTTCAAGAAGGCCGATGCCAGCGGCGCGGCGTACGCATTGATCTTCGGTGCCGACGAGCTGGCCCGCGGCGAAGTCATGGTCAAGGCCTTGCGCGACCGCGGCAATGGTGGCGACGGTGGCGGTGCCCAGACCGCACGATCGCTCTCCGAGGTGGCCACCTGGGCCGCCACCCTACAATCCCGGGCTCCCTACATCTGACAGCGCATGGCAACTCCACTCGATCTTGAAGAACAGGAACAGCTCGACCAGCTCAAGCATTTCTGGACTACCTACGGCAGCCTCATCACATGGATCGTGCTGATCGCGGCTGCTGCATTCATGGCGTGGAACGGGTGGCAGTACCTGCAGCGCACCAAGGCCGCGCAAGCTGCGGCGCTCTATGACGAGCTGGAGCGCGGCGCACAGGCAGGTGATACCGCGCGCATCGAGCGCGCACTGGCCGACATGAAAGAGAAATTCGCCGGCACCGCCTATGCGCAGCAAGCTGGCTTGCTCGCGGCCAAGACCCTGCACGAAAAAGGCAACGACGAGGCTTCGCGTGCCGCCCTCGCATGGGTCGCAGACAAGGCGGTCGATCCCGGCTATCAGGCCATCGCCAAGTTGCGACTGTCGGCCGAGCTGCTCGACAGCAAGGCTTATGACGACGCGTTGAAACAGCTCTCGGGCAGCATGCCCAAGGAATTCGAACCCCTGGCAGCCGATCGCAAGGGCGATATCTATCTGGCCCAGGGCAAGCGCGAAGAAGCGAAGACCGAATACCGTAAGGCCTGGACTGGCTTCGAAGGTCGCAGCGACTATCGCCGGCTCATCGAAATCAAGCTGAATGCCGTCGGTGTCGATCCGAAGACTCTGGCACCGACCATTACTGTTACCCCAGCCAAGACCACATCATGAATTTGAAGCGCTTCGTGCCCATGAAGCACGCTCTGCGAGCAGGTGCCGCGATCGTCTCGATCACCGTGCTCGCCGCCTGCTCCAGCACCGACAAGCCGAAGCCGGCCGAACTCCCGGCCAATGTCGCCGTGCTCGGCGTGCGCCAGGCCTGGGTCGCCAAACTGCCGGCCGTCACCTTCCCGCTGCAAACCGATGTCAGCGGCGACATGCTGGTCGTGGCCAGTGCCGACGGCACCGTTGTCATGCTCGACTCGCGCTCAGGCAAGGAATCGTGGCGTGGCAACGCAGGTGCGCCGCTCACAGCCGGTGTTGGCAGCGACGGTTCCATCGCCGCGGTCGTCACCCGTAACAACGAGCTGGTCGCCCTCGAAAACGGCAAGGTGCTCTGGAAGCAGCGCCTGACCGCCGAGTCGTACACCGCACCGCTGGTCGCGGGCCGTCGCGTGTTCGTGCAAGCTGCCGACCGCACCACCAGTGCCTGGGACGGTCAGACCGGTCGTCGCCTCTGGTCGCAACAGCGCACGGCCGAAAACCTGGTGCTGAAGAAGCCGGGCGTGCTGGTCGCTGTCGGCGACACGCTGGTGACCGGCGTCGGCGGGCGCCTCGTCGGCCTCAATCCGAACAACGGTTCGTCGCGCTGGGAGTCGCCGATTGCGGCGCCGCGCGGCACCAACGACGTGGAGCGCCTGGTCGACCTGACCGGCACTGTGAGCCGCGTCGGCGACACGGTCTGCGCACGTGCGTACTACGCCAGCGTGGGCTGCGTCGATTCGCAGCGCGGCGTACTGATCTGGAGCAAGCCTGCTTCTGGCGCAGAAGGCCTCAGCGGCGACGACCGCTTCGTCTATGGCACCGAGTCCAACGGCAACGTGATGGCCTGGCGCCGCACCGATGGCGAGCGCGGCTGGATCAGCGAACGCCTCAAGTACCGCGAACTGACCGCCCCTCTGGCAGTCGGCCGCTCGGTCATCGTCGGTGACAGCACCGGCCTGGTTCACTTCCTGTCGCGCGAAGACGGCGCGCCGCTCAACCGCATGACCACCGATGGCTCGGCCATCGCCGCCACGCCGGTGCTCGCGGGCAACACGGTCGTCGTCGTCACCCGCAATGGCGGTGTGTACGGCTACCGGCCTGAATAAATTTTGAAAGCCCGACTGTGAAACCCGTCATTGCGCTGGTCGGGCGTCCCAACGTCGGCAAGTCGACCCTTTTCAACCGACTCACGCAAACTCGCGATGCCATCGTCGCGGACTATGCCGGGCTGACCCGCGACCGCCACTACGGCAACGGTCGCCAGGGCAAACACGAATTCATCGTGATCGACACCGGCGGCTTCGAACCCGATGCGGGCAGCGGCATCTTCAAGGAGATGGCCAAGCAGACGCGCCAGGCCGTTGCGGAAGCCGATGTCGTCGTCTTCGTCGTCGACGCGCGCGAAGGTATTTCTGCGCAAGACCACGACATCGCGAACGAACTGCGACGCCTCGGCAAGCCGACGGTGCTGGTGGCCAACAAGGCCGAAGGCATGCAGGATGGCACCAAGCTGGTCGATTTCTACGAGCTGGGGCTCGGTGATGTGCATGGCATTTCAGCGTCGCACGGGCAGGGCATTCGCGACCTCGTCGACCTTGCTCTGGAGCCCTTGAATCTCGTCGACCCCGAAGAAGACACCGACGAAGACGATCCGAACAAGCCGATCAAGCTGGCCGTCGCTGGGCGACCCAACGTCGGCAAGTCGACGTTGATCAATACCTGGCTCGGCGAAGAGCGACTCGTCGCTTTCGATTTGCCGGGCACGACGCGCGATGCGATCACCGTGCCCTTCGAGCGCAACGGCCAGAAGTTCGAACTGATCGACACGGCCGGTCTGCGGCGCAAAGGCAAGGTCTTCGAAGCCATCGAGAAGTTCTCGGTGGTCAAGACCCTGCAAGCCATCGAATCGGCCAACGTCGTGTTGCTGCTGCTCGATGCGTCGCAAGGCGTGACGGACCAGGATGCGCACATCGCCGGCTACATCCTGGAAAGCGGTCGCGCGGTGGTCATTGCCATCAACAAATGGGACGCGGTCGACAGCTACCAACGAGAGCAGATTCAGAGGCAGATCGAAACGCGGCTGCCGTTTTTGAAGTTTGCAGCGTTGCATTTCATCTCGGCGATCAAGCGACAGGGACTGGGCCCGGTGTGGCAATCCATTGCACAGGCGCACAAATCCGCGACTCGCAAGATGTCGACGCCGGTACTCACGCGCCTCCTGCTGGAGGCGGTCCAGTTCCAGTCACCGCAACGTGCCGGGATGTTCCGCCCCAAGATGCGTTACGCACATCAGGGCGGTATGAATCCACCGGTGATCGTGATTCACGGCAATTCGCTTGAACACGTGACGGAGGCGTACAAGCGCTTTCTGGAAGGCCGCATCCGAAAAGAATTCGATTTGGTTGGAACGCCGATGCGCATCGAATTCAAAACGTCGACAAACCCGTTCGCCGACAAAGATCGCAAGTAGCCGGTTGCGTGCCAAAGAGCGCGGATGACTCTCAGGAAGCGCCTAAGTTCCGAATTTTGAGTGCCGTTATTTTCAGAGGGAATTGCGGGCCAATGCTGCAGCGCGGAAACCCTGTGTTAAGGTGACATTTCCAACAACAACTCTTGAACACGGAGAATATCGTGAGCAATAAAGGGCAGCTTCTTCAAGACCCGTTTCTGAACACCTTGCGTCGTGAGCACGTGCCGGTTTCGATCTATCTGGTCAACGGCATCAAGCTGCAAGGTCAGATCGAGTCGTTCGACCAGTACGTCGTTTTGCTTCGCAATACGGTGACTCAGATGGTCTACAAGCACGCTATTTCTACCATCGTGCCGGGTCGCGCCGTCAATTTCTCGGCTGCCGAGAACGACGACGCCGCCGCTTGAACGGCGCGGCGGGCTCGCCTGCCGCGCTTTTCTTCTTGTTTGAATTCGCTTGTCTGAACTGATTCCCCGCCAGGAAGGCGCTGCCGTTCTCGTCGGCGTGGATTTCGGGTTGCCGCATTTCGACGGAGAACTCGAAGAGCTTGGCCTGCTCGCGCAAACTGCCGGGCTGACGCCGATTGCGCGCGTCGTCTGCAAACGCAAAGCGCCCGACGCTGCCTTGTTTATCGGCAGCGGTAAAGCCGAAGAAATCAAGGAACTGGCCGAAATGCATCGCGCCAGCGAGGTCATCTTCGACCAGAGCCTGAGCCCCGCGCAACAGCGCAACCTCGAGCGCACGCTCGACATGGCGGTGTACGACCGCACCTTCCTCATTCTTGAAATCTTCGCGCAACGTGCCCGTTCGCACGAAGGCAAACTGCAGGTCGAACTGGCACGCCTGCAATATCTGAGCACGCGCCTGGTTCGGCGCTGGTCTCACCTGGAGCGCCAGACCGGCGGTGCCGGTGTGCGCGGGGGTCCGGGTGAAAAGCAGATCGAGCTCGACCGTCGAATGATCAGCGAATCGATCAAGCGCACGCGCGAACGCCTGGCCAAAGTGCAAAAACAGCGAGGCACGCAACGCCGTCAGCGCGAGCGCCGCGAGACCTTCAACATCTCGCTGGTGGGCTATACCAACGCCGGCAAATCGTCGTTGTTCAACGCGCTGGTCAAGGCTCGCGCCTATGCGGCGGACCAGCTCTTCGCCACGCTCGACACCACGACACGGTCTCTCTATCTGGGTGATGCGCGTCGCCAGGTTTCGATATCCGACACCGTCGGATTCATTCGCGATCTGCCACACGGGCTGGTCGATGCATTCAAGGCGACGCTGCAGGAAGCCATCGACGCCGATCTGCTTTTGCATGTCGTCGACGCGTCGAATCCCCATTACCCCGAGCAAATGGCCGAGGTTCAAACGGTACTGAAAGAGATCGGTGCCGACAGCGTTCCGCAATTGGTCGTGTTCAACAAGATCGACGCCCTTGAAACCGGACGACAACCGCTGCATCTGGTCGATGAGATGGAAATAGAGGGAACGCGAATTCCCAGGATTTTCTTGAGCGCGCACACGGGCGAAGGTGTGCCGGCGTTGCGCGCCGAGCTGGCTTTGCGTTCCGGCTCGTTGTCCGATGCAGCCATGACCTTAGCGCCCGACGCTGAATTGCACGATGCTGCCAACTGATTGGGCACAATCCCGTCACTGACGAGAGAACAGAAGCGAATGAATGCAAAGCCAGTGTGGAGCCGGTTCCAGGGAATGTTCAACCTGAACGACGGAAAGTGGGGGCGAGGCGACGAGCCTTCGTCGAATGGCGAGCGCCCCGGTGGCAATCGGCCCGATGCCGATCCGCCCAGTGCACCCCCGCCGCCGCCTTCGGGCAACAGCAATCGGCCACGTGGCCAGGGCCCGAACCAGGGTCCGCCCGATCTAGACGAACTTTGGCGCGACTTCAATCGCAAGCTCGGTGGCCTCTTCGGTGGCGGGCGTGGCGGCGGTGGCGACAACAACCGGCCTACCGGCAATGGCGGCGGCCCCGGCGGTTTCCGTCCTGACATGAAGAACGCCGGCTTCGGTCTCGGTCTGGTGGCGGCGGTGGCCGTGCTGATCTGGCTCGGCACCGGCTTCTTCATCGTGAACGAAGGCCAGCAGGCCGTCATCACCCAGTTCGGTCGCTACAAGGAAACCGTGGGCGCCGGCTTCAATTGGCGGCTGCCTTATCCGATTCAGCGCCATGAAATGGTCGTGACTTCGCAGATTCGCTCGGTCGACGTGGGACGAGACAGCATCGTGCGTTCCACCGGCCTGCGCGAGTCGGCCATGCTGACCGAAGACGAGAACATCGTCGAGATCAAGTTCGCCGTGCAATACCGGCTGAGCGATGCGCGGGCCTACTTGTTCGAGAGCAAGGCACCGGCCGATACCGTCGTGCAAGTCGCAGAGACGGCCGTGCGGGAAGTCGTCGGCAAGATGAAGATGGATGCTGCACTGGCTGAGGAGCGCGATCAGATCGCTCCGCGCGTGCGTGCCTTGATGCAGACCATCCTCGACCGCTACAAGGTCGGCGTCGACGTGGTGGCGATCAACTTGCAGCAAGGCGGTGTGCGTCCACCCGAGCAAGTGCAGGCGGCATTCGACGATGTGCTCAAGGCCGGCCAGGAGCGCGAGCGCGCCAAGAACGAGGCGCAAGCCTATGCCAACGACGTCATCCCGCGTGCGACCGGTACCGCTTCGCGCCTGAAGGAAGAATCAGAAGCCTACAAGGCGCGCATCGTCGCCCAGGCACAAGGCGATGCCGGCCGCTTCGGCGCCGTGCTCACCGAGTACCAGAAGGCTCCCCAGGTCACCCGTGACCGCATGTACACCGACGCGATGCAGCAGATCTACAGCAACACGACCAAGGTATTGGTCGATTCCAAATCGGGCTCCAACTTGCTCTATCTGCCGCTCGACAAACTGATGGCCCAGAGCGGCGCAAGCGCGACAGCGGCCCCGGCCGACGGCGCATCGCCCAACGTCGCCGGCACCGCGACGCCGCAATCCTCGGTGATCCCGGTCATTCCCAACGGCGGTGAAGCCCGTGCACGCGACGGTCGTTCACGCGACCGCGACGTGCGTTGAGGCGGAGCATGAACATGAACAGAATCGGTTTCATCGCCTCCACCATCCTGGTGGTCCTCGTGCTGCTCAGCTCCACGCTCTTCGTGGTCGACCAACGCCAGTTCGGCGTGGTCTACGCGCTGGGCCAGATCAAGCAGGTCATCACCGAGCCGGGTTTGAACTTCAAGCTGCCACCGCCGTTCCAGAACGTCTCGTACCTGGACAAGCGCCTGTTGATGCTCTCCAGCCTTGAAACCGAACCGATGCTGACGGCTGAAAAGCAACGCGTCGTGATCGACTGGTACGTGCGCTGGCGCATCAGCAATGCGTCTGAATACATCCGCAACGTCGGCCTCGACGAAAACGCCGGCGCGGTGCAACTGAACCGGGTGGTGCGCAACGCCTTTCAGGAAAACATCAACAAGCGGACCGTGCGCGACTTGATCTCGGTGCGTCGCGAGGCCCTGATGGCCGACGTGCAGCGCGAGGTGATGGCGGTGGTCAAGGGCGCCAAGCCTTGGGGCGTCGATATCGTCGACGTTCGGATCACCCGTGTCGACTATGTCGAGGCGATCACCGAGTCGGTCTATCGCCGCATGGAAGCCGAGCGCAAGCGCGTCGCCAACGAGCTGCGTTCGACCGGTTTTGCCGAAGGCGAAAAAATCCGCGCCGATGCCGATCGTCAGCGTGAAGTCACGGTTGCCAACGCCTATCGCGACGCGCAGAAGATCAAGGGCGAGGGCGACGCGCAGGCAGCCTCCGCCTACAGCGATTCGTTCGGCAAGGACCCGCAGTTCGCACAGTTCTATCGCAGCCTCGATGCCTACAAGCAGAGCTTCAACAAGAAGAGCGATGTGCTGGTGCTCGACCCGTCGTCCGACTTCTTCAGGGCGATGCAGAGTTCAGGATCGACCACGACGCCTGCTGCCGCGCCACGCCGTTGATGCCAGGTTGACGCTTTCTTTCTGCGTGTGAGTGCGTGAGCGCCGACATATTCTGGAGCGCACTGGCCCTGGTGCTGGTGCTCGAAGGCATCCTGCCCTTCGTCTCGCCGGGCGGCTGGCGGCGTGCCTTCAGCCAGTTGCTGCAGTTGCGTGACGGCCAGCTCCGCTTCTTCGGTCTGTGCAGCATCGTTCTCGGACTCTTGCTGCTTTGGCTGGCGAACTAGCCAGCAGCTGTTCGGCCCTGCCGGTCTGAACGCAGGGGCGCTCGGCCCAGCAATTAGAATTCCGGTTTAACCCACCCGTCATTTCTCATGTCCGCTTGGGTCCTCCCGGATCACATTGCCGATGTGCTGCCTTCCGAGGCACGCCACATCGAAGAACTTCGACGCCAATTGCTCGACACCGCGCGCGGCTATGGCTACGAGTTGGTGATGCCGCCATTGCTCGAACATCTCGAGTCGTTGCTGTCCGGCACCGGCGAGGCACTCGATCTCCAGACGTTCAAGCTGGTCGATCAGCTTTCTGGCCGCAGCATGGGCCTGCGTGCCGACACCACGCCCCAGGTGGCTCGCATCGATGCGCACCTTTTGAACCGCGAAGGCGTCGCACGGCTTTGTTATTGCGGCCCGGTGCTTCACACCAAACCCGATCGGCCGCACGCCACGCGCGAGCCGCTCCAGTTCGGCGCCGAGATCTATGGTCACGCCGGCCTCGAGGCCGATACAGAAACCTTGCTGCTTGCGCTCGACTGCCTGCATGCCGCTGGCGTGCCACAAGGCGCTATCGTCGACATGGCAGACGCCCGCATCGTGCGGGCGTTGCTGGCCGGCGTGCTGGTCGATGCCGCCACCATCGGCCGCGTGCATGCGGCGCTGGCCGCCAAGGATGCGAGTGAACTGAAATCGCTGACGCAGAAATTTCCGACGACCTCGCGTGAAGGCCTGGCCGCTCTGGTGGAACTGTACGGCGATGTCGGGGTGCTCGACGAGGCCGAGAAGGCCTTGAAGGGAATCCCCGGCGTACTGCCGGCGCTGGCCAACCTGCGGCAACTCGCAGCGCGGCTCGACGGTGCCGAGGTGAGCTTCGACCTGGCCGACCTGCGCGGCTATGCGTACTACAGCGGCATGCGTTTCGGCATCTACGTGCCGGGCGCAGCGGATGCGTTGGTGCGCGGCGGTCGCTACGACGAAGTCGGCGCGGTGTTCGGTCGCAATAGGCCGGCGGTCGGCTTCAGCCTCGACCTGCGCGAGCTGGTCGGCGTGGTGCCCACGCGACCTTTGCGCGCGGCCATCCGCGCGCCATGGAGCGAGGCGGCGGGCCTTCGCAACGCGATCGCCGAACTGCGTCGGGCGGGAGAAACCGTGGTGTGCGTGCTGCCGGGACATGGCAGCGAAATCGATGAATTCCATTGCGACCGCGAGCTCGTCGAGCGTGCCGGCCAATGGAGTGTGCAAGTGATCTGATCCAGGAAATTCAAATGAGCGTTACCACCGGAAGAAACGTGGTCGTCGTCGGCACCCAATGGGGCGACGAGGGCAAGGGCAAGCTGGTCGACTGGCTGACCGAGAGCGCCCAGGGCGTGGTCCGCTTTCAGGGCGGTCACAACGCGGGCCACACGCTCGTCATCAACGGCGTCAAAACGGCGTTGCACCTGATCCCGAGCGGCATCATGCGGCCGGGCGTCAAGTGCTACATCGGCAACGGCGTGGTGCTGTCG
>CAXTCC010000140.1:0-2784 GCA_964242015.1 uncultured Variovorax sp.
CGGGCATCACGCCCTTCAACTTCCCGGTGATGGTGCCGATGTGGATGTTCCCGGTCGCCATCGCGGCCGGCAACACCTTCGTGCTGAAACCGAGCCCGACCGATCCGAGCGCGTCGCTGCGCATGGCCGAGCTGCTCAAGCAAGCCGGCCTGCCCGACGGCGTCTTCAACGTGGTGCAGGGCGACAAGGTCGCGGTCGATGCGCTGCTGGAGCACCCGGACGTCAAGGCGATCAGCTTCGTCGGATCGACACCCATCGCCAACTACATCTACGAAACCGGCGCGCACCACGGCAAGCGCGTGCAGGCACTCGGCGGCGCCAAGAACCACATGGTCGTGATGCCCGATGCCGACATCGACCAGGCGGTCGACGCACTCATCGGCGCCGGCTTCGGCTCGGCCGGCGAGCGCTGCATGGCGATCAGCGTGGCAGTGCTGGTGGGCGACGTGGCCGACAAGCTGATGCCCAAGCTGATCGAGCGCACCAAGACCCTCAAGGTACTCGACGGCGAGAACCTCGAAGCCGAAATGGGGCCGATCGTCACGCGCGCCGCGCACGAACGCATCACCGGCTACATCGACCTGGGCGAAAAAGAAGGCGCCAAGCTGGTCATCGACGGCCGCCAGTTCGATGGCGCCAAGGCTGGCAAGGGCTGCGACGACGGCTTCTGGATGGGCGGCACGCTGTTCGACCACGTCACGCCGGAGATGCGCATCTACAAGGAAGAAATCTTCGGCCCGGTGCTCTCGTGCGTGCGCGTGGGCGACTTGAAGGAAGCTGTCGACCTCATCAACGCGCACGAGTTCGGCAACGGCGTGAGCTGCTTCACCCGCGACGGCAACGTGGCGCGCGAGTTCTCGCGTCGCATCCAGGTCGGCATGGTCGGCATCAACGTGCCGATCCCGGTGCCCATGGCATGGCACGGCTTCGGCGGCTGGAAGAAGAGCCTGTTCGGCGACATGCACGCCTATGGCGAAGAAGGCGTGCGCTTCTACACGAAGCAGAAGAGCATCATGCAGCGCTGGCCGGAGAGCATCGGCAAGGGCGCCGAGTTCGTGATGCCCACAGCGAAGTAGGCTCGACCCAGCTCGAGGCACGGCACACCGTCCCGGGCTTTTTTGTTAGACCTGGAGACAAACGGCTTGAGCAACGACACCACATTCGACTACATCGTCATCGGCGGCGGCACGGCCGGCGCCTTGATGTGCAACCGGCTCACGCGGCAGTCGCAGAAGCGCACGCTGCTGATCGAGGCCGGCCGCAAGGACGACTACCACTGGATTCACATTCCGGTCGGTTATCTGTATTGCATCGGCAACCCGCGCACCGACTGGCTCTACAACACCGAGCCGGATGCCGGGCTCAACGGCCGCACGCTGCGCTATCCGCGCGGCAAGACGCTGGGCGGTTCGTCGTCGATCAACGGCATGATCTACATGCGCGGCCAGTCGCGCGACTACGACCAATGGGCCGCGCTCACCGGCGACGATGGGTGGCGCTGGGAGAACGTGCTGCCGGCGTTCAAGCAGCACGAGGACTACTACCTCGGTGCCGACGAGATGCACGGCGCCGGCGGCGAATGGCGCATCGAAAAACAGCGGCTGCGCTGGGACATCCTCGATGCCTTCGCGCTCGCAGCACAAGAGGCCGGCATTCCGCACAGCAGCGATTTCAACCGCGGCAGCAACGAAGGTGTGGGCTACTTCCAGGTCAACCAGAAGAACGGCTGGCGCTGGAACACGGCCAAGGCCTTCTTGCGGCCGGTTTGCTACGGCCGACCCAACTTCGAGATGTGGGTCAACGCACACGTCACCAAGTTGATCGTGGAGAAGCAGGCCGATGGCAGCCAGCGCTGCACCGGCGTCCAGGTGTGGGACGGCCACGAGATGGTCATCGCGCATGCCACGCAAGAGGTGGTGCTGTGCGGCGGCGCCATCGGGTCGCCGCAGATCCTGCAGCTTTCCGGCATCGGGCCGGCGGCGTTGTCGCAGGCGCATGGCATTCCGGTGGTCGCCGACCTGCCCGGCGTCGGCGGCAACCTGCAAGACCATCTGCAGATTCGCGCGGTGTTCAAGATCGACGGCGCACCGACGCTCAACGTGCTCGCCTCGTCGCTCTTCGGCAAGGCGAAGATCGGGCTCGAATACGTGATGAAGCGCAGTGGCCCGATGAGCATGGCGCCGTCGCAACTCGGCGCTTTCACGCGCAGCTCGCCGGAGCATGAGTGGCCCAATCTCGAGTACCACGTGCAGCCGCTGTCGCTCGATGCCTTCGGCGAGCCGCTGCACAACTTCCCGGCCTTCACCGCCAGTGTCTGCAACCTGAACCCGACGAGTCGCGGCACCGTTCGCATCAAGAGCCCGCGCTACCAGGACGCACCGGCGATCTCGCCCAATTACCTGAGCACCGATGAAGACCGCAAGGTCGCGGCCGATTCGCTGCGCGTCACGCGGCGCATCGCCGCGCAACCGGCACTCGCCAGGTACAAGCCCGAGGAGTGGAAGCCTGGCGTGCAGTACCAGACCGACGACGAACTCGCACGGCTGGCCGGCGACATCGCGACGACCATCTTTCACCCTGTCGGCACCGCCAAGATGGGTGCCGACAGCGATCCGATGGCGGTGCTCGACTCCCGCATGCGCGTGCGCGACGGTCGCGGCAACCTCATTCACGGGCTGCGCGTGGTCGACGCCAGCGCCATGCCGACCATCACCAGCGGCAACACCAACAGCCCGACGCTGATGATGGCGGAGAAGGCGGCTGGCTGGATGCGCGAAGAGGCAG
>CAXTCC010000140.1:2884-10429 GCA_964242015.1 uncultured Variovorax sp.
TTTTGCGGCTTTTGCGGCCTCCGCAGCCTTCAGCGCTCTCAGCGCAATCCGCCGACGTAGCGCGGCGCGTCTTTCGTGATCACCGGCGCCAGCCCGGCCTTCGCCGCGGCCGCTTTGACCCGGGCTTCGAGTGCCAGCGGCTCCATCGCGAACTCGAGCCCCGTGGCGATGGCCGCCAGATCGAGGTCGTTCGTCGCCGTGGCATGCGCCCGCGCAAAGCGCACCATCTCCGTCGCGTACTCGACGTTGACCGACAGCCACTCGGTGTCGGTCACCCGGCCGGTTTTCCGGCGCAGCGCCACGTGGAGTCGGGCGGCGGCGGCGATGCGATCGTTCTCGGTCATTTAGATCCAGTCATGTCGATCCCGTCATGTCGATGCGCTCCTTCAGGTACCGATTCGTTCGCGCTGCTGTCCGAGGTCGAGGCCGACCGCCTCGGTCTCATCGCTGACGCGCAACCCGACCACGATGTGGACCACCAGCAGCACCAGCCCTGTGCCGATGGCGCTGTACAACGCGACCGCACCGATGGCAAGCGCCTGAACGCCGAGGTGGCCCGTCTCGCCCGAGATTCGGCTGTCGGCGAACACGCCCGTCAGCAGCGCGCCGACGATGCCACCGATGCCATGCACACCGAAGACGTCGAGCGAATCGTCGGCCCGCAGCACGCGCTTGAGTGCGGTCGCGCCCCAAAAGCAGGCAATCCCGGCGATCAGCCCAATGGCGACCGCCGCGGGCGGGGTGACGAAGCCAGCGGCCGGCGTGATGGCCACCAGGCCTGCCACCAGACCCGAACACAGGCCGAGCAGCGATGGGCTGCGCCGCGTGGTCCATTCGCCGATCATCCAGCTCAGCGCCCCGGCGGCCGCAGCGAGGTGCGTCACCAGCATGGCGAGGCCGGCCCGGCCATCGGCTGCCACCGCTGAACCGGCGTTGAAGCCGAACCAGCCGACCCACAGCAGGCCGGCGCCGACCATCGTCAGCGCGAGGCTGTAGGGCTCGAACGATTCGCGGCCATAGCCGCGCCGCGGCCCCACCGCATAGGCGCATACCAGCCCTGCCACGCCTGCATTCACATGCACCACCGAACCGCCGGCGAAGTCGAGCGCCCCCATTCGGGCAAGCCAGCCGCCCGGCTCCCAGACCCAGTGCGCAATCGGCGCGTAGACGACGATGCTCCAGAGCAAGGCGAACCAGAGGACCGCCGACAGGCGCATGCGCTCCACGAACGAGCCAACCACGAGCGCGCAGGTGACGATGGCGAAGGTCAGCTGGAACATCGCGTAGACCGATTCCGGCACGTTGGGTGCGACGTGGCTCACCGCCACGGTGCCCGCTTCTTTCAGGTAGTCGAAGCCGGCAAACCAGAAGCGGCTGGTGCCGCCGAGCCACGACGAGCCCGCCGTGAACGCCAGCGAGTAGCCGATGGCAAACCAGGTGATCGACACGGTGGCCGCAACGACCAGCACGCTGGCCATCGTGTTGAGCACGCTCTTGCGCCGCACCATGCCCGCATAGAACAGCGCGATACCGGGCAGCGTCATGAGCAGGACCAGCGCGGTCGATGTCATGAGCCAGGCGGTGTCGGCGCCATTGAGGGAGGCTTGAGGAACCAGTGCCATCGAAAAGAGCCAGTCGGGGATGCGGGATGCTCTCCGCCTGCATGAGTCGTGCCATTTGTTTACTTCCAGAAACAAACAGACGTCGCCAATGTGACGATGTGCACGCTTTAGAGCGGGTTACTCCTAATGCACTACCTCGGTGCGACAACCTAAAGTCTCGCCACTCGCAAGCGGGCATGTCCCGGCTGTCGAGGGTCTGAGGAGACAAAGCTTCCGACTTTCAAACAACAAATATTCAAGGCTCCACCTCGAGACGCCTGAATAACTTTTCAAAGCGCCGCTGGTCGGCGCTTTTTTTTGCGCGTTTTACAAAGGCTTGCATGGCGGCCTATAGACGCTGCAAGCCCTGGCCGGATGGTCAGCACTCACCAACAAACGGCCTTCTAACTTTCCGACGGTGCTAGACCATCTGCCGTTGCAGCAGTCGCCGTCGTTCCACCATCTGGCGGATGTGAGCCGCCCCCTGGCTTCCTAGACTGAAATCCCCCACTCACAGGAGATTTCGTCATGCCGATTCATCTCACCAAACCGCTTGCCTGGAAGAAGGCCGATTCGGACGAGCTCAAGCTGCTGCAGGCCCTGCAAGGCAACATCCTCAAAGGCCACGGCAGAGAGTCCACTGCCGACATCTTCTTCAAATTCGGGCCCGTGGCCAAAGACTCGAAACGCATGCTGCGCGACCTGGCGAACTTCCATCTCGTCAGCGCCCATCGGCAACTGCTCGACGCGGAAAAATTCAAGGCGAGCAACAAGTGCGACGGCGGCGGGCCTTTCGTGCACCTGTCGCTGAGCTTTACCGGCTACCAGGCGCTCGGCCTCGCGGCCAGCGCGCCGACCGACGCCGATTTTCGCGGCGGCATGAAGGCCCCGGCCAGCATCGCGGCACTCGCCGACCCGGCCGTCACCGCGTGGGAAGCGCCGTTCCGGGGCGACATTCACGGCATGGTGCTGGCCGCCGACGAAACCGAGGGCAAGACCGCCGCATTGGCCGCAAAGATCAGGGAACTCATCGAAGACGGCGGCGGCAGCATCGTCCACGTCCAGCACGGTCGCGCACTGAAGAACGCGCGCGGCGACGGCATCGAGAACTTCGGCTACGTCGATGGCCGCAGCCAGCCTTTGATGCTGCAGGAAGACATCGATGCCGAAACTTCCGGCACGGGCTCTTCGCGCTGGGACCCGGGGTTTCCGCTCAAGCTGGCGCTGGTCGACGACCCCGGCGTGACCGACTCGTTCTCCTTCGGCAGCTTCTTCGTGTTCCGCAAACTCGAACAGGACGTGCGCGGCTTCAAGACCCGCGAGCAGCAGGTCGCAGACGTGCTCGAACTCGAAGGCGAAGACCGCGAACTGGCCGGCGCGATGATCGTCGGCCGCTTCGAAGACGGTACGCCGGTCACGCTCTCCAAGGACGCTCGGGGCGACGACCCGCCGAACAACTTCAACTACGACGGCGATGCGGGGGTGCGCTGCCCGTTTCATGGCCACATCCGCAAGACCAATCCACGGGGGAGCGGCAAGGCCGAGGCGCCGGCCGTCGAACGCATGCACCTGATGGCGCGGCGCGGCATTCCGTACGAAGACGTCAAGCGCGACGTCCATCCGTCGGAGTTGCCCGATTCAGGCAGCCTGGCCGAGTTCACCGCCGACGTGGCGCCTTCGTTGCCGACCGGTGGCGTGGGCCTCCTGTTCATGGCCTACAACCACAAGATCGGCGACCAGTTCAAGTTCACGCAGCAAACGTGGGTCAACCTGACGCAGTTCCCGTTGCAGCCCGGTGGCCCGCACGGCATCGATCCGGTCATCGGCCAGGGGTCGAACAACCCGGGCGATCAAAAGATGCCCAAAACCTGGGACGACACGGCCGCCGGGTTCGCCGCCAACGCGCCATTCGCAGGCTTCGTGAAGATGAAGGGTGGCGAGTACTTCTTCTCGCCCAGCCTGACCTTCCTGAAGAACCTCTAGGCGGTCGGGACGACGTTCAAGGCGCGGTCGCCGGCGTGGCGGCCACGGTAGGCCAGGCTACTTCGCTGGCCACGCGCGGCTTGCCCATCGGAGCAGCGGCCTTGCCGATCTTGATGGCCTCCATATCGGCCTCGCTCGGGTACTGGTCCATCAGCCAGTAGTCCATGACGCGGCGCGCGATGGGCGCTGCGGCGCCAGCGCCCCAGCCGGCGTTTTCGACCACCACCGCCACTGCGATCTTCGGGTCGTTGGCCGGCGCGAACGCCATGAAAAGCGCGTGGTCGCGTTGGTGCTCTTCGAGCGACTTGGCGTTGTACTTGGTGTTTTGCGCCTGCGTCACCGCCTGCGCGGTGCCGGTCTTGCCGGCAGCAGCGTAGCCGGCGCCGGCGAACACGCTGCGCGCCGTGCCGGCCGAAATCACCGCCATCAGGCCATCCCGCACGACCGACACGTTGGCCGCGCTGAAGCCGAGGTTGATGGCGGGCGGCTGTGCCACCGGCGTCATTTGGCCGGTGACCGTGTCGCGCGTGCCGAGTACCAGATGCGGCTGGTGCTTGATGCCGCCGTCGGCCACGACCGCCGTCGCCTGCGCCAGTTGCAACATGGTGAAGCTGTTGTAGCCCTGCCCGATGCCGAGAGAAATCGTTTCACCGGCGTACCACTTCTTGGCCTCCGGGCGCTTGTAGGCGTTGCGCTTCCATTCCTGGCTCGGCAGCACGCCGCGCAACTCGCCGCCCAGATCGATGCCGGTGATCTGGCCGAAGCCGAGCGGCTTCATGAAGTCGTGAATCAAATCGACGCCCATCTCGTTGGCGAGCGAATAGAAGTAGATGTTGCTCGACAGCTGGATGGCGCGCCGCATGTCGACGCCGCCGATATTGCCTTCGGGACTGCCGAAGCGATGCCCGGCAAAGTTGTAGTAGCCAGGATCGTTGACGACGACGTTCGGCCCGCGCTTGCCGGTTTGCAACGCGGCCAGGGCCATGAAGGGCTTGTAGGTCGAGCCGGGCGGATAGGTGCCGCGCAGCGCACGGTTCAGCAGCGGCTTGTCGAGCGACTCGCTCAGCTCTTTCCAGCTTTCGGTGTCGATGCCTTCGACGAACAGGTTGGGGTCGAAAGTCGGCTTGCTGACGAAGGCCAGCACTTCGCCGGTCTTGGGGTCGATGGCCACCAGCGCGCCACGGCGCTCGCCGAACATGTCTTCGACCATCTTCTGCAGCTTGATGTCGAGCGCCAGCATCACTGTGTTGCCGGGCGTGGCGGGATGACCCGCCAGGCGCCGCACCGCGCGACCGCCGGCCGACGTCTCCATCTGCTCGACACCGGTCAGGCCGTGCAGCTCTTTTTCGTAGCTTTGCTCGATGCCGAGCTTGCCGATGTATTCGGTGCCCTTGTAGTTGGCGAAGTCTTCGTCTTCCCAATCTTCCATCGCCGCTTTTTCGGTCTGGTTGATGCGGCCGATGTAGCCGAGCACGTGACTCGCGATCTCGCCGTTGGGGTAGTTGCGGAACAAGCGCGCCTTGATCTCGACGCCTGGAAAGCGATAGCGCTGCGCCGCGAAACGCGCCACCTCTTCATCGCTCAGGCGGGTGCGGATCGGCACCGAATCGAAGCTGCGCGAGTCTTCCCGCAGACGCTTGAAGCGGCGACGGTCGCGTGGCGTGACGTCGACCACCTCGGCCAAGCCATCGATCGTCGCATCGACATCGACCGCTTTCGACGGCGTGATTTCCAGCGTGTAGGCCGAATAGTTCGACGCCAGGATGATGCCGTTGCGGTCGAGGATGAGGCCCCGGTTCGGCACCACCGGCACCACGGCCGTGCGGTTGTTTTCAGCCTGCTCGGCCAGGTCTTCGTGCCGCACGACCTGCAGGTACACCAGCCGCATGCACAGCAGACCGAAGGCGACCAGCACCGCGAGCCCGGTAACGATGACGCGGCGCTTGAAGCGCGCGACCTCGGCAGCGACGTTGCGTATTTCGGTCATGGGCGAATGAGCTTAGGCGCGATGCCGTGTCACGGCAAATCAATAGCGCAGCGAAGGGGTCGAGGCGTTGCTCACAACGGACGGTTGGCGTCGGGCTCGGGCGTGCGGCGCTGCGGTGCCAGCAGCAATACGCTCGCCAGTGGCCAGAGCAAGGTTTCGATGACCGGCGACACCAGCAAGTTCCAACCCGGAAACACGCCCCCGCCGATCATGCGGATGGCCAGTTCGATCACATGCGACAGCGCGAAAAGCGGCAGCACCTGCAGCGCCTGCGAAGCCACCGGATACCAGAGCAGCCGACGGTGAATCGCGATCGCGAAGTAGCCCAGCGTGGTGTACGACAGCGCATGCTGGCCCAGCATGGCCGACTGATGCACGTCCATGATCAAGCCAAAGGTAAAGGCGACACCGATGCCGATGCGGGTCGGCTGGTGCACGCTCCAGAAGACGATCGCCAGCGCCAGCAAGTCGGGCGTCCAGGCCGCGCGCCCGATCGGAATCATGTTGAGCAGCAGCGCCACGAAGAGGCTGGTCCACATGAAGAGCGGGCTCAGGGGAAGCAGCAGCTGCTGCTGGCCGGGTCGCATGATCATGGCTGGCGTTCCTTGGGCTTGGGCTTGGCGGCCGGTTTTTTGTCAGCAGCTTTTTCTGCAGCCTTGTCGGCTTTGTCAGCCTTTTTCTTTGCTGCGGCAGCTGCAGCGGGCGCCGCGGAAGGTGCCGGCTTGGGCGGCGTGTTGGCTCCCGTCGGCGCCAACACCAGCACATAACGCGCCGAACTCACATGGGCCAGCGGGAGGCAGTGGATGCGCGCGAAAGCCGAGTCGGCACGGCGCTCGATGCGGTCGATCTTGGCGACCGGCAAGCCCGCCGGATAAACCCCGTCGACCCCGCTGGTCGACAGCAGATCGCCTTCCTGCAGGTCCGAGTTGGCGGCCATGAAGCGCAGCTCGAGCCCGCCGCCGTGCGCATTGGCATCGCCGAACGCCACGCTGCGCGCGCCGGTGCGGGTGTTCTGAACCGGGATGGCCAGGTCGCGGTCGATCACCAACGTGATCTCGCTGGTGAAGGGCTGAACCTGCGTGACCTGCCCGAGCACGCCGTGCTCGTCGATGACCGGCGATCCGGCCGCGATGCCGTGCGTCATGCCCTGGTCGATCACGACCTTGCGCGTATACGGGTCGGCCGCGTCGTAGAGCACCTCGGCCGCGCGCGACGGCGTCGGCGTGCTCTCGCGTAAATCGAGCAACGAGCGCAACCGGGCGTTTTCCTGCAACAGCGTGTCGGACTGGCTGGCACGTTCAGCCTGCACCGCAAGCGCTTTGCGGGCATCCGATTCGCTGCTCTGCGCCGTCTGCAGGTCTTCGAGGTAACGCCCCCCGCCGACCACCACCTGCACCGGTTTAAGTGCCAGCCATTGCACCGGATACAGCACGGCGCCGATGGCCGCGCGCACCGGTTGAACGATGTTGAACCGTGCGTCGGCCACCATCAGAAACAGCGCGAGCGCACTGAAAAAAACCAGCTTGCTCAGCGCCGACGGCCCCTGGTTGAAGAGGGGCGGCGCGGTGCGATCAAGGGTACCGAGCGGCATGGCGCTTTATGCCACGAGTGGCTTGTTTCCGGAATGATGCGAACCGGCTTTGCCAGGTCGCAACAACGTCACTCTGACGTGAAGATACTGCCCAGACGGTCCATGCGCTCCAGCGCAATGCCGCAGCCGCGCACCACGCAGGTCAGCGGGTCTTCTGCCACCAGCACCGGCAGGCCGGTTTCTTCGGCCAATAGACGATCGAGGTCACGCAACAGCGCGCCACCGCCCGTCAACATCATGCCGCGCTCGGCGATGTCGGCACCCAGTTCGGGCGGGGTTTGTTCGAGCGCGTTCTTGACGGCCGAGACGATGTTGTTGAGCGGATCGGTCAGCGCTTCCAGCACTTCGTTGCTGCTGATGGTGAAGCTGCGCGGCACGCCTTC
>CAXTCC010000141.1:0-10410 GCA_964242015.1 uncultured Variovorax sp.
GATGGCAGCGTGATTCCGGACTGAAAACTCGCGGGTTCGTTGCGCAATTTGCGCAGCGGATAACCGCGCTGTCCACGTCGATCGAGTTTTCGAGAATAATTCTCGTTTTGATCTGTGGATTTCCGGGTGACGACAACAACGATTGCTGCGGCGTCGGCGAAAGCTTTGCCGTCGGGCGTGCTGAGCCTCGACAAGCTTCCGAGCCATCAATGGGCCACTGTGCTCGACCTTTTGCGCCCAACCGGCGCAGAAGACCAGGAACTGGTGCTGCGACTGACCGAAATCGGCTTCGTGCCGGGGGAGGCAGTCCGCATCGTCGCCAGCGGCGTGCCGGGGCGAGAACCGCTCGCGGTCAGGCTGGGCCACACGACCTTTGCCCTTCGGCGTTACGAGGCCGCCTTCATTCGCGTCACGCCTGGCGCAGAGCACCATGGTTGAAGCCGTCATCAGCGGGCCCGGCGGCTTCGCGCCCAAAGGCCAGCCGGGCCGCATCGCGCTGCTCGGCAATCCGAACTGCGGCAAGACGGCTCTCTTCAATCTGCTCACGGGCAGCCGCCAGAAGGTCGCCAACTACGCGGGTGTGACCGTCGAGCGCAAGGAGGGCACGCTGCGCACCGCGGCCGGCCGCCGCATCTTCGTGCTCGACCTGCCGGGCGCCTACAGCCTGAACGCGCTGAGCGCCGACGAGGCAGTCACCCGCGACATCGTCACCGGCCGCAGCAGAGAGGCCCTGCCCGATCTGCTGGTGTGCGTGGTCGACGCAACGAACCTGCGCCTCAACCTGCGCCTCGTGCTCGAAGCCAAGAATCTGGGCCTGCCGATGGTGGTGGCGCTCAACATGACCGACATGGCCAAGAGGCAGGGCATCACGGTCGACACGGCGGTGCTGTCGCGTGAGCTCGGCGTGACGGTGATCGAAACGGTCGGGGTGCAGAGCGATGGCGCCCAGGCCTTGCTGGCTGCGCTCGACGCGCCCGTGGCGGCTGCGGCACCCGTGCCATGGCAAGCACCCGCGCTCGACGATGTGCTGGCCACCCAGCGCGAGGTGCGTCGCATCCTCGGCCTTGCGGTGCAGGAGCCGGTCGGCAGCCTCGCCACCAGCGACCGGATCGATCGGGTGGTGCTGCACCCGTTGTGGGGCATGCTGGTGCTGGCGGTCACGCTGTTCCTGATGTTTCAGGCGGTGTTCAGCTGGGCCAACGTGCCGATGGACGCGATCAAGGAAGTCACCGAAGCAGCCGGCACCTTCGTGAAGTCGCACATGGCGGAAGGCCATCTGCAGAGCCTGTTGGCCGACGGCGTCATCGCGGGGGCCGGCAGCGTGATCGTCTTTCTGCCGCAGATCCTGATCCTCTTTCTGTTCATCCTCGCGCTCGAAGACTCCGGCTATCTGCCGCGCGCCGCGTTCCTGCTCGACCGTGTGATGGGCACGGTCGGCCTGTCGGGTCGATCGTTCATCCCGTTGCTGTCGAGTTTTGCCTGTGCCATTCCGGGCGTGATGGCGACACGCACCATCAGCAACTGGCGGGACCGCTTGACGACGATCATGATCGCGCCGCTCATGACGTGTTCTGCGCGACTGCCTGTGTATGCACTGCTGATCGCGGCATTCATCCCGGAGCGCAGCGTCGTCGGTGTGTTCAACCTGCAGGGCGTGGTGCTGTTCGCGCTCTATGTCTTCGGCATCGTGTCGGCGATGGCGGTGGCCTGGGTCATGAAGCGATTCAGGGACAACCAGTCGCACTCGCCGTTGCTGATGGAATTGCCGGCCTACCGCTGGCCGAGCCTCCGCAACCTGGCGCTGGGTTTGTACGAGCGCGCATGGATCTTCTTGCAACGCGTCGGCACCATCATCCTTACGCTGACCATCCTGCTGTGGTTCTTGTCGACCTTCCCGTCGCCGCCCGACGGCGCGACCGGGCCTGCCATTCAATACAGCCTGGCCGGCATGATCGGTCGCGGGCTCGAGCACATCTTCGCGCCCATCGGCTTCAACTGGCAGATCTCGATCGCGCTGGTGCCGGGCATGGCGGCCCGAGAGGTGGCGGTCGGCGCGCTGGGCACGGTGTATGCCCTGTCGGCCACGGGGGATGAGGTGGCCAGCCAGTTGCAGCCGTTGATCGCGCACACGTGGTCGCTGGCGACGGCGCTGTCGTTGCTGGTCTGGTATGTCTTCGCACCGCAATGCATCTCGACGCTGGCCGCGGTCAAGCGCGAGACGGCCAGCTGGAAATACGTCTGGATCATGGCGGGCTATCTGTTCGCGCTCGCGTATGGCGCATGCTTCATCACTTACCGCATCGCGGTGGCCCTTGGTTGGGGCTGAACAGCCGGAGTTGATATGACCCAAGACATCGTCGTCGCCTTGATCGTCGCGTTTGCCGCGTTGTACGCAACCTGGCGCTGGATGCCTGCAGGCTGGCGTCGCAGTGCGGCGCAGAAGCTGGCCAGCGGCACGCAGCGTGCGGGCCTGGTCGATCAGGCGCGAGCCGATCAGCTCGCGGCCTCGCTCGCCAAGAGTTCCGGCTGTGGGGCCTGCGACACCTGCGGCGCTTGCGGCAAGGCGGACGTCAAGTCGCAAGCGACGCAGCCGTCCGCAACGCAAACGACGCGCTGAGGGCGATGCCCGCACGCATCCTCGTCGCGGGCGGCGGCATCGGCGGACTGGCGAGCGCGCTGGCACTGTCGCGCCGCGGTCATCGGATCGAGGTGCTCGAACAGGCCGATGCCTTCCACGAGATCGGTGCCGGCGTGCAGCTCGGGCCGAACACCACACGACGGCTGCAGGCGCTCGGCCTCGGCGTGCCGCTGGCGGCGATCGCCGCACGCCCGACGACGCTCGTGGTGCGCAGCGCCGGCAGCCACGCCGCCATCGCGAAACTGCCGCTCGGCGAAACCATGCAGGAGCGCTACGGCGCGCCCTACCTTTGCGTGCACCGCGCCGATCTGCATTCGATGCTGGTCGACGCCGTGCGCACACGCGATGCCAGCGATGCCCTCAACGGCAGTGCACGCATCGCCGACATCGCGACGGGCGACGACATCGTTTGCGTGGCGACCGACGATGCGCGCGCCTGGGAAGGCGATGCGCTGATCGGCGCCGACGGCTTGTGGAGCGTGGTGCGAAAGAAGGTCGTGCCCAACGACGTGCCGCCGCGCGCCACCGGTCACACGGCCTGGCGTGCGCTGGTCGATACGTCGGCGTTGCCGGCTTCGCTGCGCAACCTCGATCGCGTGGATGTCTGGCTCGGGCCGAGGCTGCATGCGGTCGCGTATCCGGTTCGTCGCGGCGATGCACTCAACGTGGTGGTCGTCGCCGAGTCGGCACCCGCAGGCGACGCGCGCGACTGGGATCAGGCCAGCAGCCTCGATGCGCTGAAGCAAGCCACGGGCAACACGGGCACCGCATTGCAGGCGTTGCTCGAAGCCATGCCGTCGTGGCGCGCTTGGACCTTGTTCGATCGAGCGCCGCTGACGTCGGCGAGCGACATGGCCGATGGCCGCATCGCCTTGCTCGGCGATGCCGCGCACCCGATGCTGCCCTACCTCGCGCAAGGCGCGGGCATGGCGATCGAAGACGCGATGGCGCTGGCCGAAGCGCTTCGTGATGGCAACGCGATCGATGTGCCCGCCGCCTTCAGCCGGTATGCCGAAGCACGCTGGCAACGCAATGCGCGGGTGCAGTCGAGGGCGCGACGCAACGGCGACATCTTTCACGCGGTCGGCCCGGTGCGGCTTGGTCGCGATATGGCGATGCGCACGCTGGGTGCGAGGCTGCTCGATCAGCCCTGGCTTTATTCGGGGTGAGAGCGGGCTAAGAGAGCGTCGCCCCGATCGATTCAAAGCTCGGTGCGCAGCTTCCAGATCTCCGGGAACAGCACCACGTCGAGCATCTTGCGCAGATAGCTGACACCGCCGGTGCCGCCGGTGCCGCGCTTGAATCCGATGACGCGCTCGACCGTCGTCACATGCCGAAAGCGCCAGAGCCTGAAGGCGTCTTCGATGTCGGTCAGCTTCTCGCCGAGCTGGTAAAGGTCCCAGTGGTCACGCGGATTTCGATACACCACGAGCCAGGCCGCTTCGACGGCATCGCTGGATTCGTAAGGCAGCGTCCAGTCGCGGTCGAGTTGGTCGGCGGGCACCGTGAGGCCTTCGCGCGCCAGCAGCTTCAGCGACTCGTCGTAGAGCGATGGCGATCGCCATGCCGCGTCCACTTGCGCCAGCAGGTCGGGCCGATGCGCATGGGGCTTGAGCATCGCCGGGTTCTTGTTGCCGAGCGCGAACTCGATGCAACGGTATTGCGCACTCTGAAAGCCGCTGGAGTTGGCGAGGTACGGGCGCATCGCGCTGTATTCGGGCGGCGTCATGGTCGACAGCACGGTCCATGCACTCACAAGCTGTTCCATGATGCGCGTGACCCGCGCCAGCATCTTGAAAGCGTCCGGCAGCTGACCCTTGGCGACGCAGCCGATGGCGGCGCGCAGCTCGTGCAGCATCAGCTTCATCCACAGCTCGCTGGTCTGGTGCTGAATGATGAAAAGCATCTCGTCGTGCGTCGGCGAGAGCGGGTGCTGCGCGTTGAGGATCTCGTCGAGATGCAGGTAGTCGCCGTAGCTCATCGACGCGCTGAAGTCGAGCTGCGCCTTTTCTTCCTGGACGATTTTTTCGTTGCTCATGGCAGGCTTCAGGTCACCGCGTTCTTTTGGTTGAACTCGGGGCGTTTCCATTCGGCGGTGTCGAGCACTTGCACGATGTGTTCCACGCTGTTCCAGACCTCTTCGAAGCCGAGGTAGAGCGGCGTGAAACCGAAGCGCAGGATGTGCCCTTCCCCCGATTGCCCTGAGCCTGTCGAATGGGCGGCGCGAAAATCGCCGATCACGCCGCGGGCGATGAGCGCCTGCACGATGGCGTACGCCGCGTTCGCATCGGCCTCGGCCGCATCCGCCATGGCAAGGCACACCTGCGATCCGCGCTGGGCGTGATCGCGTGGCGTGACGAGCGTGAAGCGGCCGGCGCAGCGGGCTTCGATCAGCGCGATGAAGGCATCGGTCAACGCGAGCGATTTGGTGCGCAGCGCGGCCATGCTGCCGAAGTCGCCGTTGAAGGGCTCGGCGGCCAGCACGGTATCCAGACCGCATTCGAGGCCGGCCAGCGAGACGATGGGCTGAGTTCCGCACAGGTAGCGGCCGACGCCCGCCGCGGGCCGATAGTGCGGTGTGAATTCGAACGGCGCCGCATGGCCCCACCAGCCCGACAGCGGTTGCTCGAACTGGCCGGCGTGACGCGTGTGAACCCAGACGAAGGCCGGTGCACCGGGACCGCCGTTCAGGTACTTGTAGCCGCAGCCGATCGCGAAGTCGGCATCGCATTCGTTGAGCGCGACCGGCACGGCGCCGGCACTGTGTGCCAGGTCCCACACGGTGAGCGCACCTGCAGCGTGCGCGGCGGCGGTGACCGCCTTCATGTCGTGCATGGCGCCGGTGCGGTAGTTGACGTGCGTCAGCATCAGCACGGCGACGTCGTCGGTCAGCGACGCGGCCAGATCGGCGGCCTCGATCAGCTTCAGGGTGAAGCCGCGTTCCCGGCACAGCGACTCGGCGATGTACAGGTCGGTCGGGAAGTTGCTGCGCTCGCTCACGACGAGCTTGCGGTTCGATCCGCTTTGCGCGACCTGGCTCATCGCCGCGAACAGCACCTTGTAGAGATTGATAGAGGTGCTGTCGGTGCACACCACTTCGCCCGGTGCGGCGCCGATGAGTCGTGCGACCTTGTCGCCGAGCCGCTGCGGCAAGTCGAACCAGCTGGCGGTGTTCCACGAGCGGATGAGGCCTTGGCCCCATTCCTTCGTGACGACTTCCGCGATGCGTGCAGGCGCTGATTTCGGCAGCACGCCGAGCGAGTTGCCGTCGAGGTAGATCACGCCCTCGGGCAGCATGAACTGGTCGCGCAGGTGGCGCAGTGGGTCTTCGCGATCGAGCGCGCGGCAGTCGTCGAGGGTCATGGTCATCGGGTTTTCGGTTGAAGTTCGCGGAGTACGGCGCGAACGGGAGAGGCGTCGGCGCTGACGAGCTTGAGCGGCAGCGCGATGAGTTCGTAATCGCCTTCCGGCACGTCGTCGAGCACCAGGTTTTCGAGCACGCGAAGATTCAGGCGGCGGATGAGCTGATGGCTGTCGAGCGTCTTGCTGTCGGCCGGGTCGATGCTGGCGGTGTCGATGCCGACGAGCAGCACGCCGAGCGCGGCTAGCCGCTCGATGGTGTCGGGCGCGTAGGCGGCGAGGGTGCTGTCCCAACGGTCGACCGGCGCATGTTCGTAGGTACGCACGAGGACACGCGGCGGCAAATTGGCCACCGCGTGTTCGATGTGCGACCACTCGATCAACGGGCCACGCGCGATGGCGTGAATGACGCGGCAGATGCCGAGAAACGGTGTGAGATCGACATGGCCGATGGTGGCGCCTTCCGCGTCGTAATGCAGCGGTGCATCGGCATGCGCGCCGACGTGCGGCGACAGCGTGATCTCGCTCACGTTGACCGGGCAGCCCGGCCCGATGCTGGCAGCCCACCGCTGCCGATAGGGCGTGTCGCCGGGGAACACCGGTGCGCCTTCATGGACCGGCGGCGAAATATCCCAGAGGCGCAGCGCGGCAGAAGAAAAAGTCATGCAGCGAAGTTAGCGCCGCACGAGCGGTCGTGGTGTCGGTTATTTCCAACAGCACATGTGACCGAGTGAACGCGCGCGCAGCGTCACGGTGCAGTCGGCTGTGTCTCCTGCGAATGTGATTCAGGCTTCTGCAGCTCAGGAGGGATATTCGTCATGCAAACGCTGCCAGCTGTAAGGCGGGTCTTGCGGCCATCCCGCCGGCGACGCCTCCCATCGTTCTCGCCGGCCGCGCGGCGTGAGGTCGAGCAGGTTGAAGCTGTTGCTTGCGTTCTCGACGCCACGGCCCGAGGTGAACCAGGTCTGGAACACGCGGTCGTCCATGCGCACGAACACCGAAAGTCCGAAAGACGCGTTGTTCTGCGCCGTGACGAAGTCTTCATGAAAGGTCGTGCCCGCACAGGAAACCCACGGAAAGGTCCAGCCCATGCGTGCCTTTACCTGCTCGATGCGTGCGACCTGGGCGCGCGCCACCATCACGAACGTCGTTCCTCGCGCGTGCAGGTGCGCAAAGTTGTTCATCAGGTTGTCGCTAAAGAACGAGCAGCCTGGGCAGATGTGATCGGCCGTGAGCATGTTGTGATAGACGATCAATTGCTCGCGACCCTCGAACAGGTCGAGCAGGCGCAGGTCGTCCCGCGCGGTCGACGCGAATACGTAGTCGCTGGTGATCTCGGTCATCGGCAGCCGTCGGCGCCGTGCATTGAGCGCGTCATGCGCTTGCGTCAACTTTTTCTCGTCGACCAGCAAGGCGTCGCGCTCGCGTTGCCACTCGGCACGCGAAGCGATTTCGGGGTGGTTCATGTGCGCTCCTTGGAGTATGTGAACAATGTACACATCGGGGCGCGGCGCGTAAAGCCCGACCCTGATGCCTTCTTCGGCATCAGGGCCCTTGCAAGTTTCAGCGGCTCAGAGCTTGCCGAGCAGCAGGAACTCCATCAGCGCCTTTTGCGCGTGAAGCCTGTTTTCAGCCTCGTCCCATACGACCGACTGCGGGCCGTCGATCACATCGGCCTCGACTTCTTCGCCCCGGTGCGCGGGCAGGCAATGCATGAAGAGCGCATCGGGTTGCGCGACCGCCATCATCTCGGTGTCGACACACCAGTCGGCGAAGGCCTTGCGGCGCGTGTCGTTCTCTGCTTCCCAGCCCATGCTGGTCCAGACGTCGGTGGTCACCAGGTCGGCGCCGCGGCAGGCTTCCATCGGGTCCTTGAACACCTTGTAGCTGTCGGTCGAGCGAATGCCGGCGACCGACTGGTCGACCTCGTAGCCGCTCGGCGTGCTCACGTGCACCTTGAAGCCGAGAATCTCGCTCGCCTGCAGCCAGGTGTTGGCCATGTTGTTGCCGTCGCCGACCCACGCGACCGTCTTGCCCTTGATCGAGCCGCGGTGCTCGATGAAAGTGAAGATGTCGGCCAGGATCTGGCACGGATGAAACTCGTTGGTGAGGCCGTTGATCACCGGCACGCGCGAGTGCTCCGCGAACAGCTCGATCTTGTCCTGCCCGAAGGTCCGGATCATCACGATGTCGACCATGCGGCTGATCACCTTGGCGCTGTCTTCGATCGGCTCTGCGCGGCCCAACTGACTGTCACCGGTGGTCAGGTGCACCACACTCCCGCCGAGCTGGTACATGCCTGTCTCGAAGCTCACGCGGGTACGCGTCGAGGCTTTCTCGAAAATCATCGCCAGCGTACGGTCGGTCAGCGGTTGGTGCTTTTCGTAGGTCTTGAACTTCTGCTTGATGATCGCCGCGCGCTCGAACACGTAGGCGTACTCGTCCGCTGTGAAGTCCGAGAACTGCAGGTAGTGACGAACCGGATGGCTGGCAGGCACGTTCATTTGATCGGCTCCGCCAGGAAGGCCTTCACCAGCGGCGCAAGGATGGCGACGATCTCGTCTGCTTCTGCCGTGCTGAGGATGAGCGGCGGCACGAGGCGTATCACGCTGTCGGCTGTCACGCTCAACAAGAGGCCCGCATCGCAGGCGCGATTCAGGATGACGCCGCACGGACGGTCGAGTTCGATCCCGAGCATCAGCCCCATGCCGCGCACTTCTTTCACACCGGCCAAGCCTTCGAACTCGCGTTCCAGCGCCGCCTTCAAGTGGGCGCCGACCTTGGAGGCGTTTTCGAGCAGCTTGTGCTCTTCCATGATGCGGATCGTCTCGTTGCCTGCGCGCATCGCCAGCGGGTTGCCGCCGAACGTGGTGCCGTGGTTGCCGGGGCCGAAGATGTGCGCTGCCTTGGGGCCCGCGACCACTGCGCCGATCGGCACGCCCGAACCGAGGCCTTTGGCCAACGGCATCACGTCGGGCAAGATGCCGGCCCACTGATGGGCGAACCACTTGCCGGTACGACCCATGCCGCACTGCACTTCGTCGATCATCATCAGCCAGTCGCGCTCATCGCACAGCGCGCGAACCTGCCGCAGATATTCCCAGCGCATCGGATGGATTCCGCCTTCGCCCTGGATGGTTTCGAAAAACACGGCGACGACGTTCGGGTTGTCTTGCGTCGCCTTTTTGAGCGCCTCGATGTCGTTCAGCGGCACGCGGATGAAGCCTTCGACCAGCGGGCCGAAGCCTTTCTGGATCTTCGGGTTGCCGGTGGCCGACAGCGTCGCGATCGAACGGCCATGAAAAGCGGCCTCGTAGACCACGATCTCGGGCCGTTCGATGCCCTTGTCGTGACCGAATTTGCGCGCCAGCTTGAGCGCCGCTTCGTTGGCTTCGAGACCGGTGGAGCAGAAGAACGCGTTGGTCAGGCCGGACAACTCGACCAGCTTGGCTGCCAGTTGTTCCTGGCCGGGCACGTGGTAGTAGTTGCAGCTGTGAATGATCTTGGCGATCTGGTCCTGCAGGGCTGGCACCAGTTCCGGATGGTTGTGGCCGAGCGTGTTGACTGCGATGCCGCCCAATCCGTCCAGATACGCCTTGCCGTTGGTGTCCCAGACTCGGCAGCCCTGACCGTGCGACAACGCGATCGGCAGGCGACCGTAGGTGTTCATGACGTGGGGCGAGGTGGGTTGCACTGGGGCGCTCATGCGGTACTCCGGAAAAAGGAAGAGGAATTCTAGGCGGCGCTACCGCTTGCGACGGTGACGATTCCGCATCACAGCAATGCCCTTGGCATGGCCCGTGCTGGCCTCACGGCTAAAATCCTTGTGCACTGCAGCATCTTGTTGCAGTTCATCTGAATCAATGGACTCTCCCGCCTCCCAAGTCGTCTTCGTTCAAGGCATCACGAGCGATGGCCGCGCGTTTCGCCCCAGCGATTGGGCGGAACGTCTGGCGGGTGTCATGAGTTCTTTCCGGCCGGGCGGTGCGATACCGGGCGACCACCTGAGCTACTCGCCCTGGTGCATTCCGACGACGATCAACGGGGTCAAGTGCGTCATCGTGAATCGCGAACTTCGCGAGCACGAGGTCATGGCCTGGGACTTCGTCATGAACTTTGCGCGAGACAACGGACTGCAGGTGGGCGAAGTCTGCGGCGTGCCAGACGCCAAGAAGGCCTGAACGACATTCGCGCATCGAGCGCGGACATGAAAAAACCGCCCGAAGGCGGTTTCTCACTTTGCTGCAGCGCACCCCGATCAAACGGCGGACGGGAGGCCCGTCCGGGCTGTTTGCCTGACTGGTGTCAGGCGGCTGCCTTTTCAGGCGCCAGGGCGAGGTTCTTGACCTTCGTCGACAGGCGGCTCTTGTCGCGAGCTGCCTTGTTCTTGTGGAAGATGCCCTTGTCGGCAA
>CAXTCC010000142.1:0-1426 GCA_964242015.1 uncultured Variovorax sp.
ATCTTCATCAACCAGATCCGCATGAAGATCGGCGTGATGTTCGGCTCGCCCGAAACCACCACCGGCGGCAACGCGCTCAAGTTCTACGCTTCTGTGCGGCTCGACATCCGTCGCATCGGCACCATCAAGAAGGGCGAAGAAGCGATCGGCAACGAGACCAAGGTGAAGGTCGTCAAGAACAAGGTCAGCCCGCCTTTCAAGACGGCGGAGTTCGACATCCTGTTCGGCGAGGGCATCAGCCGCGAAGGCGAAATCATCGACATGGGCGTGACCGCCAAGATCGTCGACAAGTCGGGCGCCTGGTACGCCTACAACGGCGAAAAGATCGGCCAGGGCCGCGACAACGCCCGTGAGTTTCTGCGCGAGAACCCGACGCTGTCGCGCGAGATCGAGAACAAGGTGCGCGAGTCGCTGGGCATTCCGATGCTGGCCGAACTGGTCGAAGCCAAGCCGGTGAAGGCGCCCAAGGCCGAGAAGGCCGACAAGGCGGAGCAGGCCGACAAGTAAGGAGGCCGCGAAAAGCGTCGACGCGGGTTCGCATGGCCTTTTCTGCACCGTCTCTCAAAGGACGCGCGCTGCGTTTGCTGAGCCAGCGCGAGCATTCGCGCCCGGAACTCGAACGCAAGCTGAAGAAGTACGAGGAAGAGCCGGGCACGCTGGCGGCAGCGCTCGACGAGCTTCAGGCCAAGGACTTCATCAGCGAGCCGCGCGTGGTTCAGTCGGTCGTGAACCTGCGCGCGCCGCGCATGGGCGCTGCGCGCGTGCGTCAGGAATTGCAGAAGAAGGGCATCGCAACGGATGCCATCACGGAGGCGGTCGCCGGCCTGCAAGACACCGAACTGGCCCGCGCTCGCGACGTTTGGGGGCGCCGCTTCGATGCGCCACCGCTCGACGCCAAGGAGCGCGGCAAGCAGATGCGCTTTTTGATGGCGCGGGGCTTTGCCGGCGGCGTGGTGGCCAAGGTCCTGAAAGGGACCGTCGACGACTGAGTTCTCGGGGCATGATCCGCGCCGTCACACATCGGAATCCTGCTCATGTCAAAAACGCCTTTCTCCCAGTCCATTGCCCGAACGGGTCTCAAGGCGGGCGCTGCTTTTGGCGGCTCCGTCGCAGTCGGCGTGCTGCTCGCACTGCTATTGGGCGGTGGCTTGTTCTTCGTCTATGTCGGGCGGCTCAACGGGCCCGGCATGACAGGCGCCCGGGCCGGTGGCGCTGGCGCCCTGCTTGCGCTGCTCACCTCTCCGGCTTTGCTCGTGGCGGTTCTGCTGATCGCTTTCGTGCCGCTGTACGTGATGCTCGGCGTGCTGCAGGGGCGGCGCAGGGCGCTCAAGCACGTCGTCGCGGCGCATGGCGACAGCTTGAGCGAACGGCTGTCGGCGGCCATCGCTGGCCGCATCGAAGCGATGCCTCGTGCTCACGGCGCGCT
>CAXTCC010000142.1:1526-10408 GCA_964242015.1 uncultured Variovorax sp.
CGGAGGCGCTCGGACGAATCGAGTGCCGAAGGCTCAGAGCCCCAGCATCAACTTCAGGTTCTGCACCGCGGCGCCGCTGGCACCCTTGCCTAGGTTGTCGAGCCGCGCGATGACCACCGCATGCCGATGGTCCTCGTTCGGAAACACGCGGATCTCGAGATCGTTGGTGTCGTTGAGCGCGGTCGGCTCCAACTTGCCGTCTTCGGTCGGCGGCAGCACCTTGACGAACTTTTCCGGCGTGTTGCTCGCCGCGTAGTGCGTGGCGAGCGCGTCGTGCAGGTCGCCCGCCTTCGGCTTGCCCGGCAGGTCGTCCAGATGCAACGGAAGCTGCACCAGCATGCCCTGCTTGAAGTTGCCTACCGACGGAATGAAAACCGGCCGGCGCGTGAGCCCCGTGTACTTCATGATTTCAGGAATGTGCTTGTGCTTCAGGCCGAGCGCATAGATTTCGAAGGGCGGCGCGTCGCCGGCTTCGTACGCTTCGATCATGGTCCGACCGCCACCCGAATAGCCGCTCACCGATGGCAAAGCGATCGCGAAGTCGGCCGGCAAGATGCCCGCATCGACCAGCGGACGCACGATAGAAATCGCGCCTGTGGCGTAGCAGCCCGGATTGGCCACGCGGTCGGCCTTGGCCACCGCCTGCCAATGCCCCGCCACCAGTTCCGGAAAGCCGAAAGCCCACGCCGGATTGGTCCGGTGCGCGGTCGAGGCATCGATGATCTTCGGCTTCTTGCCCGGAAGCTGGTCGATCAGCGCCACCGATTCGATCGCCGCGTCGTCGTGCAGGCACAGCACGACCAGATCGACGCCGCCCATCAGGTCGCGCTTGGCGTTCACGTCTTTTCGGAGCTCCGGCGCAATGCTCACGACCTCGATCTGCGGCATCTTCTGGAGCCGCTCGCGAATCTGCAAACCGGTGGTACCGGCTTCACCGTCGATAAAGACCTTGGCCATAGCTTTTGTCAGGAGAAAGTACGTATTGACCGCAGCGCAAAGCGCGCGTTGGTGCGGCGCACCATGATACAGTCCGCGGTTGTTCGCCGCCCCCAACCGTCAGGTTGCCGTCGCCCGCGGACAACAGCCGATTCAGTCTCCAGATCTCCCCGTTCTCAACCTCCTTCCGAGAAACACCCTCATGAAGATTCACGAGTACCAGGGCAAGGAAATTCTTGCCAAGTTCGGCGTGCCGGTCCCCCGCGGCATTCCGGCGTACACGGTCCAGGAAGCGGTCGAAGCCGCTCAAAAATTGGGCGGCCCGGTTTGGGTCGTCAAGGCTCAGATTCACGCCGGCGGCCGCGGCAAGGGTGGCGGCGTCAAGCTGGCCCGCTCGATCGATGAAGTGAAGAAGCTGGCCGGCGAAATTCTCGGCATGCAGCTCGTCACGCACCAGACCGGCCCTGAAGGCCAGAAGGTCCGTCGTCTGCTCATCGAAGACGGCGCCGATATCAAGAAAGAGTATTACGTCTCGGCCGTGACCGACCGCTCCACGCAGCGCGTCGCTTTCATCGTGTCGAGCGAAGGCGGCATGGACATCGAAGGCGTCGCACACGACACGCCCGAGAAGATCCACACCGACTTCGTCGATCCGGCCCTCGGCCTGACCGTCGAGCAAGGCACCAAGCTGGCCGCCAGCATCGGCGTGCCGGAAGCATCGCAAGCGCAAGCCGTCGACGTGATGCAGAAGCTCTACAAGATCTACATGGAGACCGACGCATCGCTCGTCGAGATCAACCCGTTGATCCTGGAAGGCAACGGCAACATCAAGGCGCTCGACGCCAAGTTCAACTTCGACCCGAACGCGCTGTTCCGTCATCCTGAACTGGTCGCCTTGCGCGACCTCGACGAAGAAGACCCGGCCGAAGTCGAAGCCAGCAAGTTCGATCTGGCCTACATCAGCCTGGACGGCAACATCGGCTGCCTGGTGAATGGCGCCGGTCTGGCCATGGCGACCATGGACACCATCAAGCTGTTCGGCGGCGAGCCGGCCAACTTTTTGGACGTGGGCGGCGGTGCCACCCCCGAGAAGGTGACCGAAGCCTTCAAGATCATGCTGAAGAACAAGAATGTCGAGGCCATCCTCGTCAACATCTTCGGCGGCATCATGAAGTGCGACACCATCGCCACCGGCGTGATCGCTGCCTGCAAGGCGGTGAACCTGCAAGTGCCGCTCGTGGTCCGCATGAAGGGCACCAACGAAGTCGAAGGCAAGAAGCTGCTGGCCGACTCGGGCCTGCCGATCATCAGCGCCGACACCATGGCGGACGCGGCCCAAAAGGTCGTGGCAGCAGTCAAAGCCAAGGCTTAAGGAACACAGTCATGTCGATCTACATCAACAAAGACACCAAAGTCATCACCCAGGGCATCACCGGCAAGACCGGTCAGTTCCACACTGAAAAGTGCCAGGAATACGCCAACGGCAAGAACTGCTTCGTGGCCGGCGTGAACCCGAAGAAGGCCGGCGAGTCGATCTTCGGCATCCCGATCTTCGGTTCGGTCAAAGAAGCCGCATCGCAGACCGGCGCCACCGTGTCGGTGATCTACGTGCCGCCACCCGGCGCCGCTGCGGCCATCTGGGAAGCAGTCGAAGCCGACCTCGACATGGCGATCTGCATCACCGAAGGCATTCCTGTCCGCGACATGCTCGAAGTGCGCAACAAGATGCGCGCCAAGGAAGCCGCTGGCGGCAAGAAGACGCTGCTGCTCGGCCCCAACTGCCCCGGGCTCATCACGCCGGACGAAATCAAGATCGGCATCATGCCGGGTCACATCCACCGCAAGGGACGCATCGGCGTGGTCTCGCGTTCGGGCACGCTCACTTATGAAGCGGTGGCGCAACTGACCGAAATCGGCTTGGGTCAATCCTCGGCGGTCGGCATCGGCGGCGACCCGATCAACGGCTTGAAGCACATCGACGTGATGAAGGCTTTCAACGACGATCCGGACACCGACGCGGTCATCATGATCGGCGAAATCGGCGGTCCGGACGAAGCCGACGCGGCTCGCTGGTGCAAGGACAACATGAAGAAGCCGATCGTCGGTTTCATCGCTGGTGTCACCGCGCCTCCCGGCAAGCGCATGGGCCACGCCGGCGCGCTGATCTCCGGCGGCGCCGACACGGCCGAAGCCAAGCTCGCCATCATGGAAGAGTGCGGCTTTACCGTGACGCGCAACTTCTCCGAACTTGCCAAGCTCCTGAAGGCCCGTCTGTAAAAAGCCCCTGCTTTTTGCAGCGACCCCACGAACGAAGCGCTCGCGATCCAGGTTGCGAGCGCTTTTTCAATCATTAAAAAAAGACGAGACGACGCATGGAACTGCTTCAAAGCCCTGATTTCTGGATCGGCTTGCTCAAGATCGTGTGGATCAACATCATCTTGTCGGGAGACAACGCCGTGGTCATCGCCATGGCTGCGCGTTCGTTGCCGCCTGCGCAGCAAAAGAAAGCCGTGCTTTTCGGCTCGGGCGCCGCCGTTGTCCTGCGCATCGTGTTGACCGTGGTGGCGGCAAAGCTGCTGGCGTTGCCCTATCTGCAGATCGTCGGCGGGTTGCTGCTGCTCTACATTGGCGTGCAATTGTTAAGCGAAGGTGACGAAGAAGAGGGCGAAGGTAAGGAATACGGCACGATGCTGGCTGCTGTGCGCACCATCCTCATCGCAGATCTGGTCATGAGCTTGGACAATGTGATCGCGGTGGCCGCGGCTGCACAGGGCAACACGACGTTGCTGATCCTGGGCCTGGCCATCAGCATTCCTCTCGTCATATTCGGCAGCACACTCATGATCAAGTTGATGGAACGCTTTCCGATCATCGTCATGCTCGGCGCGGCGCTCATCGGCTGGGTCGGCGGCGAAACCATCGTCAGCGACGTCACCTTGCGCGACACGCTGGTCGCCAATCCGTGGCTGCACTACGTCGGCGCGGCTCTGGGGGCGGCTTTCGTGGTGCTGGCCGGACGATTTTTGCAAAAGCGCGCACACGTCGCGGCGCATTGATTTCGGAGCCTGAATCCTGTCTATGGTGACCATCGCTGCCACTGCTTCCACCACCGGCAGCACGCTGACCTGGGACTATGCCGCGCTGACCGACCCCGGCCGGGTGCGTGCCAACAACGAAGACGCCATCGCATTCGACCCGGCCCTCGGCCTGACGATCCTTGCCGACGGCATGGGTGGCTACAACGGTGGCGAGGTCGCCAGTGGCATGTCGATCGCGCTGTTGCAGGCCAGCTTCGGCCGTTGGTTGGCGCATTCCGGCCCTTCGGCGCATCCGCGTGCGATGCGACGTGCCATGCAGGCTGGCGTCGACGAGGCCAATCAGGCGATTCTGGAGGCCGGTGTTGCTAACGTGCAACTGCAAGGCATGGGCACGACATTGGTCGTTTCGGTGTTCGGGCCCAATCGCGCCGTCGTCGGACACATCGGCGATTCACGCTGCTACCGCCTGCGCGATGGGCAACTCCACTTGCTCACGCGCGACCACTCCTTGCTGCAGGAACAACTGGACGCCGGAGCCATCACGCCAGAGCAGGCAGCCCAGTCTCCGCACCGCAATCTGGTGACGCGCGCGCTCGGCATCGAGCGCCATGTCGACCTCGAAATGCACGAGCACGACGCCCTCCCCGGTGACCTCTTCATGCTGTGTTCCGATGGTCTCAGTGAGATGATTTCGGACGCGCAGATTTTCACACTTCTGTTACAAGATATCGGCCTCTCGGAGAAAGCAACACTTTTGGTTGCAACTGCGAACGACAATGGGGGCCGTGACAATATTTCGGTAGTTTTGGCCCGCGCCAGTGCGGTCGCTGCGCCAGAAGTTTCGAATTGATTGTCTCCAAGAGTTCGGCAATCCTCGAGGGTTTCGCTGAATACTAAAACTCGGATTCAGGAGTCGGCCATGCCGAAAGTGATCGTTTCGATCGATGGTGTCGTAATCAAGGAGGTGACGCTCGCCAAAGATCGCACCACCCTGGGACGGCGACCGTACAACGACATCGTGATCGACAATCTCGCGATCAGCGGCGAACACGCCGTGCTCCACATGATCGGCGCCGACGTCTATCTTGAAGACCTCAACAGCACCAACGGAACCTACGTCAACGCCCGCGCCATCAAAAAGCAGGCGCTGGAGCACAACGACGTCATCGAGGTCGGCAAGTACAAGATCCGCTACCTGTCTGCCGCCGGCGCACCTGACGCCGTCGCGCCGACCAAGCCAGCGTCGATGGCGCACCCATCCGCCCCGATTCCGCTCACCTCTGCCCCCACGGTGTCGGCACCCCTCGGCGGCGCTGCCGTCAACTCGGCGGTCATCCGCGTGTTGTCCGGCACCGGCGCCGGCCGCGAGCTTTCGCTGGCAAAGGTCGTCACCACCATCGGCAAGCCGGGTGTGGCTGTGGCTGCTGTCACACGCCGCATTCAGGGCTACGTCGTCGCGCCGATCGATGGCGGCACCACGCTCAACGGTGAACCTCTGGGCACCGAGGCGGTCGCGTTGCAAGACGGCGACGTGCTCGAACTCGGCGGCACCAAGATGCAGTTCGTCAACGCCTGACCGGCGCGACGCGGCCCATTCCGGCCGCTTCGATCGATGACCGCCAAAACCGCGGTCGCTGCGATCGGACACCATTGGCCACGCGTCGTCATCACGCTGCTGCCGGTTCTGCTGGCGATGATCCATGCCGCCGGCATCTACAGGTTTCCTTTTGTCGAGCGGCTGGATCTTTCCATCTATGACGTTCGGCTTCGTGCAACGCTGCCGCGCACGCTCGACCCCCGCGTGGTCATCGTCGACATCGACGACCCCAGCCTTCAGGAATTCGGCCAGTGGCCCTGGAGCCGCAACAAGCTCGCGGCGCTCACGACCGAGCTGATCGATCGGCAGCAGGCCGCGGTGCTCGGCTTCGATGTGATGTTCGCGGAGCCGGATGGCAGCTCCGCGCTTTCCGCCCTGCGGCAGATCGCGACCGGTCCGTTGCGCGACGTTCCCGGCCTGAAAGACCAGGTCGATCTGCTGGCGCCCGAGCTCGACAACGACGCCATTTTTGCCAACGTGCTCAAAGGCAGACCGGTCGCGCTCGGCTACTACTTCACGCAGACCGACCATCCGCGCGGAAAAGGCTGGTTGCCCAGTCCGGTGTTTTCGCTCGACGCGTTTCCACCCGGCCATGAGCGCGCGACTTCGTGGAACGGCTTCGGCGGCAACATCGCGCTGCTGGCCGATGCCACGTCGCATGCCGGCTTTCTCAACGTGTTGATCGAAACCGATGGCGACGGCAGCGTGCGCGCCGCGCCGCTGCTGGTGCGGTACGACGGTACGGGCGGCAAAACCGGCTACTACGAATCGCTCGGGCTCACGGTCTACCGCATGGTGAGCGGCATGCCGGCGCTCGTTGCGGCCGATGGCGCGCTATTCGTCGCCCGTGGCGGCTCTCGCCTGCATGTTCCTATCGACGCGAAAGGCAGCGTGCAAGTGCCCTACCGCGGACCGGGTGGCGCGCGCGGCGGATCGTTCAGGTACGTGCCGGCGGCGGACATATTGAACGGCAAGCTTGCCGCCGGCGAACTCAGAGGAAAGATCGTGCTGGTCGGCGCGACGGCGCCCGGTTTGCAAGACTTGCGATCCACCCCTGTAGGCGCTGCCTTCCCTGGCGTGGAAGTGCATGCCAACATCATCTCCGGGTTGCTGGACCGCCGGATGCCTGAAAAGCCCGATGAAGCTGCTGCCTACAGCCTGCTCGTCATCACCATCGCCGGCCTGGTGCTGGCGTTCGGCCTGTCGATCGTCTCGGCCGCGAGGGCCGTGGCGATCGGCGCGGCCACCGTGCTCACCGTCGTCGCGCTCAACACCTGGCTCTATGCGAGCTTCTGTCTCGTGCTGCCCTTGGCGGCGACGCTGGTGATGTGTGCTCTGGCCGTTGTCTTGAACCTGAGCTGGGGCTACTTCGTCGAAGCGCGTGAGCGACGCAGCCTGGCGCAACTCTTCGGCACCTATGTGCCGCCCCAGCTCGTACAGGAAATGCTCGCTTCGCCCGGCCGCTACAGCATGCGCGCCGTCAGCAAGGAGCTCACCGTGTTGTTCTGCGACATGCGCGGCTTCACCGAAATGTCCGAGGCCATGGCGCCCACCGAGCTCCAGCAGTTCCTCAACAGCGTTTTCAGCAAGCTGACCGAGATCATCAGCGCGCACCGCGGCACCGTCGACAAATACATGGGCGATTGCGTCATGGCCTTCTGGGGCGCGCCCGTCGATACGCCCGACCACGCCGACCTGGCCGTGGCCGCCGCGCTTGAAATGGCGGCCGCCGTGCACGCCATCAACGACGCGCACCGCGCCAGCGGCCAGCCAGCCATCAGCGTGGGTATAGGCATCAACACCGGCGTGATGAGCGTCGGCGACATGGGCTCCGCCGTGCGCCGCAGCTACACGGTGGTCGGCGATGCCGTCAACCTGGCGTCGCGGCTGGAGAGCCTGAGCGGCATCTACGGCGCCGAAGTGGTGGTGAGCGATGCGACGCGCCATGCCGCCCCCGCCTTCGTCTGGCAAGAACTCGACCGGGTTCGCGTCAAGGGCAAGGCCCAGAGCGTCGCCATCTTCGCGCCCCTGGGCCGGACCACTGCCGCCGCCATGACCAGCCGCGCCGGCCTCGACGTCTGGCAGCAAGTGCTGACCGCCTACCGCGCGCAAGACTGGGCCGTGGGCCGATCGCTTTTGACGCCGCTGCTGGCGCCCGGCGTCAAAAAAGTCCTTTACCAGCTGTACGCCGAACGTTTAGCCTCCATGGCGTTGCGCCCCAAAGATCCGGACTGGGACGGCGCAACCCGGTTCGAATCCAAATGACGGCATAGATCAGAGGGCCTCGAAAAATGCAGGTGCGCGTGTTGGGCTGCTCGGGCGCTATCGCCAAAGGCTGCCGCACGACCTCGTTTTTGGTCGACGACGACCTGCTCGTCGATGCCGGCACCGGCGTTGGCGACCTCACCCTCGAAGAAATGGCGGGCATCGACGATGTGGTGCTGACCCATTCGCATCTCGACCATGTTGCGGCGCTGCCGCTGATGATCGACGCGGTCGCCAGCCGCAGAAGCCAGCCGCTGCGCGTGCATGCGCTGCGCGCCACCATCGAGGCCCTGCGCGCCCACATGTTCAACAACGTGATCTGGCCCGACTTTGCCAACATACCGAGCACCGAGTCGCCCTTTGTCACCTTCGACGACATCACCGTCGGCCAGACCTTGCTGCTGGGCACGCGCCGCCCCAAGCTCATCGAGGTATTGCCCGCCGTGCACACCGTGCCGGCCTGCGGTTATGCCATTCGCTGCATCGAAGGCAGCAAGCATTGGGTATTCAGCGGCGACACCGAGCGCAACGCGCCGTTCTGGAAGCGCGTGAACGAACTCGACGTTGCCATGCTGGTCATTGAGACCGCCTTCAGCAACCGCGAGCAGGCATTGGCCCAACGCAGCCTGCACCTGTCGCCCGCCACGCTGGCCGACGAGCTGGCCCAGATCGCCAGAGGCAAGACCTACCCGATCTACATCACCCACACCAAGCCCGCCGAGACCGAAGAAATCATGAGCCAGATCGGCGCCTTTGCCGATGGATGGCAAATGCACGGCTTGGAGCAACGGGATATCCGGTGGCTCGAGGCTGCGGCGGTTCTGACGCTTTGAGGCCGACACTTTTGGCGCCGAATGACAAAAGTGTCACGCGTCATTAGTACCTAAGCAACAAGGTATGTCACACACTGTTACCGGCCCGTGAACTAGTCCTCAAAACCACGGTGTGGGAGGGCGCTAACAGGGTGGCACAGATGCTGCGGATAGATAGACGTCCCGGGGCAGCTCCGGGCAGCTTTATCAACTACTCCGGAGTTACTCATGAAC
>CAXTCC010000143.1:0-6686 GCA_964242015.1 uncultured Variovorax sp.
CGCATCCTGTCGGGCGTCGACTTCAAGAACAACCGGCACAACGCGATGATCGTCGCGGTGTCGATCGGCGTCGGCATGATCCCGCTCATCGCGCCCAACTTCAAGCAATGGATGCCGCACAGCATCCACTCGCTGATCGAGTCGGGCATCTTGTTGACGTCGATCGCGGCGGTGCTGCTGAACCTGTTTTTGAATGGGGCCAAGCATGATGAAGAGGCGATCGTCAATGCAGCCAAGCAAGCAGAGGCGCATTGATCCGAACTGAGTCACAAGACTGTCATCCGGCCCGGCCCTAATCGCCGGGCCCGCGCGCCGCGCGGGGTCTACACAGGATTTCCGGATGACCAAACAAAGATCGATGGTGGGGGGCTTTGCGCTCATGGGCGCGGCACTGGTCGTCACTGCCTGCGGCGGTGGCGGCGGCAACAATGGCTTCGTCTTGCCAGTCTCGGGCAACACGCCAGCCACGACGACGCCACCGGCGACCACCACGCCAGTGGTTGCAAAGTCAGTCACCGGCACCTTCCTGGACGCTGCCGTCGAAGGCCTCGACTACAGCTCCGGCACGGGCGCCAAGGCCGCGACCAACGCGGCCGGCGAGTTCGCCTGCAAGGAGGGCGAGACCGTGGTCTTCAGCGCTGGCGCAGTGGCGCTCGGCAGCGCCGTATGCGGCACGATCGTGACGCCGTTGACGCTTGCCGGCGGCACCGACATCAAGACCGATGCGGTGGTCAACCGTCTGCTCGCACTGCAGACGCTCGACGAGGACATCGACCCTTCCAACGGCATCAAGCTGACCGCCGCGCTCAAGGCGGCGCTGACGCCCGGCGTGCTGGACTTCGGCGCAACGCCTGCCGCCTTCGAGACCGCATTGAACAAGCTGCTGGCCGCGTTGCCCGCGCCGTACGCCACACGCACGGTGGACGCGAGCCGCCGTGTATTGGCCAGCGAGCATTTCGAGAACACGCTGGCATCGAAGCTCGACACGCCGGTGGCCAATACATCGACGCAGACCAATGCGCTCGGCAAGTTCGCACTGTCGGTGACGCGCTACCAGTTGCAGGCCGACGCCAGGTTCTACGTGCCGTACGAGGGCAGCAACGCAAAGACCAAAGCAGACTTCCCGCTCGGCTTCCTGCCGGCCTATGGTTCCGGCATGGCGTTCAAGGGCAAGGCCGCCGACGGCGCACTGGAGTTCTACGCCATCACCGACCGTGGCCCCAATGGTGACGGCCCCACGGCACCCGTGCCGGGCGGCGCCGGCACGAACATCAGCAAGGTGTTTCCGGCGCCATCGTTCGCGCCGAGCTACGGCGTCATCCGCATTGGCGGCAACGGCGCGGTGTTGCAGTCGAGCACGCCGCTCCGGCTCAACGCCAGCCAGAAGCTCACCGGCCTGCCCCCGCAGTCCGGCGTGGGCTCGACCGGCGAGACGCCGCTGACCGACAGCTACACCTTCGACGCCGCCAAGTCGAACTTCGATGCCAACGGCCTCGACCCTGAATCGATGGTGGTCGACGCCGCCCGCAATGTGCTGTGGACCAGCGACGAATACGGCCCGTTCATCGCCCGCATCAACATCGCAAGCGGTGTGGTCGAGAAGCGTTACGGCCCCGGCGCGGGCGCTGCCGACCTGCCCGCCGTGCTGTCGCAGCGTCGTGCCAACCGCGGGATGGAGGGTCTGGCGCTCGATATCGCGAGCGGCAAGTTGCATGGTTACCTGCAAAGCCCTATCGACCCGAAAGACGGCGCCGGCAAATCGCTCAAGGCGACGCCACCCGGCGGCAGCAGCACCGACGTGCGCCATATCGCGAAGTTCGCGCGTTGGCTCGAGTTCGACCCGACCACTGAAACGTCGAAGATGTATGCCTACCCGATCGACGGCGCCACTTACAGCCAGGACCGCACGGGCAACGCCAAGCTGGGAGATCTGGTGAGCCTGGGCAATGGCCGATTCATCGTGATCGAACAAGGCGCACGCAAGAGCGATGGCAAGGTCTTCAACAAGCTGATGCTGGTGGAGGTGCCCGCCAACGCCACCAACATCGTCGCGTTCGACCAGACCCTCGAAGTGAGCAGCATCACGCAAGCAGTTGCCGGCGCCGCCGACTACTCCACCGTCGTCACGTTGAAGAAGACCGAGCTGCTCGACCTCAACGCGCTCGGCTGGCTCGCCGAAAAGGCCGAAGGCCTGGCGTGGGTCGACGACAACACGCTGGCACTCGTCAACGACAACGACTTCGGCGTCGCCACCGTCTTGCTCGATGCGAACGGCGGCAAGGTCGCCGGCAGCATGGAAGACTGCACGGTGAATGCAGCAGGCGCCATCGTGAGCGGTTGTCCGGCAGCAGCGGTCGGCGCGCGCATCACGCGCGGCAGCGACCTCGAACGGCCGACACGCGTGTGGCTCATCAAGTTCGACCAGAAGCTGTCCGGGTTGCGCTTGCCTACGTAAGCCGATCCACGGTCGCTGCCTCTGCCCTCGTCGCTAGATCATCGCCAGCGGGCTTTTGCGACGCGGCGGCGGATGCAGCGCGTCGAGCTCGGCCAGGTCCTGCACCGTCAGCTTCAGCTTGGCCGCTTCGAGGTTCTCTCGCAGATGCGTTTCCTGCACGGCCTTGGGAATCGCGATGACACCGGGCTGCGCCAGCACCCAGGCCAGCGCGATCTGCGCCGCGCTGGCGCCACCGTGGCGCTTGCCGATCCTCGACAACGCATCGCTGTCGGCCAGCGCGCCTTGGTCGATCGGGCTGTAAGCCATCGTCGGCATGGCGTGCGCGCGCTGCCACGGCAACAAGCTGAACTCGGGGCCGCGTTCGCCCAACGAGTAATAGACCTGGTTGGCGGCGCAATGCGATGCCGGCGGCAAGCCTCCTTGCAACGCGACCAACGCCTCCATGTCGTCCGTGTCGAAGTTGCTCACGCCCCATGCGCCGATGCGGCCTGCTTTCACGAGTGCTTGCAACGCCTCGACCGTATCGCGCAGCGGATGCGGACCTTGCCAATGCAGCAGGTACAGATCGATATGGTCGAGTTCGAGGCGTGCCAGGCTGCGCTCGCACGCAGCCAACGTGCCGTTGCGGCTCGCGTTGTGCGGCAGCACCTTGCTCACGACAAAGAGTTCGTCGCGTCGCACCTCGTTGACGCGCAATGCTTCCGCAATGGCCTGGCCCACGACTTCTTCGGAGCCGCCATCGCCGTACATCTCGGCCGTGTCGATCAGACGGTAGCCCATGGCAATGGCGGACCGCACGGCTGCCACCTCCGCCTTGCGATGCGCCGGCGACTCGCCCATGCGCCAGGTGCCGAGCCCGAGCGATGGCATTGCAATCGACGGGCCGGTCGTCGATGAATTCGACATGCTCAGACCACCTTCACGTTGATGTCGTAGAGCCCGTCGATGTGTCCCGTCATCACGTCGCCGACCACGACCGGGCCGACGTTCTCGGGTGTGCCCGAATAGATGATGTCGCCCGGAAAGAGCTCGTTGTACGTCGACAGGTTGGCAATCTGCTCGGCCACGCTCCAGATCATCTTCGACAGGTCGCTCGACTGCTTCACCTGCCCATTCACCTTCAACGAAATCGCGCCCTTGGTGAAGTGGCCGGTCTGGCTCACCGGATGCAAATGACTCACCACGGCCGAATGGTCGAACGACTTGCCGATCTCCCACGGCTTCTTCTCGGCGGCCATGGCGTTCTGCAGGTCACGCCGGGTCATGTCGAGCCCGACGGCATAGGCGTAGACGCAATCGAGCGCCTGGTCGGGCCGGATGTTGCGGCCGCCCTTGTAGAGCGCTGCCACGAGTTCAACCTCGTAGTGATAGTTCCTGGTCACCGGCGGGTACGGGTGGTCGACCGTCACGCCGCGCGGGACCAGCTGCACCGCGTCGTTCGGCTTCTGGAAGAAGAAGGGCGGCTCGCGTGTCGGGTCGGAGCCGCGCTCGATCGCATGCGCCGCGTAGTTGCGGCCGATGCAATAGATGCGCCGCACCGGAAACACCTCGTCGCTGCCCATGATCGGGATCGTGCTGCCGACGACCTGGAACTTCGGCTTGCCGCCAGCGCCATTCGATGCGCCTGATGGAGTGGAAGTGGCGCAGCCTGCAAGAGCACCCGCGCCGACAGCTGTGCCGAACCGGAGCAGCGCTCTTCGGCGATTGGGCTCTACACCGCGGTCTATCCGGATTGCTGGCTGTGCTGTATCTGTCTTTGTCTCGTTTTCGTTCTCGCTCTCGTTCGTCCTTGTCGCCTTGTTTGTCCCGGTCATTCATCTTCCTTTCAAGCAGTTATGTCTTCGTTGTTGTCGCTCGGCACAAGGATAGGCCAAACTTCTAAAGTAGCGCCATGAACACCTTACCCATCGACCTGCTCGAAACGCCGGCCGCGGTCATCGACCTGTCTCGCATGCTGCGTAACATCGCGCGCATGCAGCAGCGCGCCGACGACCTCGGCGTCGCCTTTCGCCCGCACGTCAAGACCAGCAAGTGCACGGAGGTGGTGGCGCGGCAGACCGCGGCGGGCGCGCGCGGCATCACGGTGTCGACGCTGAAGGAAGCGCGGGAGTTCTTCGCTGCCGGCGTGAGCGACATCCTGTATGCCGTCGGCATGGTGGCGACCAAGCTGCCGGCCGCACTGGCGCTGCGCCGGAGCGGCTGTGCCTTGCAGATCATCACCGACAGCGTTGCCGCGGCCGAGGCCATCGTCGCCTTCGGCAAGGCCCATGCAGAGCGCTTCGAGGTGCTGATCGAGATCGACACCGACAGTCATCGCTCCGGCGTCAAGCCCGACGAGCCGGTGTTACTCGACATCGCTCGCACCTTGCACGACGGCGGCATGGTCCTCGCTGGCGTCTTGACGCATGCGGGCTCGAGCTACGACCACGACACGCCCGATGCGCTCGTCGCAGTCGCCGAGAAGGAACGTGCCGGCGTCGTTCGCGCGGCACAGCGCTTGCGGGAGGCCGGCTTGCCCTGCCCCGTCGTCAGCCTCGGTTCGACGCCCACGGCACTCATGACTCGAAGCCTCGAAGGCGTGACCGAACTGCGCGCGGGCGTGTATGTTTTCTTCGACCTCGTCATGACCAATGTCGGCGTGTGCACCACCGACGACCTCGCGCTGAGCGTGCTCACGACGGTCATAGGCCATCAGGTCGACAAGGGGCTGGCCGTTCTCGATGCAGGCTGGATGGCGATGAGCCGCGACCGCGGCACCGCCAAGCAGAAGATCGACTACGGCTATGGGCAGGTCTGCGATGTCGACGGGACCGTCGTGCCGGGCTACATCCTGGGCGCGGCAAACCAGGAGCACGGCTTGCTGTGCCGCGCTGCATCGAAGGAAGGAACGGCGGGCCTTGAAGCGACGGACCCCAGTCCGGTCGAGACCGACATCGCTGAACGGTTTCCGATCGGCACCCGGCTGCGCATCCTGCCCAACCACGCCTGCGCCACCGGGGCGCAGTTTGCGCAGTACCACGCGCTCGCCGATGATGGCCAGCTCTCGACATGGAGCCGCTTCAGTGGCTGGTGAAATGCCTTTTGGAATCTAGGCGCGCCAGCCGACACGACACGGCCCGGCGCTCGGCTACAGTGCGAGCCATATGAATTCCCCTCAACTCCAGCGCGGCGTGTTCCTGGCGCTTTTGCTCGCCGTCACAGCTGCCTTCATCTGGGTGTTGATGCCTTTCTTCGGCGCGGTGATGTGGGGCGTCGCCCTCGCCATCCTGTTCACGCCGCTCTACAAACTGCTTCTGAAGAAGATGCCCAAGCGCCGCACGCTGGCGGCGCTGGCGACGCTCACCATCTGTCTGGTCATCGTCATCCTGCCGCTCGCGCTGGTCGGCGTGTCGCTGGTGCAGGAGGTGGCGCTGGTCTCGCAGAACATCCGGTCCGGACAAATCAACTTCGCCAACTACTTTCAGCAGATCCTGGCCGCCCTGCCCCGCTGGCTGCTGAACCTGCTCGAACGTTTCAACCTCGGTGACATGGCCGCATGGGAGGCACGTATCACTGCCGGTGCGGCTGAGGGCAGTCAACTGGTCGCGGGCAAGGCGCTGACCATCGGCCAGAACACCTTCGACTTCCTGGTGAGCTTTTTCGTGATGCTCTACCTGCTCTTCTTCCTGCTGCGCGACGGTGCGCCGCTGTCGAAGACGGTTCGCGACGCCTTGCCGCTGGCCAAGCCGCACACGCACTACCTGCTCAATAAATTCACCACCGTCATCCGCGCGACCATCAAGGGCAACGTGGCAGTGGCGATCGCGCAAGGCACCATCGGCGGCCTCGCCTTCTTCTTTCTGGGTGTGCAGGGCGCGTTGCTCTGGGCCGTGCTGATGGCGTTTTTGTCGTTGCTGCCGGCGGTGGGCGCGGCGCTCATCTGGGGCCCGGTTGCCATCTACTTCCTGGCAACGGGCCATTTCTGGCAAGGCGGCGTGCTGATCTTCGTCGGCGTCTTCGTCATCGGCCTGGTCGACAACATCCTGCGGCCGCTGCTGGTCGGCAAGGACACGCAGATGCCGGACTACATCGTGTTGATGTCGACCATCGGCGGCATCGCGCTGTTCGGCATCAACGGCTTCGTGATCGGGCCGGTGATCGCGGCGTTGTTCATGGCGGCGTGGGATCTGTTCGCGATCTCCAACGAGAACGACGAGAAGACGACCGGGACGCATTGAGTTCGCAGCGCTCA
>CAXTCC010000143.1:6786-10336 GCA_964242015.1 uncultured Variovorax sp.
TCTCCAACGAGAACGACGAGAAGACGACCGGGACGCATTGAGTTCGCAGCGCTCACGGGATCTCGACAAGCCGGACTCGACCCACGCCTGCCCGGGTCATCCAAACTTCTGCCTGGGCGGCACCGCATCGACATGCATATGCGCGAAGGTGCGTATTCCTGTGCGGCGCGCATTCATGTCGATGTCGCGTCGCAACCCAGCGTCCAGGATAGGCACGTTGCCGCACAGCAGTCGCTGGTGCGCTGCATGAACGGCGGCCTGGAAGAGATGCTCGTCCATTCCCCGGTCGCGCAGGTAGAAAACGACAAGCAGTTCGGCAGCGGCTTCGTAGGCATCCACCATGGCGTCCCCTTTCAACCCGACACTCTGCAGCCAGCCTGAAACGCGAGGCAGTGGCTTGCGAACATTCAGTCGCGCATCTCGTTGTCGTATTTACCGTCGCCGTCGCCAGTGCGTCGCTTCCAGTGAACACCGTTGCACCAGGCTCGGTGCGTGCGTTCGGTTGCTTCCGGAAGTGCCGCGTCGCGTTCCGAATAGATCTTCAAGCCGCAGTTGATGCAAACGTAGACGCCTGCATCCTGTCGGCTCCTGCCAATACGTAAGAGGCGAGCCCAAGCAGGAACGTGTGTTGCAAACCCAGGTCGAATCATTTGACCCCTTGCGTCGAGCGCCCTTGATGCTTTTTTTTGGAGTTTTCCCTGAGCACTTTCAATGTACGAAAGTGAAATCTGCTGGTCAGTGCGGTACCGCACATAGCAAGCATCGAAGTGACGGTCGGCGATGCCTCCCCGGCAACGTCGCATCGTGGCGAGGTTTCAGGTGATACGCGTGGTCCACCAGCCGTCGCCGAACCGTCCCTGCAAGAAAGCAATGAAGCTCGACACCTTGCCGGGCACCAACTTCGGCGATGGAAACACGGCGTGGATCTCCTGTTCGGGCAAGGCGTGGTCGGCAAGCACCTCGCGCACCTTGGCCGACTGCAACGATTCGCTCGCAACATAGCGCGGCATCAACGCGATGCCCATGCCGTCGCGCGCCGCAGCCAGCACGGCAGAGACGTTGTTCGAGCGCATGCGGCCCGACACCGGCACCGTGATCGCTTCTCCTCGGGGCGTGGTCATTCGCCAAACGTCGTCGCCTACCACGCTGCTGTAGATCAACGCCGTGTGGCCGCTCAGGTCCGCTGCACGCTTCGGCACGCCGTGTTTTCTGAGGTATCCGGGCGACGCCACCATGGCCCACGGGTTGCTGCCGAGAAAGCGCGCGCCCAATGACGAGTCGGCCAGCCGGCCCATGCGGATCGCGACGTCGACGCCCTGGGCGATGAGGTCGACATAGCGGTCTTCGAAACTGAGGTCGAGCCGCACCTGCGGGTTGCGCCGCATGTACTCGAGCGCCATCGGCACGATGACGCGGCGGCCGAAGGCGACCGAAGTGCCGATGCGCAGCAAGCCCTGCGCCTGCCCTTGCCGCAGCTGCACGATGCTTTCCGCCTCTTCGGCGTCGCGCACGATGCTCTTGCACTTCTCGTAATACAGCGCACCGGGCTCGGTGAGGCTGACGCCGCGCGTGTTGCGGTTGAGCAGCCGCACCTTGAGTCGCGCCTCCGTGGCCGCGACCTGCTTGGTCACGGTAGGTTGCGTGGTGTTGAATTCGCGTGCCGCCTTCGAGAAGCTGCCGGTCTCGACCACACGCACGAACATCTCCATTGCCAACAGTCTGTCCATCGCCGGATGGTAGCCAGTTATTCCATGGCGGAATAGCTTTTATGGTCTGTGGCCGTCTTCTTTCCGACGCCCTCCTTTCCTAAAGTCGACGGTACCGAAACACTTCGAGGAGACAACGACATGGCGAAGATGACCGCAGCCCAGGCCGCCGTGCTGGTGATGGAAAAAGAAGGCGTGACGCAGGCGTTCGGCGTGCCGGGTGCCGCCATCAACCCGCTGTATTCGGCATTGCGGAAGCTCGGCACGATTGCCCACATCCTGGCGCGCCACGTCGAGGGCGCATCGCACATGGCCGAGGGCTACACGCGTGCGGTGGCCGGCAACATCGGCGTGTGCATCGGCACCTCGGGCCCGGCCGGCACCGACATGATCACCGGCCTGTATTCGGCCTGGGCCGATTCGATTCCGATCCTCTGCATCACCGGCCAGGCGCCGCGTGCGCGGCTCTATAAGGAAGACTTTCAGGCGGTCGACATCGAGTCGATCAGCAAGCCGGTGACCAAGTGGTCGGTCACGGTGCGCGAGCCCGGCCAGGTGCCGCAGGTGTTCCAGCAAGCCTTCCATCTGATGCGCTCGGGTCGGCCCGGCCCGGTGCTGATCGACCTGCCGTTCGACGTGCAGATGGCGACGATCGAGTTCGACATCGACACCTACCAGCCACTGACGCCGTACAAGCCCGCCGCGACCCGCGCTCAGATCGAGAAGGCGATCGCGATGCTCAATGCGGCCGAGCGGCCTTTGATCGTAGCGGGCGGCGGCATCATCAACGCCGACGCATCAGACTTGCTCGTGCGCTTCGCCGAAGCCACCGGCGTGCCGGTGATCCCGACCTTGATGGGCTGGGGCGCGATCCCCGACGACCACCCGCTGATGGCCGGCATGTGCGGCCTGCAGACCAGCCACCGCTACGGCAACGCGACGATGCTGGCCAGCGACTTCGTGCTGGGCATCGGCAACCGCTGGGCCAACCGGCACACCGGCTCGGTCGACGTCTACACCCAAGGCCGCACCTTCGTGCATGTCGACATCGAGCCAACGCAGATCGGCCGCGTGTTCACGCCCGACTTCGGCATCGTGTCGGATGCCAAGCTGGCGCTCGAGCAGTTCGTCGCGGTCGCCGAGGAGATGAAGGCCGCCGGCAAGTTGCCGAGCCGCAGTGCATGGGCCGGCGAGTGCCGCGACCGCAAGAAGACCTTGCTGCGCAAGACCAACTTCGCCGACGTGCCGATGAAGCCGCAGCGCGTGTACCAGTGCATGAACCACAACTTCAGCCACGACACCTGCTACGTCAGCACCATCGGGCTGTCGCAGATCGCCGCCGCGCAGTTCCTGCACGTGTACAACCCGCGCCACTGGATCAACTGCGGCCAGGCCGGGCCGCTCGGCTGGACCATCCCCGCAGCGCTCGGCGTGCGCGCCGCCGACCCGACCCGCAAGATCGTCGCGCTTTCGGGCGACTACGACTTCCAGTTCATGATCGAAGAGCTGGCCGTGGGCGCGCAGTTCAAGCTGCCCTACATCCACATCGTGGTCAACAACAGCTACCTCGGCTTGATCCGCCAGAGCCAGCGCGGCTTCGAGATGGACTACTGCGTGCAGCTGGCGTTCGACAACATCAACGCCGAGCCCGACGCCGGCATCGAAGCCAGCTACGGCGTCGATCACATGAAGGTGGTCGAGGGCCTGGGCTGCAAGGGCATCCGCGTACGCAAGCAGGAAGAGATGACGCCGGCGATCCAGCAGGCCGAAAAGCTGATGGCCGAGTTCGGCGTGCCGGTGGTGATCGAGGTGATGCTGGAGCGCGTGACCAACATCGCGATGGG
>CAXTCC010000144.1:0-7050 GCA_964242015.1 uncultured Variovorax sp.
CATACGCGCTGCCCGATCGCCCAGGACATCTGCAAGCAGCAAGACCCGGCGTTGAGCGAGCGCGACTCGACGTCGGCCGGCGGGCACTGGGTGGCCTGTCATTTCCGCTAGCAAACCAACAAGGATTTACCCATGACGCCAGCCCCCAGCCATTACGACCTGCTCATCCACGGCGGCACCGTCATCGACGGCACCAAGGCACCGCGCTTTACCGCCGACATCGGCGTGATCGACGGCCACATCGCAGCCATCGGCAAGCTCGACGGCTGTACGGCGGATCGCACCCTCGACGCCACCGGCCGCATCGTCGCGCCGGGCTTCATCGACTCGCACACGCACGACGACCAGGCCGTGCTGTCGCAAGCCGCCATGCCCTTCAAGGTGTCGCAGGGCGTGACCACGGTGGTAGCCGGCAACTGCGGCATCAGCGCCGCGCCGCTGCGTGCCGACATGGATCTGCCGATGCCGCTGAGCCTGATCGACTCGCCGGCCGAAGGTCGCTTCACCACCTTCAAGGCGTACCTCGACGCGTTGCGCGCGACGCCGTCGTCCGTCAACGTGGCGGCGATGATCGGCCACTCGACCTTGCGCGCGGTGACCATGGGCGACCTCGATCGGCCTGCCAACGAAGCAGAGATCGCGGCGATGCAGGCGCATGTCGAAGAGGCGATGCAGGCGGGTGCGATCGGCCTCTCGACCGGCACCTTCTATCCGCCGGCGGTCAAGGCAACGACCGAAGAAATCATCGAGGTCAGTCGCCCACTGAGCAAGCGCAGCGCGGTCTACGTGACCCACATGCGCGACGAAGGCGACCGGGTGATGGAAGCACTGGAAGAAACCTTCGCGATCGGCCGTGCCCTCGACATCGCGGTGGTGGTGTCGCACCACAAGGTGCAGAACACGCAGAACTTCGGCCGCACCAAGGTCACGCTGCCCTTCATCAAGGAAACGATGAAGCACCAGTGCGTCTCGCTCGACTGCTACCCCTACACGGCGGGCTCGACCATGATCCGCACCGACCGCGGCATGCTCGATGGCCGCGTGCTCATCGCCAGCAGCGAGCCGCACCCGCAGTGCGCCGGCCGCGACCTGGCAGACATCGCGAAGGAATGGGGCATGCCGAACGACGAAGCTGCGCGCAAGCTGCAGCCCGGCAGCGCGATCTATTTCATGATGGACGAGGACGACGTGCAGCGGGTGCTGGCGTTCGACGAAACGATGATCGGTTCCGACGGCATCCCGCTCGGCGACAAACCGCATCCGCGGCTGTGGGGCACTTTTCCGCGGGTGCTCGGCCACTACAGCCGCGACATCGGCCTGTTCCCGCTGGAGACAGCGGTCTGGAAGATGACGGGTCTTACCGCGCACAACTTCGGACTGCACGGACGCGGCACGCTGAAGGTCGGGCAGCACGCCGACATCGTGATCTTCGACGCGGCCACCATCCGCGATGCGGCCAACTACGAGACACCGACGAAGCCGGCGGAAGGCATCGACAGCGTGATCGTCAACGGCACCCTCACCTGGCATCACGGCGTGCACAGCGGTGCACGCAGCGGTCAGGTGATCACGCGCCGGGACAAGGTGGCGGCTTGAACCGCTGAGCCTTCTTCAAGCGCGGCGCGCGGGCGCCGGCTCGATATGCCGTTGCATCGCTGCGATGCCGGCCTGAACCGCCTGGTTTCGCGTCGGGTGCGGCACGGCTGCCTTTTCAAGCGTGGCGCGAGGCAGGCCGAAGACTTCGCGCCCCAGCACCGCCCACAAGAAACGTCCGCTGATGGGTTCGTCCACAACCAGTTCCAATCCTCTTCGCACGTCGATACCTCTGATTTCCAATGATGAGGATTCGATTGGAAATCGCCTGTGTATGGACGCGATGTGCCTATTTCACGGTTTTGCGAAGTTGGTAACAAAACGCTTGTGGACGATGCTTTTTGCCAACGTGCCTTTCAAGGCGATCAGACGTCGGCGTCGACCAAGCGGCCCTGCCGCGCCACCACCCGGCCACCGGCAACGACCAGCTTCCGCAGCGGCCGCGCCGCCACGGCCTGCGCCACCGTCTGCGCATCGACCAGCACCAGGTCGGCGCGACAGCCAGGCACCAGGCCGTACTCGCTGAAGCCGCAACCGCGGGCCCCGGCGTGCGTCACGCAATCGAGCGCGATGTCGATCTCGTCGTCGCGTCGCAGGTTGTAGCGCATGCCGATGAACATCGCGCGCTCCAGCATGTCGGGGTTGCCATAAGGCGTCCAGGTGTCGCGGATGCCGTCGTTGCCGCCCAGCATCGTCACGCCGGCGGCGCGACAGACCATCAGCGGCGGCACCGAGCGCGATGGCGGCACGCTGGTGACCAGCACCACACCGAGCGCTGCCATGCGCGCCAGCAACGCATCGCGCTCGCCGGCAGCCAGGTCGCCCAGGCAAAAGCCATGGCTGATCGCGACCTTGCCCTGCATGCCGAGCGCCTGCGTGCGGTCGAGGATCAACGACAGCGAAAAAGCCCCCATTGCGCCGGGCTCATGCAGGTGGATGTCGATCGGGCAACCGTGCCGCTGGGCGATGTCGAACAGCACGTCGAGCGAGCGCACCGGATCGCCGTCGATGGCGCATGGGTCGAGCCCGCCCAACACGTCGGCACCCGCACGCATCGCCTGGTCGAGCAGCTCCGCGGTGCCCGGCCGCACCAGCAGGCCCGATTGCGGAAAGGCGACGATCTGGATCTGCTGCCGGTGCTGCCGCGCCATGGTCTCGCGCGTCTGCAGCACGCCTTCGAGGTGCCGCAGGCCGGCCTGCGTGTCGATGTCGACGTGCGTGCGCAAGCGCGTGGTGCCGAGCGCCAGGAACGCCCGGGCCAGCGCCAGCGACTGAGCCGCCGCATCGTGCCCGCTGGCTTGTCGAAAGGCCCGCTCGTTGTCGATCCTGTCGGCGAGACGCGTGCCGACCTCGTTGCGATACCAGTCCATGCCCCACAGCGTCTTGTCGAGGTGCGTGTGACCTTCGACCAGGCCAGGCAGCAGCAACGCATCGTCTCCCTCTTCGATCGTGCAACCGGGGGGCGCAACGAGCGACGGGCCGACCGCGACGATGCGGTCGTCGATCACGAGCAGATCAATGGAGGCGGCGCCCAACGGGCGTACGTTGCGCAGCAGGAGAGAAGTCAAAGCGTGGTCCTTGGCGGTGCGGTACTTCTCGACGCTATCACCGCAAGCGCACAGCGTGCTTCTGTGTATCGGCGTTTACCCGCGCACGGGATGGGCAGCGGCTGACATGACGCTTGGTGCGAGGCCAAGAAACTGTTACCTATGAAACATTACCTTGTCGTCGTCACGCTTTCGCTGGCTTCCGCCGCTGCGCTGATTCTTGCAGCGCCGGCCGATGCCGCCTCCAGTCAATGGGACGTATTGCCGGCCGCGACCCCGGCGCGCTGATCCTCCTCAGCGTTCAGTAGCAGCCCTTGAATGGGCTGGCCGGATCGCAAATTTCTGAAATTTCGCTTGCCATTCTGATCACCGGGCGCCGCTCGTCGGCTCGCTTCAACGGCAGACGACCGTGGTGCCGACCGGCTGGCATTTCTGCCCGTTCAGACCCTGGTAGCTCTGCAGTTTGCCGCTCGGGTTGTAGCGATTGCCCAGCGTGTCGTTGCAGCCGCCGGCGTCGCACGACCGGAGCTGTGGTCGCATGTCTTGCGGCGGCCCCGGCTGGCGGTACCTGCCGTTGGGATAGGGGTAGGCCGGGTACGGATAGCCCGCGCTGTCGTTCGCGTTGTCCTCGGCGTATTCCGCAGCGCGGCGCTGACGTTCCGACTCGCGCCGCTGCGTTTCGGCACGTTCTGCTGCGAAACGATCGATCGTCGGCGGCGGCACTGGCACTTGCGCATTGGTCGACGGCGCGCTCCGGGCCGACGGTGGTGGTTCGGGTGCCGGAGGTGCCAGACGCGGGTCGGTCGCCTCGGCGCCCATCACCTGCTCCGCACTTCGCGTGTTGGAAGGGCACTTCTGGTCGGTGTAGCTCACGTTGCCCGCAGCGTCGACGCAACGGATGACCTGGGCATGCGCCGCACCGCCCAGAGCGGCGACATTGAGAAAGATCGCCAGGGCGACAGAAGGGCGCATGGTTTCATTGTCCTCGGTTCAGGCCTGGTGTGGAGGGTGTGAACCGCATCACACCGTCGTCGACGGCGCCGAAGCGTATGGCGACGAAGTCGCTCAGGTAGCTCTGTCTCAGCTTGAAGGGCTTCATCACGCCCTGGCGTGGCAACCGGTCGACCGCGCGCTGAAAGTAGCCCGACGAAAAATCGGTCCACGGGCGCATTGGGGATCCGGCGCCAACGCACGCACGACGCACTGTCTCAGGGGTTGTAGCGCGGGGTGAAGTGCGTGGCGATGTAGGTGGCCGGCCCCAGCGCACGCCGGCGAGCAGCACCCGGGCAGAGCGTCTGCAAGTGGTACCAAACTGAGGCGCATCGCTTCGATGGGCATCGTGACGGCTTGCCACGCATCGGGAAGGCCTTTGTAGGTAGTTTCCCAAGGCGCCCCAGCGTAGAAGCGTACTAAATCACGATCGAAAACAAATGTTGCTGCATAACGATCTGCAGGCTGCGTTTGCGTCCGGATGTAACTAAAATGGATTACATGAACGACGATACAGAGACCAACTTCGGCTGGTGGACCGACAAGCCGGAACGCGCAACCCGCAATGCAGCGCTCGAACGCAGCCGCCGCGAACACCGCAACAGCGGCGATTCGCGCGTGTGGCTGCATGCAGCGCTGGTCATCGCCTTGATGGTCGCATTCGGCCTTTCGATCGTTTCCCTGGCAACCCGCTGAGCGCATCCCATGGCCAAATCAAGAAACTCCCGCACCGGCAACGAAACCGGCTTTGCCGATCTGAGCAAGGCCGACGGCAGCAGGGAGCCCGCCCGCCGCGTCTCCTGGCTCTGGATCGCGGTGGCCGTCGTCGCCGTGCTGGTGGTCCTCGGCGTCGTCGTTCTCCGCTAGCACCTGCCCCGACGCTTCAGCGCCTCAAGGCTCATAGGGCTCAGCGTTCGATCGTCTTGTTCCAGCGCGCGTTCCAGGCCGGACGGTTCGCGTTGATGCTTTCCCAATCGACGGTGATCGCGGTCTTCATGTAGCCGTTGATGGCGGCGACCTGCCCGACGCCCTCGCCGACGGCCGGCGCCTTCGGGTTGGTCGGGATCTGGCTGCCGTACTGCAGCACGTTGGCCTGCGCCAGCGGCGACAACAGGAACTCGGCGAGCTTTTGCGCCAGCTCGGGTTCGCTGTTGTTGGCGATCACGCACTGGCCGACCATCAGCACCACCGAGCCTTCTTTAGGGTTCGCATACTCGACCGGGATGCCCTTGACCTTGAGCGCGGCCACCGCGGTCGGCGTCAGCGGAAAGATCGCTGCTTCGTTGGTCTGCACCATCTCGGAGATCTTGGCCGAGCTCGGGATGTACTCGAGCACGTTGGGGCCGACGGTGGTGGGCCAGGCCTTGAAGCCAGGTTCCACGTTCTTGTCGTTGCCGCCCTGGATGCGGTTGAACATCAGGAAGCCGTGCAATCCGAACGACGATGCCGACACCGACTGGAACACGACCTTGCCCTTGAACTTGGGGTCGGCCAGGTCCATCCACGACGTCGGCGCAGCCCAGCCCTTTTCCTTGAACATCTTCGCGTTGTAGGCGAGGCCCGTCACACCCAGGCTGACGCCGCTGGCCATGTCGCCCTTGAAGCGCGCGGCCGGATAGATGTCGTTGAGCGCAGCACTCGGGCGCTGCTTTTCGCACAAGCCCATGCCGATGGCGCGCACCATGATGCCGTCGTCCAGGAACATCACGTGCATCTGCGGCTTGTCCTTGTTGGCCTGCGCCTTGGCCAGGATGTCCGACGAGGTGCCCGGCACCACGACCACCTTGGCGCCGTAGAGCTTTTCGAAAGCCGGGAAGACGTATTGCGAGTACGCCTTTTCCATCGTGCCGCCGTTCATGCCGATGTAGAGCGTCTTGGTCTGGGCGCTGGCCGCGCCGCTGGCGCTGAGTGCGACGAGCGCGGTGGCCGCGGCCACGGTGAAGAGCGCGCGGCGCGGCGCGCTGGGCTGTTGGATGAAGCGAACGGAGCGGAACATGGACTTTCCTTTCGGGGGTGGGACGAGGAACTGAAAACGAACTGGCCTACGACGCAGAAGCCGAGGCAATGGCCGGCGTTGCTTCCGGCGCGGATAAAAACCGATCGACCGCGAAGGCATCGATGGGTGTGCGAGTGCGGCCGTCGCGTGCCAGTTCGGCAAGCACTTCACCGACGGCCGGCCCGATCTGAAAGCCGCCACCGGCAAAGCCGAAGCCATGGAAAAGACCGGGCGTCGTGCGGCTCGCACCGATCACCGGCTGGCGGTCGGGCAGATAGCCTTCGGTGCCGCCCCAGGTGCGAATGAAGTGCGCGTGGCGCAGCATCGGCAGCAATTCGATCGCCTGCGTGGACAGGGTTGCGATGGTCTCGCGATCGGAGCGCGATCGATCGGCATCGAGCATGCGCCCCGGTCCGCCGCCCAGCACCAGATTGCCGCGCGCGACCTGCCGGCAATAGACGCCGCCGCCCTCGACGCCGAGGCTCCATTGCATGAAGAACGGCAACGGCTCGGTGACCGCCATGGCCGGGCTGCGCGAAACCATCGGCACCGTGTCGCCGAAGCGCTCGGCGATCGTGCCGGCCCAGGCCCCTGCGCAATTGAGCAGCACCGGCGCCTCGACTTCGATCACGGCAGCTGATTCCGCCGAACCGCCGGACGGCAAACGCGCCGCGCGCAAATGAAAGCGCTGACCGTCGTGCGCGATCTCGTCGACGCGCGTGCGCTCGTGGATCACCGCGCCGGCGCGCTCTGCCGCCCTCGCGAAAGCCGGCGACACCAACCGTGGATTGGCCTGACCGTCTTCGGCACAGAGCGATCCGCCGACGGCCTTGCCGCCGAGCCAAGGACACTGCGCGCGCAGCCTGGCGCCCGACAGGATCTCGATGCCGAGATCGAAGTCGCGCACCTTGTCGCGATAGCTTT
>CAXTCC010000144.1:7150-9947 GCA_964242015.1 uncultured Variovorax sp.
CCCGACAGGATCTCGATGCCGAGATCGAAGTCGCGCACCTTGTCGCGATAGCTTTCCAGCGCGGCCAGATCGGCCTCGCTGCGCGCGATCTTGAAATGGCCGGAGCGCAGATATTCGCCATCGGTGCCGATCAGTTCGGGCAGGCGACCCCACATCGCATGCGCGCGCTGGGCCAACGGCAACTGGCTGAGCGGCCGGCCCTGGCGGCGCACGCCACCGTAGTTGATGCCGCTCGATCGCGAGCCGCACAGATCGCGTTCCAGCAGCACCACGCCGAGCCCCATGCGGCGCAGCGCGAGCGCCGCCGAACTGCCGACGATGCCGCCGCCGACGATGGCCACATCGGTGACGACGCGCTGCGTCATGCACCCGCTCCTTCGCTCGCGACTTGCGTCTGATGCAGCAGATCCATCGGGATCGGCTTGATCGGTGTCTGCCCGCGCAGGCGCCCGACCTGCTGCACCGGCACGCCGACCGCATGCGCAAGAATCTCCGCCGCCGCCACGCCGCACATGCGGCCCTGGCAGCGACCCATGCCGACGCGGCTCAAGGCCTTGAGGCGATTGAGTTCGTCGGCACCGCTTTCCGCGATGGTCCGGCGCAGCGCGCCGGCAGTGACGTTCTCGCAGCGGCAGACCACGAGTTCATCCGGTGCGTGCGCCGCCCAATCGCGGGGGAACGGAAAGGCGCGTTCGAGGCCTTCGCGAAACCGCGTGAGCTTGGTCAGCTTGTGTTCGAGCGTGAGCGCACGGTCGGCGTCGACGCGCACACCTTCGTCCGAGAGCAATGTGAGCGCAGCGAGCTCGCCGGCCCACTCCGCGGCATCGGCGCCCATGATGCCGGCGCCGTCGCCCGCCAGGTAGACGCCTGCGACGCTGGAACGCCCCACGCCATCGCGCTCGGGCAGGTGCGCCCGCTGCATCGGCGCGAAGGCGAAGCGGCAGCCGAGCAGGTCGGCCAGTTGCGTCTCGGAACGCAGCGCGTAGCCGAAGCCCACCGCGTCGCAATCGATGGTGTGCTCGCGGCCGTCTTGCTCCCACACGACAGCGCTCGCGCGCTGCGCGCCCTGCACACGCACGGGCCGCACGCCGCTGTGCAACGCCACACCATGCGCGCGCAACCAGCCGACGTAGTAGACGCCCTTCATGAAGACGGCGGGCTGCGTCAGCATGGCCGGCACCGCGGCCAGTTGATCGGCAAGGCGCGCGATGTCCAGCACCGCCGCCACGTCGACTCCCGCCTTCGCATACTGGTACGCCACCAGGTACAACAACGGCCCGGTGCCCATGAACACCACGCGCGAACCGATCGCGCAGCCCTGGAATTTGAGCGCCACCTGGGCACCGCCGAGCGTGTACACGCCGGGCAAGGTCCAGCCCGGCACCGGCAGCACGCGGTCGGTCGCGCCGGTGGCGACGATGAGCTGGCGATAGGGCACGGTGCGCGTGCTGTGCGTGGGCCCGTGCATCACGTCGAGCTGTCCGTCCTGCACGTTCCAGACCAGGCTGTCGGGCCGATAGTCGATCGAATCGACGATGCCGTCGATGGCGCCGTGCACCGCGGTCGCACGCGAAGCTTCCATGCCGTAGAGCGATTCCGGCGAGCGCTTGAAGTGCGCCGGAGGGCGACGGTAGATCTGGCCACCGGCGCGTGAAGCCTCGTCGATCAGCACCGGCCTGATGCCGTGTGCGACCAGCGTCTGCGCCGCGCGAATGCCGGCCGGGCCGGCGCCGACGATCACCGGTTGCAATGCAGGCTTCGTCGTCATGCGGACGCTCCGCCCGCAACGCTCGAGGCGCCGGTCAACAATGCCATGCCGGGTTCGACGAAGGTCGAGCAGGCACGCAGACGTGCGCCATCCACCGTCTCGATCCAGCAGTCCTGGCACGCACCCATCATGCAGAAGCCGGCACGTGCCTCACCGCTGAATTCGTTGCGCCGCAGCCTGCCGACTTGCGTGAGAACGGCCGTCAGCACCGTGTCGCCGACCAGCGCGCTCGCGGCCTCGCCGTCGATGCTGAAAACGACCGCTTCGCGATCCGTCTCGGCAACGCGTCGCAGCAACGCTTGCGGCGCGGACACGAAGAGCGGCATCGATGCGCTCATGCTTATCGGCGCCCCACCAGCACGCGGTCCAGCCCATACACGCGGTCGAGCAGGATCATCGCGACCGCCGTCACCGCCACCATCAGCGCCGACACCGCGGCCATCAGCGGATCGATCGATTCCGTCGCGTACATGTACATCCGCACCGGCAAGGTCACCGTGCTGGGCGAGGTGACGAAGATCGACATCGTCACTTCGTCGAAGCTGTTGATGAAGGCCAGCATCCAGCCGCCCGTCACGCCCGGCAGGATCATCGGCAGCGTGATGCGCGTGAAGACGGTCGCCTGCGTGGCGCCGAGCGACAGCGCCGCCTGCTCGGCGCTGCGGTCGAAGCCGACCAGCGCCGCGACGACCAGCCGCAGCGTGTACGGCGTGACGATCAGCGCATGCGCCATCACCAGAAAGCCGAAGCTGCCGGTGCCGCCGACCAGCGCGAAGAGCCGAAGCAGCGCCACGCCGAGCACCAGGTGCGGAATGATGAGCGGCGATAGGAACAACGCATTGAGGAAGTCGCGACCCGGGAATTCATAGCGCGTGATCGCCATGCCCGCAGGCACCGCCAGCAGCGTCGCGATGGTGGCCGACGCCAGCGCCAGCCACAGGCTGTTCCAGAACGACTGCATGAAATCCGGGTGCGCGAACACCGCGCGAAACCAGCGCAGCGAGAACTCGGTCGTCGGCAGCGTCAACG
>CAXTCC010000145.1:0-2349 GCA_964242015.1 uncultured Variovorax sp.
GGCAACGAGGGCGTGGTCGGCGTGTCGTTGTTCATGGGTGGCGGGTCTACCCCGAACAGGGCGGTGGTTCAGAGTGCCGGGCAAGGATTCAAGCTCAGCGCTTCAGCCATGCGATCCGAGTTCGACCGTGCCGGACCCGTGCTTCATTTGCTGCTGCGCTACACGATGGCGCTGATCGTGCAGATGTCGCAGACCGCCGTCTGCAATCGGCACCACACGCTCGACCAGCAGCTGTGCCGCTGGCTGCTGCTGAGTCTGGATCGCTTGACCGGCAACGAACTCAAGATGACGCAGGAACTGATCGCGAACATGCTGGGCGTTCGGCGCGAAGGCGTCAGCGAGAGCGCGCTCAAGCTGCAAAAAGGCGGGCTTATTCGCTATGCCCGAGGCCGCATCACGGTGCTCGATCGGGCTGGGCTGGAGCGTCGGACCTGCGAGTGCTACGCGGTGGTCAAGGCCGAATACGACCGGCTGTTGCCCTTGTTGAAGAACGGATCTTTCGACGCCGACTCTGTCACTAGGAGTTGATGCACGATCAGCCGAAGAGGTGGGCCGGACGGCCTTCGACATCAACCTCCACGGCAAACAGCCCGCCTGCCAGTGGTTCGGCTTCCAGTTGCGCTGGCGTGAGGCCGGTCGCGGCGCTCGTGATGTAGAGCGTGCGCAGATCGGCGCCACCGAAGGCGCAGTCGGTGATGTGGCGCGTCGGCAGCGTGATGCGGCACAGCTCGGCGCCACTCGCCGGATCGTGGCAACTCACGCAGGCGCCACCCCAATGGGCGATCCACAGCCGCCCAGCCGCATCGGTCGTCATGCCGTCCGGCAGACCGTCGCCTTTGGCGAACCGAAGCCACTGGCGCTTGTTCGACACGGTGCCATCGGTCACGTCGAAGTCGTACGCGTAGATGCGGCCGGCGACGGTGTCGTTGAAGTACATCGTCTTGCCATCGGTCGACCACGTCGGGCCGTTGGTCACAGCGAAACCCTGGTCGTGGCGTGAGCAGTTTCCGAGCGCTTCGTCTTCATCGAGTCGATAGCAATACAGCGAACCGGTCGGCGCCTCGCAGGCCGCATCCATCGTGCCCGCCCAGAAGCGGCCTCGCGCATCGCATTTGCCGTCGTTGAAACGGTTGCCGGGCAACGCCGGCTCGGGCTGATGCAGGTACGTCGGGGCAGTGTCCGGTTGCGCCGGATCGAACAGCGCAAAGCCGCGACGGAGCGTGATGATCAGGCCTGGCCCACTCGCACGTTCAGCCAATGCCGAGATCTCCTCTTCAAATTTCCAGGTGCTGCGCGCGCCGTCGGCAGGCCGCCATCGGTGCAGCTGGCATCCGAGGATGTCGACCCAGTACAGCGCCTCTTCACGAGGCGACCACACCGCTCCTTCGCCCAGCGCCGCGCCTGCGGGCCAGACGCATCGAGGCTCGCCGAGCAACGCTGCTGCCAGGTTCGATGACGGTGCGCGGTCTGTACTTGACGCCAGGGTCGTTGTCATGTTCGTTCGTCTCCGTTGCTTGACGCGGCAAATCCTAACAAGGCATATTGATACGGAGAAGCCGACTTGTGGCGCGCCGTTCATACAAAGATTGCAATGACAAATACGACAGAGACATCGACAAACCCAGCGACGGAGACCACTTATCCCAGTCTGCGCGACCGCGCCGTTTTCGTGACGGGTGGCGGCAGCGGCATCGGCGCTGCCATCGTGCAAGCGTTCGTCGAACAGGGCGCGCGCGTTGCGTTCGTCGACGTGGCGGAAGCGGCCAGCCGGGCACTGGCCGATCGGCTCGCAGAAGCAGGTCATGCGAAGCCCTGGTGGCGCGTGTGCGACGTGCGCGATATCGGCGCGCTGCAATCGACCATCGCAGATGCGGCCACCGCGCTCGGCGACTTCGCGGCGCTGGTCAACAACGTGGCGAGCGACGACAGGCACACGCTGGAATCGGTCACGCCGGCCTATTATGACGATCGCATGGCCATCAACGAGCGGCCGGCGTTCTTCGCGATCCAGTCGGTGGTGCCGGGCATGAAGCGCCTCGGCTTCGGCTCGGTGGTCAACCTGGGCTCGACCGGCTGGCAGGGCAAGGGCGCGGGCTATCCCTGCTATGCGATCGCCAAGTCGTCGGTCAACGGCCTGACGCGCGGGCTTGCCAAGACGCTGGGGCAAGATCGCATCCGCATCAACACGGTGTCGCCGGGCTGGGTCATGACCGAGCGGCAGATCACGCTGTGGCTCGACGACGAAGGCGAGCGCGAGATCGAACGCAACCAGTGCCTGCCCGACAAGCTCAAGCCGCACGACATCGCGCGCATGGTGCTGTTCCTGGCGGCCGACGATGGCGCCATGTG
>CAXTCC010000145.1:2449-9854 GCA_964242015.1 uncultured Variovorax sp.
AGCCGCTTGCCATAGACGGTCAGGCTCGCCGCCTTCAGCGCATTCATCATGATCTTGGCCGCCGGTGACAGGAGCCGATCCGTGCGCGTGATGATGCCGAAAGCGTCCATGTGGCAGGGCATCGCCAGCGGCAGCACGGCCACGATGCCGTGCGATGCGTAGTAGCGCGCCACGTCGGTCGCCAGCACCGCGATCATGTCGCTCTGTTGCAGCATCCGCGTGATGAACAACAGTGCCGCGCTTTCGATCACGTTGATGGGCGGTGGCAGGCCTTCTTCCTGGTACATCAGCTCGAAGCGGTGGCGCAGCACGCTGCCCGCGGGCGGCACGATCCAGCCAGCCGACACCACGTCGCGCAGCGTCAGCCCGCTCATGCCGAGCAGTGGATGGCCCGGCCGCACTATCGCGCACACGGGCTCTTCAGTCAGCGCCTCGTAACGCAGCTTCGACTTGTCGTGCTCGGCGAAAAGGCGCGCCACCAGAATGTCGAGCTTGCCGTGCTCCAGTCGGTCCAGCAGCACCGGGCTGGTTTCGATCTCGAGCGCGATGCGCAGGTTGGGCTGATCGCGCTTGACCATCGCGACCGCGGGCGGCAACAGTACCAGACCCGGCGCAGTGATCGCACCCACGTTCACTTGCCCGAAGCGGCCTGACTTGAGCGCCATCACCTCGTCGTGCGCCTGGTTCAGGCTGGCGAGCGCGACCCGCGCATGACGGATCATGGTTTCCCCGTACCAGGTCGGCCGCATGCCGCGCGGCAGGCGATCGAACAGCGACACCTCCAGCACGTCCTCCAGATCTTTCAGCAGCTTCGACGCCGCCGGCTGCGTCATGTTGAGCACCTGCGCGGCGCGATGGATGTTGCCCTCTTCGGCGAGGGCGACGAGCAGCAGCAGCTGCCGTGTCTTGAGTCGTGCACGGATGAACCAGTGCGTGTAGTTGGTCATGTCTCGCAGGTCTTGTCTGTTGTTCTGTTGTCGCTGAGTCATCGCTATCGGGTTTACCTGAATGCGGTTTCCGGTATCGATTGCACCCATTTTTTGATTGGAAAGATATTGGTGCGATTCCCATACTCGCCTCACTTTGAAGCGCACCGAGTTCTCGGACGTCTCGCACGTCACCCACACCGCACGGCAGTACATCAACGGCCGCTGGCAGACCGGCGTGACCACCGGCTCGAGCGAGAACCCGTCGGACACCAGCGAGGTCGTTGCGGAATACGCCCGCGCCGATCGCAGCCAGACCGAGTCCGCCATTCGCGCCGCCGCCGACGCGTTCCCGCACTGGCGTCGCACCACGCCGCAACGCCGCGCCGACGTGCTCGACCAGATCGGCAGCGACATCCTGGCGCGCAAGGATCAGCTCGGTCTTTTGCTTGCGCGCGAAGAAGGCAAGACGCTGCCCGAGGCCATCGCCGAAGCCGCACGCGCCGGTCACATCTTCAAGTTCTTCGCAGGCGAGGCGCTGCGCGGCGGCGGCGAGTCGATGGACTCGGTGCGGCCCGATGTGCGGGTCGACGTCACGCGCGAACCGGTCGGCGTCGTCGGGCTGATCGCGCCCTGGAACTTTCCTTTAGCGATCCCCGCATGGAAGATCGCGCCGGCACTGGCGTACGGCAACACGGTCGTCTTCAAGCCGTCCGAACTGGTACCGGCCTGCGGCTGGGCGCTCGCTGAAATCATCGCGCGGGCCACGCTGCCGGCCGGCACTTTCAACCTGGTGATGGGCAGCGGCCGCGAGGTCGGGCAGACCATGGTCGAAAGCCCGCTGGTCGATGCGCTGAGCTTCACCGGCTCCGTCGCCATCGGCGAGCGCGTGCTGCAAGCGGCGTCGGCACGGCGCGCCAAGGTGCAGTTGGAGATGGGCGGCAAGAACCCCCTGGTGGTGCTGGCCGATGCCGACCTCGACCGTGCGGTCGACTGCGCCGTGCAGGGCGCCTATTTTTCGACCGGGCAACGTTGCACCGCATCGAGCCGACTGATCGTCGAAGCGTCTGTGCACGACGCCTTCGTGGTGCGGCTGCGTCATCGGCTTGCCGCGTTGCGCATCGGCCATGCGCTCGAGCGTGGCGTCGACATCGGCCCGGTCGTCGACCGCGAACAGCTCGCCCGCAACCAGGAGTGGATGACCATCGCGCGAGACGAAGGCGCCGAGCATGTGTATGGCGGCGAGGTGCTGCAGCGCGCCACCACCGGCCACTTCATGAGCCCGGCGCTGTTCCTTGCCAAGCCGGGCCATCGCATGGCCCGCGAAGAGATCTTCGGTCCTATCGCCTGCGTGCTGCAGGCCGACGACTACGAGCATGCGCTGCACCTGGCCAACGACACGCCCTTCGGCTTGTGCGCCGGCATCTGCACGACCTCGCTCAAGCACGCGATGCATTTCAGGCGGCACGCCGAGGTCGGCATGACGATGGTCAACCTGCCCACGGCGGGAGTCGACTTTCATGTTCCTTTCGGCGGACGTAAGGGTTCCAGCTATGGACCGCGCGAGCAGGGCCGCTACGCTGCCGAGTTCTATACGTCGATCAAGACGGGCTACATGATGGCGTGAGTAAGAAAGAAGAGTTTTTCGCAGAGCGTTTTTCCACCAAGACCACAGGAGACAAACCATGGCAATCAATCGTCGCACCCTCACCACCGCACTCGGCGCCGCATCGCTCATCGGCATGCTGCCGGCCACCGTGCTGGCGCAGAAGAAACTCGTGCTCGGCTTCGCCCAGGTCGGCGCCGAGAGCGAGTGGCGCACCGCCAACACCGAGTCGATCAAGTCGTCGGCCAAGGAAGCCGGCATCGACCTGAAGTTCTCCGATGCGCAGCAAAAGCAGGAGAACCAGATCAAGGCGATTCGCTCGTACATCGCGCAGAAGGTCGACGTCATCGCGTTCTCCCCGGTGGTCGAATCCGGCTGGGACACGGTGCTGATGGAAGCCAAGGCCGCCAAGATTCCGGTGGTGCTGACCGACCGCTCGGTCAACTCGAAAGACGATTCGCTCTACGTCACCTTCATGGGCTCCGACTTCGTCGAAGAAGGGCGCAAGGCCGGCCGCTGGCTCACTGAAAAAATGAAGGACCAGAAGGGCGATGTGAACATCGTGGAGCTGCAGGGCACGGTCGGATCGGCACCGGCCATCGATCGCAAGAAGGGCTTCGAGGAAATCATCAAGGCCGACCCCAAGTTCAAGATCATTCGCTCGCAGACCGGCGACTTCACCCGCGCCAAGGGCAAGGAAGTGATGGAGGCTTTCCTGAAGGCCGACGGCAAGAAGATCAACGTGCTCTACGCGCACAACGACGACATGGCGATCGGCGCGATCCAGGCGATCGAAGAAGCCGGCATGAAGCCGGCCAAGGACATCACGATCATCTCGATCGACGGCGTCAAGGGTGCTTTCGAAGCCATGATGGCCGGCAAGCTGAACGTGTCGGTGGAGTGCAGCCCGTTGCTCGGCCCGCAGTTGATGAGTGCAGTGAAAGACATCAAGGCCGGCAAGGCGTTGCCCAAGCGCATCGTGACGGTCGAGAGCATCTTCCCGATGGAAGTGGCTGCCGCTGAATTCCCCAAGCGCAAGTACTGAAAGCCGGCACAGCATGAAACGCATCTTTCTCAAGACGCTCCTCGCCTCGGCGGCGCTCGTTGCAACCGGCATCGCGCCGCTGGCCTGGGCACAAGACAAGGGCCCGATCGCCATCTCGATGCCGACCAAGTCGTCGGCGCGCTGGATCGCCGATGGCGCCAACATGGTCAAGTACTTCAAGGAGAAGGGCTACAAGACCGATCTGCAATACGCGGACGACGACATCCCCAACCAGCTCGCGCAGATCGAGAACATGGTGACCAAGGGCGCGAAGGTGCTGGTGATCGCAGCCATCGACGGCACCACGCTGTCAGACGTGCTGCAGAAGGCGGCCGACAAGGGCGTGAAGATCATCGCGTACGACCGGCTCATCAAGGGCTCGAAGAACGTCGACTACTACGCCACCTTCGACAACTTCCAGGTCGGCGTGCTGCAGGCGCAATCGATCGAGAAGGCGCTCGACCTGAAGGGCGGCAAGGGGCCTTTCAATGTCGAGCTGTTCGGCGGTTCGCCCGACGACAACAACGCCTTCTTCTTCTACAACGGCGCGATGTCGGTGCTGAAGCCCTACATCGACAGCGGCAAGCTGGTGGTGCGCAGCAAGCAGATGGGCATGGACAAGGTCGGCACGCTGCGCTGGGACGGCGCGGTGGCGCAGGCGCGAATGGACAACCTGCTGTCGGCCTACTACACCAAGGACCGCGTCGATGCGGTGCTGTCGCCGTACGACGGCCTGTCGATCGGCATCCTGTCGTCGCTGAAGGGCGTCGGCTACGGCTCGCCCAAGCAGCCGATGCCGGTGGTCACGGGGCAGGACGCGGAGGTGCCGTCGGTCAAGTCGATGATCCGCAAGGAGCAGACCTCGACCGTCTTCAAGGACACGCGTGAACTCGCCAAGGTCACGGTCGCGATGACCGACGCCATGCTCTCGGGCAAGACGCCGGAAGTCAACGACACCAAGACCTACAACAACGGCATCAAGGTGGTGCCGTCGTACCTGCTGAAGCCGGTGAGCGTCGACATCTCGAACTGGAAGCCGGTGTTGATCGACAGCGGCTACTACACCGAGAGCCAGATCAAGTGAGGGCGCGACAAAGAACAGGACAAGGACGGACCTGATTTGATCGACGCCATTCTGGAGATGCGCGGCATCACGAAGACGTTCCCGGGCGTGAACGCGCTCGACAACGTCAACCTCGCGGTGCGCGCGGGCGAGATCCATGCCGTGGTCGGAGAGAACGGCGCCGGCAAGTCGACGTTGATGAAGGTCTTGAGCGGCGTCTACCCGGCAGACTCGTACACCGGCGAAATCCGGTTCGAGGGCGAGCTGCGCCGCTTCAAGGGCATCGCCGACAGCGAGAAGCTCGGCATCATCATCATCCACCAAGAGCTCGCGCTGGTGCCGTTGCTGTCGATTGCCGAGAACATCTTTCTGGGCAACGAGACCGCGCACGGCGGCGTCATCGACTGGTTCGAAGCCTATGCGCGCACGCAGGCGCTGCTTGCCAAGGTCGGCTTGAAGGAGCCGCCGACAGCACTGATCACCAACCTGGGTGTCGGCAAGCAGCAGCTGGTCGAGATCGCCAAGGCGTTGTCGAAAGAAGTGAAGCTGCTCATCCTCGACGAGCCGACCGCCAGCCTGAACGAGAGCGACAGCGACGCGCTGCTGGCCTTGCTGCTGGACCTCAAGGCGCAGGGCATCGCTTCGATTTTGATCTCGCACAAGTTGAACGAGATCGCCAAGGTGGCGGACTCGATCACCGTGCTGCGCGATGGCGCCACCGTGGAGACGATGGACTGCCGCGGCGCGCCCATCAGCGAAGACCGAATCATTCGCGGCATGGTCGGGCGCGACATGGCGCACCGTTATCCGCAGCGCAGCCCGAAGATCGGCGAGACGATCTTCGAAGTCCGCGACTGGCATGTGAACCATGCACAGCACGCCGATCGCGAAGTCATCAAGGGCGTCGACCTGCATGTGAAGCGCGGCGAGATCGTCGGCATCGCCGGGCTCATGGGCGCCGGCCGCACCGAGTTCGCGATGAGCGTGTTCGGCCGCTCGTACGGGCAGCGCATCCGCGGCAGCGCCTTCATGCACGGCAAGCCGGTCGACTTGGGCACCATCCGCAAGGCGATCGATTGCGGCATCGCCTACGTCACCGAAGACCGCAAGGGACTCGGGCTGGTGCTCGACGAAGACATTCAGAAGAACGTGAGCCTCGCCAACCTGGCGGCCGTGTCGAGCGCGATGGTGATCGACGACGGGCTGGAGTTCGAAGTCGCCAACAACTATCGCAAGGCGCTCAACATCCGGTGCTCGGGCGTCGGGCAGCAGGTGGTCAATCTGTCGGGCGGCAACCAGCAGAAGGTGGTGTTGAGCAAATGGCTCTTCGCCAAGCCCGAACTGCTCATCCTGGACGAGCCGACGCGCGGCATCGATGTAGGTGCCAAGTACGAGATCTACACCATCGTCGACCAGCTCGCGAGCGAAGGAAAAGGCATCCTGATGATCTCGTCGGAAATGCCCGAACTGCTCGGCATGTGCGACCGCATCTACGTGATGAACGAAGGCCGCTTCGTTGCCGAGTACAGCGCAGCCGAAGCGTCGCAGGAGCGGATCATGCGGGCCATCGTCAACACGGGGAGTTCGGTTCATGACGAGTGAAGTGAAGGCGGTGCAAGGCGAGGCGGTGCAAGGCGTCCAGAGCGCCACCAGCGTTCTGTCGGCGCCACGATTGCACGCAGGTTTCATCAAGAACAACCTGCGCGAATACGGCATGCTGATCTCGCTGGTCGCGATCATGGTGTTGTTCCAGGTGCTGACCGACGGCACGCTGATGCGGCCGCTCAACCTCACCAACCTGCTGCTGCAGAACAGCTACATCGTCATCATGGCGCTGGGCATGCTGCTGGTGATCGTCGCGGGGCACATCGATTTGTCGGTCGGCTCGGTGTGCGGCTTCATCGGCGCGCTGGCGGCGGTGTTGATGGTCGAGTACCACTGGCACTTCGTGCCGACGACCATCGTGTGCCTGATCGCCGGGGGGGCCATCGGCGCAGCGCAGGGCTGGTTCGTGGCGTTCTTTCGCATCCCGTCGTTCATCGTCACGCTGGCGGGCATGCTGGTGTTCAAGGGGCTCTCGCTGGCCTTGCTCGAAGGGCAGTCCGTCGGGCCGTTTCCGGTCGAGTTCCAGCGCTTGAGCTCCGGCTTCATTCCCGATGTGTTCGGCGGTGAAGAGCTGCGCACCACGTCGATCGTGCTCGGCGCCATCGCGGCGGTGGCGCTGTTGTTCTTCAAGCTGCGTGGCCGCGCCAAGCTCGCGAAGTACGGCATGGACCAGGAGCCCTATGTCTTCTTCCTGGTCAAGAACGTTTTCTTCGCGGGTGTCATCCTGTTCCTGAGCTATCTGCTGGCTTCGTACAAGGGCTTGCCCAACGTGCTGATCGTGATGACGGTGCTGATCGTGGCCTACGACTTCGTCACCAATCGAACGACCATCGGTCGCCGCATCTACGCGCTGGGCGGCAACGAGAAGGCGGCGCGGCTGTCGGGCATCAAGACGCAGCGGCTGGCGTTTCTCACTTTCGTCAACATGGGCGTGCTGGCAGCGCTGGCCGGGCTGGTCTTCGCCGCGCGGCTCAACACCGCGACCCCCAAGGCCGGGTTGGGCTTCGAGCTCGACGTCATCGCCGCCTGCTTTATCGGCGGCGCATCGGCGTCGGGTGGCGTCGGCAAGGTGATGGGCGCCGTCATCGGCGCCTTCGTCATGGGCGTGATGAACAACGGCATGTCGATCCTCGGCATCGGCATCGACTACCAGCAGGTCA
>CAXTCC010000146.1:0-9817 GCA_964242015.1 uncultured Variovorax sp.
GCTTCTTCATCATGTTCACCATCGGCATCACCAAGGGCCGCTGGAACACGCTGCTCACGGCCCTGCAGCAGTTCAAGGATGACTACGCGCGCAACCAGCCGATGTGGCGCATCCTTCCCGAGTTCTGCCAGAGCCATCCGGGCTACGAGCGGCTCGGCCTGCGCGATTTGTGCCAGCACATTCACAAGCTGTATGCACGCTTCGACGTGGCGCGTCTCACCACCGAGATGTACTTGAGCGACCTCACGCCGGCGATGAAGCCGAGCGATGCCTTCGCGCACATCGCGCACCGCAAGACCGAGCGCGTCGAGATCGACTACCTAGAAGGCCGCATCACGACGAGTTTGATCACGCCGTACCCGCCAGGCATTCCACTGCTGATTCCCGGTGAGGTCTTCAACAAGAAGATCGTCGACTACCTGCGCTTCGCACGCGAGTTCAACACCGAGTGCCCAGGTTTCGAGACCGACATTCACGGCCTGGTGGCAAAGGTCGATGAAGCGGGCAAGAAGCGCTACTACGCCGACTGCGTCGCGGCACCCGTTGCCGCCATCACCGCATCCGACTGATCCTCGGCTGGACCACGCTGCCTTCGGTTGAGCCTCAGCCGAAGCGCAGCGCAATGACGCCGCACACCACCACCACGGTGCCGATGGCGCGCTGCCAGCCGAAGGGTTCGCGCAGCAACAGCGTGCCGATCACGGCCGCGAACAGCACCGAGGTTTCGCGCAGCGCGGCGACCAGTGCGACGGGCGCACGGGTCATCGCCCACAGCGCGATGGCGTAGCTGCCGAGCGACGCCAGCGTGCCGACCGACGCCAGCTTCCATCGGCCTCTCATGTAGCGAAGCGCGGCGCCGCGGTGCGCGGCCGGACGCTGCCACATGACCAGCAGCAGATAGGGAATGCCGTCGAACAGGAACAGCGCCGCCACGTAGGCGAGCGCGTTGTCGGACACACGGACACCGATGCCGTCGACCACGGTGTAGAGCGCAATGATGGCGGCGTTCGCCAAAGCAAAGCCGAGTGCCTTGCGTCGTCGCGACTCGTCGCCCGCGTGCAATGCCGAGCGTGACAACCCCAGCGTGAGTACGCCGGCGCAGACGACCGCGACGCCGATCCATGCGATCACCGACAGCCGCTCGCCGATGAAGGTGAAGCTGCCGAGCGCGACCAGCAATGGGGCGCTGCCGCGCATCACCGGATAGGTGAGGCCCAGATCACCGTGACGGTAGGCGCCGGCCAATGCGATGTAGTAGCCGAGGTGGATGGCCGTCGAGGCGAGGATGTAGGGCCACGACGCCGCGTTCGGCAGCCCCAGGTAGAGCAGCACCGGCAATGCCAGGAAGAAGCCAAGGCTGTGGATCAGCGCAGTGTCGAGCTGTTTGTCGCGGCCCGATTTGATGAGCGCGTTCCAGCTGGCATGAAGCAGCGCGCCGAACAGAACGGCGAGAACGATCGGCGCGGTCATGCCTGCGGCAAGCACCGCCGGTGCGGTGGGTGCCACGGCGCTCAATGCACCATGCAGCGACGGGCGCGCGCGAGGTAGTGCGCGAGCGGCGGCGTGACCAGGTCGGCTGACTTGGCCTGGTCGTCCCACAGCCGCAATTGCACCGCCTCGGCTGCGTTCTCCTGCGCGATGAATTGCGCGGCTTGTTCTGCCGAAAAGATGCCGCCTTGCAACTCGAGGCTGCGCTTGGAGTCTTCGGACAAACCGGCCCAGTAGTCAGGGCGAGTCGCACACAGGTAGCGCTTGGCATCGACATGCCATTGGATGGCGTACAGCACGCGATCGGTGAAGACACCGCGGAGAAAGGGCAGGGCGAAGTACTGGTGCACGTCGTCGACGCCGCGCAGGCTCGGCGTCTCGCCCTGGTCGTTGAGCAGATGACCGAGGTCGTGCAACAGCGCGGCCGTCACCAGCTCGTCGTCGGCACCGGCCTGTTCCGCCAGGTAGGCGCTCTGCAGCGCGTGCTCGAGTTGCGTCACGGGCTCGCCGCTGTATTGCGCCGCGCCGTGGCGGGCGAAGAGGATCTCGATGTCTTGCAGCGTCAGTGCCATGGATCAGGCCTCCACGGCGGCGTGGGGCCTGGCGGATTGGCCGCCGGCGGTTGCAGCGGCCTTGAGCGCCGTGGCCTGCTTGGCGTCGTAGTTGCGAAGCGTCCTTTCGCGGCTGTTCATCACGTGCTGGTACATGGCCTGACCGGCAGCTTCGGGCTCGCCGGCGGCGATGGCCTTGACGATGGCGCGATGCTCTCGGGAATAGACGGTCATCGATTCATTGGTGAGGTTCTGCCGGCGAAACAGCGAAAGCTCGTTCACCAGCTTGCGGTAGGTCGCGGTGAGCTTGGAATTGCCCGCCAGCTCCAGCAAGCGGTCGTGGAACTTGAGATTGAAGCGGTGATAGTCGTGGGCGTTGTCGCCCTTGACGGCCTGGTCCATCGCATCGACCAGCTGTCGCAGTTCGCGGACTTGGGTGGTGCTGATGCCTTGCGCCAGCTTGCGGCCGACATGAAGGTCCATGACAGCGCGCAGCTCGAAAATCTCCAGCGCTTCTTCGATCGGCACGTCGCGCACGAAGACGCCGCGGTTCTTCTCTGTGCGCACGAGGCCGGCTTCCTCGAGCATGCGGAAAGCTTCGCGCACCGGCCCGCGCGACACGCCGAGTCGATCGGCCAGCGTCGCTTCGGTGAGCTTGGCGCCCGATGCCAACTCGCCGTCCAGAATCATGCGTTCGATCTCGACCTGCACCAGATTCGCGAGTGAATTGCCCTGAAGCTGTGCGATGGCAGGGCTGCTGGATATCTTCTTGACCATGACCGATCGTAGGCCACTCATTGGAGATTGTCTACAATTTACAAACGACAATAAACGAAGCTTGAGAGCGGGCCTCGATTTTGCTTTGTCTCCGTGTCACGAATATGTCGTGTCACTCCGGCAGAGTCCACTTTCGATTTTTCTTTTCGATTTCTTTCGATCCAGGAGCCCCCTCAAATGAAGTTCGCAAAGTCCCTGATGGTTGGCCTGCTCGGTCTGGCATGTGCCGCCGGTGCGTGGGCTCAAAAGACCCAACTCACCGTGTACACAGCCCTCGAGACCGATCAGTTGAAGGCCTATCAGGAAGCCTTCAACAAGGTCGAGCCCAACATCGAGATCAAGTGGGTGCGCGACTCCACCGGCGTCATCACCGCCAAGCTGCTGGCGGAAAAAGCCAACCCGCAAGCCGACGCGATCTGGGGCGTCGCAGCCACCAGCCTGGCGCTCTTCAAGCGTGACGGCATGCTCGAACCTTACGCACCGCTGAACCTCGACGCCATCATGTCGCAGTACCGTGACAAGGCGTCGCCGCCGGCGTGGTGGGGCATGGACGTGTTCGGTGCCGTGGTGTGCTTCAACACCGTCGAAGCCAAGAAGAAGAACCTGCCGATTCCGACCACCTGGAAAGATCTGACCAACCCGATCTACAAGGGCCAGGTCGTGATGCCGAACCCGGCTTCTTCGGGCACGGGTTATCTCGATGTGGTGTCGTGGCTGCAGCTGTGGGGCGACGACGGCGGCAAGGGCGGCGGCTGGAAGTTCATGGACGCGCTGCACGAGAACATCGGCCAGTACACGCACTCGGGTTCCAAGCCCTGCACGATGGCCTCGGCCGGCGAATACGTGGCGGGCATTTCGTTCGAATACCGCGCGCACATCAACAAGACCAAGGGCGCGCCGATCGACCTGGTGTTCCCGAAAGAGGGCCTGGGTTGGGACCTGGAAGGCTTCGCGATCTACAAGGGAACCAAGAAGCTCGAAGCCACGAAAAAGCTCGCCGACTGGGCTTCGTCGAAGGACGCGATGATCCTGTACGGCAAGAACTTCGCCATCACCGCACAGCCCGGCGTTGCGCCCAAGCTGGCCAACATTCCTGCCGACTACGAATCGCGTTTGATCAAGCTCGATTTCGACAAGGCCGCGACGGGCCGGGCCGCGACGCTGGCTGAATGGTCGAAGCGCTACGACGCGAAGAGCGAGCCCAAGGCCAAGTAAGCGAAGAAACCAGGCAACCCTAGCAAGCCGACGAAGTCATCGCAATGGCAACCACCACGGCAGACGGTGCCTACCTTCAGCTGAAGGGCATCCGCAAAAGCTTCGGCGCCTTCAATGCGCTGGACAACATCGACCTGTCGATCAAGCAGGGCGAGTTCGTCTGCTTTCTCGGGCCCTCTGGCTGCGGCAAGACCACGCTGCTGCGCATCATCGCGGGGCTGGAAACGCAGACGGCTGGCAGCATCCTGCAGGCCGGACGCGATGTCTCGGTGTTGCCGCCGGCAGGCCGCGACTACGGAATCATGTTCCAGTCCTATGCGCTTTTCCCCAACCTGACGGTGGCGCAGAACGTGGGTTACGGCCTGGTCAATCGCAAGCAGAGCAGGGCGCAAATCGCGCCGCGTGTCGAGGAACTGTTGAAGCTGGTCGGCTTGCCGGGCAGCGGGGCCAAGTACCCGGCGCAGATGTCGGGCGGTCAGCAGCAGCGCATCGCGTTGGCGCGTGCGCTCGCCACGTCGCCGGGGCTGTTGTTGCTCGACGAGCCGCTTTCCGCGCTCGACGCCATCGTGCGGGTGCACCTGCGCAACGAGATCCGTTCGCTGCAACGCGAGCTGGGCGTCACGACGGTGATGGTCACGCACGACCAGGAGGAAGCGCTGTCGGTGGCCGACCGCATCGTGGTGATGAACCATGGCGTGATCGAGCAGGTCGGCACGCCGCTCGAGGTGTACCGTGAGCCGGCGTCGCCGTTCGTCGCCGATTTCGTCGGCAAGGTGAACCGGCTGACCGCAGTGGCCGAGGGCGATCACTGGTTTCGTTGCGGCGACATGCGTCTGCAGACCGCGGCAGGCCACGGTTCGGATTTCAGGCCGGGGCGCGAAGTGGCGCTCTACCTGCGACCCGAAGACCGCGTGGTCGGCAACGTGCACGACAACGATCCGATGCGGTGCGAAGGCACGGTGCGGCACATCGAATTTCTCGGCGGCAATTGCCTGGCCCAGGTCGACGTGCGCGGCATTCCCGGACAACCGATGCAACTGCAGTATTCGCTGAACCAGATGGACGAGTTCGGTGTGCGCGAGGGCGCCAGCGTGCGCTTCGCGTTGCGGGCCGATCGGCTGCGGGTGTTTCCGTTGTCATCGGTGCATCCCGCAGCCCCCGCGGCCGCCGCCGCTTGACGCGACCCGCCGCAAGAGAAGCCGATGTCAGCCGTACCCGCAATGTCCGCCGCATCGGCCGTACTGGTCGCACCGCCGCTGAAGCAGCGCGTGTATTGGGTCGACCGCCTCTCGCACCTGGCGCTGCTTTTCACCGTCGCATTGCTTGCGATCGGCCTCGTCGCCCCGTTGCTGTTCATTCTCTCGAAGGCGTTGGAAGCACCTGAAGGCGCTGCATCGGGCGTCAGCGCATTCGGCGCCTATCTTGCGTCGCCGGCATTGCTGCAAAGTCTTTGGCACAGCACGTGGGTTTCATTGCTGGTGATGGTGATCGTGGTGCCGCTGGCCTTCACCTTCGCCTATGCACTCACACGCAGTTGCATGCCGTTGAAGCCGCTGTTTCGGACGATCACGCTGCTGCCACTGCTGGCGCCTTCGTTGCTGTCGGCCATCTCGCTGATCTACTGGTTCGGCAACCAGGGCATCGCCAAGGACTTCTGGCTTGCACTCGGCTTTGCCGGTATCTATGGTCCGTCGGGCATCGTGCTGGCCGAGTGCTTTTCGGTTTTCCCGCACGTGCTGATGATCCTCGTCACTGCGCTCACGCTGGCCGACGCGCGACTCTACGAAGCGGCCGATGCGCTCGGCACGAGCACACTGCGCAAGTTCTTCACTATCACCTTGCCTGGTGCCAAGTACGGGCTGATTTCCGCCGGGCTGGTGAGCTTCACGCTGGTGATGACCGACTTCGGCATTCCGAAAGTGGTGGGCGGCAATTTCAACGTGTTGGCCACCGATGTGTTCAAGCTCGTCATCGGTCAGCAGGACTTTCAGCGCGGTGCGGTCGTCGCGCTGTTCTTGCTGACGCCGGCGGCGCTCACCTTTGCCATCGACTACTTCGTGCAGCGTAAGCAGGTGTCGGCGTTGTCGGCACGCGCGGTGGCGTTGGTGCCGCGGCGAGCGCGTCGTTTCGACGTGGCCATGACGCTCTACTGCAGCGCGATCGTCGCGCTCATGCTCGCCATGTTCCTGATGGCGGTCTTCGCATCGTTCGCGAAGCTCTGGCCCTACAACCTGACACCCAGCTTCTCCCACTACGTCTCGGGCCTGGTCGATGCCGAACTGGGCGATGCGATGCTCAACAGCCTCAAGCTCGCGGCGTGCACCGCGGTGATCGGCACCATCGTCGTCTTCATCGGCGCCTACCTGCTGGAGAAAACGCGTGGGCTCGACTGGGCGCGACCGGTGATCCGGTTGATGGCGATGCTGCCGATGGCGGTGCCGGGCCTGGTGCTCGGCCTCGGCTACATCTTCTTCTTCAACGCGCCGGCCAATCCGCTGAACTTCATGTACCAGTCGCTCGGCATCCTGGTGCTGTGCACCATCATCCATTTCTATACGACGGGTCACCTCACGATGGTGACCGCGCTGAAGTCGATCGACCCGGAGTTCGAGTCGGTGTCGGCCTCGCTCAAGGTGCCGTTCTACAAGACCTTCTGGCGTGTCACGCTGCCGATCTGCCTGCCGACCCTGCTCGACGTGTCGCGCTACTTCTTCATCAACGCCATGACGACGATCTCGGCCGTGGTGTTCCTCTATTCGCCCGACACCAAGGTTGCGGCCGTCGCCATCCTGAACCTCGACGAGGCCGGCGACACCGGCCCGGCCGCCGCGATGGCGGTGCTGATCGCGGCGACCTCACTGGTCGTCACGTTGCTGTACATGCTGCTCGGCAAGTGGATCGACCGCCGCACGCAAGCCTGGCGGGCGCCGAACCGTTGACGTCGCCGATGCCGATGCCGATGCAACCGACCGATCCCATGCAAACGCTGGCCTTGTTCGATCTCGACAACACCCTGCTTTCCGGCGACAGCGAGGTGCTGTGGGCCGACTACCTCGTCAGCCGCGGCGTGCTCGGCAACGGCTTCGCTCGGCGCAATGCAGACATGGGCCGGCGCTATCACGCAGGCGAGGCGGCAGCCGGCGAGTTCTGTGAGTTCTTCGCCTCCACGTTCGAGGGACGCGGTCCGGCGGAGTGGGCGCCCATCCGCGCTGCGTTCATGCACGAGGTGATCCGGCCGCGCATTCCCGATGCTGCACGCGAGCTCGTTCAGCAGCATCGGGATCGGGGCGACCTGCTGGTGCTGACCAGCGCGACCAGTCGCTTCCTGGTCGAGTCGACTGCGATCGACCTCGGCTTCGAGCATGTCATCGCGACGGAACTCGAAGTGCTTGCCGATGGTCGGTTTGCAGGCCGCACGCGTGATGTCCTCAACATGCGCGAAGGCAAGGTCGCACGCTTGCGCACCTGGCTAACAGCACGTGACGACATGACCGATGGACTCGAGGCGCAGTTCGCGCGGGCTTTTTTCTACAGCGACTCGATCAACGACCTGCCGCTGCTGTCGGCGGTAGGGCAGCCGGTGGTGGTCGACCCGGACGCTCGGCTCGCCGTCGAAGCACAGCAACGGCATTGGCCGGTGCTTCGACTGGCGCGCGGGCTTCCTTCGGCAGCGCGTTCTTCTTCGTCTTCTTCAGCATGACTTCATCCGAAACGAATTTCGACCTCATCGTGGTCGGTGCCGGCATCGTCGGCCTGGCCCATGCCTACACCGCTGCAAGAGAAGGCTTGAAGGTCTGCGTCGTAGAACGCGACGCGGCCTGCGTCGGCGCATCGATCCGCAACTTCGGCTTCATCACCGTCACCGGCCAGGGTGGGGGCGACACCTGGCGCCGTGCCCGCCGCGCGCGCGAGGTGTGGGGCGAGGTCGCGCCGCAAGCCGGCATCGCTGCGCTGCATCATGGCCTGTACCTGAGCGCGTTTCGGCCGCAGGCGCTGAAGGTGCTCGAAGAGTTCATGGCGACCTCCATGGGCGAAGGCTGCGAATTGCTCGACATCGCCGAGGCCACGCGGCGCGCACCGGTCATGCAGCTCGAAGGCGCGCAGGCCGTGCTCTACAGCCCGCACGAGATGCGGGTCGAATCGCGCACCGCCATCGGCTTGCTCGCTAGGTGGCTCGCCGGCGCCCACGGCGTCGTGTTTCGTTTCGGCGAGGCGGTGCTCGAGGTTGCGACGCCGCGGGTGCGAACGTCGCTCGCCACGCTGCACGCAGAGCGCGTGGCGGTCTGCACCAACACCGACTTGCACGGGCTTTTTGCCGACCGCCTCACCCCGCATCGCCTCACGCTGTGCCAGCTGCACATGCTTCGCGTACAGCCCGAGCCCGGCTTCCGATTGCCCGGCTCGGTGATGTCCGACCTGAGCCTCGTTCGATATCACGGGTACAGCAAGCTGCCCGCCGCCGCACCGCTGCTCGAACAGATCCGCCGCGAAGAGGGCGAGTCGCTCGACAACGGCATTCACCTGATCGTGGTGCAGAGCGCCGACGGCTCGCTGGTCGTCGGCGATTCGCATCACTACGGCGCCGCGCCCGAACCCTTTGCCGATCAGCGCGTGGACGAGCTCATCCTCGGCCACCTGCACAAGACCTTGAAATTGCAGCAGGCCAGGGTGACCGAGCGCTGGGTCGGCACCTATCCCTCATCCCCCGTCACCGACTGTCTGATCGACAAGCCCGACGACGCCACGCGCCTCGTGCTGGTGACCAGCGGGACGGGAGCGAGCACCGCTTTCGGCATTGCCGAAGACGTGTTCGCAACCTGGTAGCTATTTTTTCGAGACCTGCTTCATGACCACTTCATCCAACGCCTTGCCGACCCAGCTGAGCGCCGTCGTTTTCGACTGGGCCGGCACCATCCTCGACTTCGGCTCCTGCGCGCCGATGGGTGCCTTCGTGCGCTTGTTCGAGAAGTTCGACATCGTCATCACCATCGACGAAGCTCGCGGCCCGATGGGCGTGGCCAAGTGGGACCACATCAAGGCGCTGGGCACTTTGCCGGGCATCGCTGCGCAGTGGCAGCAGCGATTCGGTCGGCCCTTCACCGATGCCGATGTCGACCATCTGTACGAAGTTTTCACCCCGATGAATGCCGCTGTGGTCGCCGACTTCGCCGACTTCATTCCCGGTGCCGTCGACATGGTGAACACGCTGCGCGCACGCGGGCTCAAGATCGGCTCGACCACCGGCTACAACCGGCCGATCATGGAAGTGATCACGCCGATCGCGGCTGCCGGCGGCTATGTGCCGGACAACCTGGTCTGCGCCGGCGACCTGGCTGCCGGCCGACCGTCGCCGCTCATGATGTACCGCACCTTCGCCGACATCGGCGTGTGGCCACCGTCAAGCGTGGTCAAGGTCGACGATACGGGGGTCGGCATCGAGGAGGGCATCAACGCCGGCACCTGGACGGTCGGGCTGGCGGTCAGCGGCAACGCGGTCGGCTTGCCGCTGGCCGAGTGGCAGGCACTCGACGCGGCCAGGCAGGATGAATTGAGGCAGATCGCGACCGCCAAGCTGAAGGCCTCAGGCGCGCACTATGTGATCGACAGCGTGGCCGAACTGCTGCCGGTGATCGAGGACATCGAGTCGAAGCTGAAGCAAGGCATTGCGCCGTAGGTAGCGCCGGCAGACTGCGTGCAGGCCGGCTGCTTTCGACGACTGACCAAGGGTCAGGTCGGGCCTTCTTCCCGCACCCGCAGGAAGCGCGCGAAGCGAGGCAGGCCGCTGG
>CAXTCC010000147.1:0-9811 GCA_964242015.1 uncultured Variovorax sp.
GAAATCGACGAAGACAAGCGCCGCATCAGCCTGGGCATGAAGCAGTGCAAGGCCAACCCGTGGCAAGAGTTCGCTCAAAACACGAAGCGTGGCGACCGCGTCAAGGGCCCGATCAAGTCGATCACCGACTTCGGCGTGTTCGTCGGTCTGGCTGCCGGCATCGACGGCCTGGTTCACCTCTCGGACCTCTCGTGGAACGAAACCGGCGAAGCCGCCGTTCGCAACTACAAGAAGGGCCAGGAAGTCGAAGCGCTCGTGCTGGCAGTCGATGTCGACCGCGAACGCATCAGCCTTGGTATCAAGCAACTCGACAGCGATCCGTTCACCACGTTCACCACCGTGAACGACAAGGGCCAGATCGTCACCGGCAAGGTCAAGACCGTCGACGCCAAGGGCGCTGAGATCGACCTCGGCGAAGACATCCTCGGCTACCTGCGCGCCAGCGAAATCTCCCGCGACCGCGTGGAAGATGCTCGCAACGTGCTGAAGGAAGGCGACGAAGTCACTGCGGTCGTGCTGAATGTGGATCGCAAGACCCGCAACATCCAGCTTTCGATCAAGCAGAAGGACATGGTCGACGAACAAGGCGCCATGGCCAACCTGAGCCAGCAGTCGGCACGCGAAAACGCGGGCACCACCAGCCTGGGCGCCCTGTTGCGCGCCAAGCTGGACAACAACGACAAATAAGGCTCGCCCCCAGGTTGCACGCACTTCGTGTCGTGCTCCCACCCCCTACCGGGGGCAACACCAACGGCCGGGCCAAGCCCGTTCCGCGGTGTTTCTGGAATGGAAAGGGGCGCTCACCAGCGCCCTTTTTTTTGTTTGTACCTTGTTGGCCTATGACACGCTCTGACCTCGTCGAAGAACTTGCAGCCCGATTCGCGCAGCTGACGCATCGCGATGCCGAGTACGCCGTCAAGACGATTCTCGACGCGATGAGCGAAGCGCTCGTGCGCGGGCATCGCATCGAGATTCGCGGCTTCGGCAGCTTCTCGGTGAATCGGCGACCGCCGCGCATCGGTCGCAATCCGCGCTCGGGCGAGAGCGTGCAGATTCCGGAAAAGCGGGTGCCGCATTTCAAGCCGGGCAAGGCGTTGCGCGAGGCAGTCGATGCGCGCACCGCCGAGCTCGACGCCGCGAGCCGCAAGGCCTGATGGCAAAATCGTCGCGCCAACGGGGACGCGCATGAAATACCTCCTGTGGCTGCTCAAGGCAGCCATTTTTTTTACCCTCTTCGCCTTTGCGCTGAACAACCAGCAAGACGCGACGGTCTATTTCTTCTTCGGCACCTATTGGCGCGCACCGCTCGTGCTCGTCGTCCTCGCGGCATTCACCGGCGGCCTGGTGATCGGGGCGCTCGGCATGCTTCCGGGCTGGTGGAAGCACCGCGTCGCCGCGACGCGAGCCCCGGAGGCGATGCGCGCTGCGACGGGCCCTTCGACGGTCAACGCGGAACTGCCAGTGGCACGACAACATGGACTTTGACTTCAGCTGGCTGCTGCTCGGCCTGCCGATCGCTTTCGTTCTCGGCTGGCTGGCATCGCGCTTCGACCTGCGGCAGTTGAAGCTGGAGAACCGGCAAGCGCCCAAGGCCTACTTTCGCGGGCTCAACTTTCTGCTGAACGAACAGCAGGACCAGGCCATCGATGCCTTCATCGAAGCGGTTCAGAACGACCCTGACACGCAGGAACTGCACTTCGCGCTTGGCAACCTTTTTCGACGTCGTGGCGAATACCAGCGCGCGGTACGTGTGCACGAACATCTGCTTGGGCGCGGCGACCTGAGTCGCGCCGACCGCGATCGTGCACAGCATGCATTGGCGCAGGATTTCCTGCGCGCCGGCCTGCTCGATCGTGCCGAGGCCGCGCTGCAAAAGCTCGAAGGCACCCGCTACGAAAACGAGGCACGGCTTTCGTTGCTCGCCATCTACGAACGCTCGCGCGAATGGGCGCAGGCGGCCGAGGTCGCGCAAAAACTGGACGATTCGGACCAGGCCAGCTACAGCACGCGTCGCGCTCACCATCTCTGCGAGCAGGCTGCCGAACAGACCGCCGCAGGCGATCTGGCCGCCGCGGCCGCGCTGCTGAAGCAGGCAACGGCATTGGCACCGCAAGCGCCGCGTCCAGCCATCGACACCGCCAACCTTCAACTGCGCAACGGCGAAGCGGCAGCGGCATTCGAAACGCTGATGGCCTTGTCTGAAACGGCACCGCTGGCGTTGCCGCTCTTTGCCGCATCGCTGCAGCAGGCAGCCGTGGCGTCGCAACGCGCCGGCGAGGCGCTCGCGCTGCTGCAGCGTCGCTATGCGGCATCGCCGTCGATCGATGTGCTCGAAGCCGTCATCGCGCTCGGCGGCACACCGATCCTGCCGGACGACCTCACTTCAACGGACGCACCGACGCCGCGCGACGGGTACATCGCGCATCTGGCGCACCAGCCTTCACTGGTGGCGGCATCACGCTGGCTGGCCGGAGAAACGCTGACCCACGAGCAGTTTCATCCGCAGGTACAGCGCGCGCTCGACCAGGCGACCCGGCCGCTCATGCGCTATCGATGCGCCGCTTGCGGCTTCGAGGCACACCAGTATTTCTGGCACTGTCCGGGCTGCCAGGCGTGGGACAGCTACCCGCCACGACGCGTCGAAGAACTCTGAAAAGCTCGAAAAAACCTCAGAGGCAAAGCCCAAGATTTGGGGAGGTTTTCGGGCGTGGGTATTGAGACATTTGATTGGCAAATTCCGGTCAACGCCGGCCTTTGCGACTCCGTTGAAACGAAGCTTGCGCGCCTTGCGCCGGCACTTCATATCAACCAATCAGGGAGTAGAAACATGTTCAAGAAATTTGCAGCGGCGCTGGCCGCCATGGTGTTCGCAGTCGCCTCGTTCGCCGCTGTCGATGCCAACAAGGGCACCGCCGCCGAACTCGACGGCCTCAAAGGCGTCGGCCCCGCCATGTCGAAGCGCATCATCGACGCGCGCACCACCAGCCAGTTCAAGGACTGGCCCGACCTCATGAGCCGCGTCAAGGGCGTGAAGTCGAAGAAGGCCACCAAGCTGTCGAGCGAAGGCCTGACAGTGAACGGCGAAGCGTTCAAGGGCGACGTCGATGCGGCTGCGCCAGCAAAAGCAGGCAAGAGCGCGAAGATTGCCAAAGCCGACCCGAAGGAAGAAGCCAAGCCGAAGGCCACTGCCAAGCAGTGAACCAGACGCGCGTCGTGAACGCAAAACACCAAGCCGCCTCCGGGCGGCTTTTTTGCGTCCGCGCCATCGCACACGCAAGACGGACCACAGGGAAAGGCCTCGGTCGTGGCCCGATATTTGCAGGTATGTTTCCTGTCCTCGACCTGACCAAATATCCCGGAGTGCACATGAATCACAAGTTTTGCATCGCCCTCGCCGGCATCACCCTGAGTGCCGCCACCTTGGCGCAGACCAAATGGGATCTGCCCACGGCATACCCGGCCACCAACTACCACACCGAAAACATCACGCAGTTCGCCAAGGATGTCGACGCGGCCACCGGTGGCAAGGTGAAGATCACGGTGCACGCCAACGCCTCGCTCTTCAAGGCGCCCGAAATCAAGCGTGCGGTGCAAAGCGGCCAGGCGCAGGCGGGCGAAATCCTGCTCGCCAACTTTGCCAACGAGAACCCGATCTACGCGCTCGACGGCGTCCCGTTTCTGGCGACGACCTATCCGGACGCCAAGAAGCTCTACGACGCCTCCAAGCCGCAGATGGAAAAACTACTGGCCGCGCAGGGCATCAAGGTGCTCTTCATGGTGCCGTGGGCGCCGCAAGGCATCTACAGCAAAAAGGAAATCGCCTCGGTCGCCGACTTGCGCGGCATCAAGTGGCGCGCCTACAGCCCGGCGACTGCCAAGATCGCCGAACTCATCGGCGCGCAGCCGGTGCAGATCCAGCAAGCCGAACTGAGCGCGGCCATGGCGACTGGCGTCATCGAAAGCTACATGAGCTCCGGCTCGACCGGCTTCGACACCAAGACGTACGAGAGCATCAAGAACTTCTACGACACGCAGGCCTGGATTCCGAAGAACGCCATTCTGGTCAACGCCAAATCGTTCGATGCGCTCGACGCCACCACCAAAGCCGCGGTGCTTAAAGCTGCGGCCGATGCCGAGGCGCGCGGCTGGAAAACCGCCGAAGCCAAGAACGACGAATACAAGAAGCTGCTGGCCGAACGTGGCATGAAGATCCACAAGCCCTCGGCCAAACTCGACGCCGACATGCGCCAGGTCGGCGCGATCATGCAGTCGGACTGGCTGAAGGTCGCCGGTGCCGACGGCGCCGCGATCGTCGATACGTACAAAAAGAAGTAGTCGTCAGTGCGCCGCTTCCTGGACCGCCTCTACGACGGCGCAGGCGCACTCGCTGCGCTCTGCATCTTCCTGATCTTCGTGCTGATGATCCTGGCCGGCGTCGGCCGGCAACTGAACTGGCATGTCAGCGGACTCAACGACGTCGTGGCCTGGCTTTGCGCCGCCGCCGCTTTCCTGGCGATGGCGCATGCGTTCCGGCATGGCGACTTCGTGCGCGTCACCTTGTTGCTCGAAGCCGTGTCGCCCAAGCTGCGTCGCGCGCTCGATGTCACCTGCCTGCTGATCGCCTCGGTGTCGGTCTCGTACCTCACCTATGCAGCCACGAGTTTCACTTGGGAAAGCTATGAATTCGCCGAAATGGCGACCGGCCTGGTCGTCATTCCGATCTGGATTCCGCAAGCGACCTTCGTGGTCGGCTGCTGGCTGTTGTTGATCGCGATGGTCGACGAGCTGGTCGGCGTGGTGCGCGGCGAGAAACCCAGCTACCAGCGTGCCGTAGAAGAGCGCCACGCCGCCGGCGACTTTTCTTCCGACGTTTAGGACACCCATGGTCGAAACCCTTTTGATGGGCGCGCTGCTGCTCGCCATCATGCTGGTGCTGCTCGCCGGTGGCGTCTGGATCGCGATGACGCTGGCGATCGTCGGCTGGGTCGGTCAGGCCTTCTTCACCAACACGCTGCCGGCCAAGAACCTGTTCTCTTCCTTCTGGGAGAGCAACGCGAGCTGGGAGCTGGCCGCCTTGCCGCTCTTCATCTGGATGGGCGAAATCCTGTTCCGCACCAAGCTGAGCGAAGAGATGTTCGAGGGCCTGCGCCCGTGGCTCAACCGCGTGCCGGGTCGGCTGATGCACACGACCATCCTGGGCTGCGGCGTGTTCGGCTCGGTCTCGGGCTCGTCGGCCGCCACCTGCGCGACCATCGCCAAGGTCGCCTTGCCGGAACTGATGCGCCGCGGCTACGACGAGAAGATGGCGATCGGTTCGCTGGCAACGGCCGGCACGCTCGGCATCCTGATCCCACCGTCGATCACCATGGTGGTCTACGCGGTGGCGGCCGATGCGTCGATCATCCGCATCTTTCTGGCCGGTTTCCTGCCGGGCTTTCTGTTGATGCTGCTGTTCTCCGGCTACATCGCGTGGTGGAGTATTCGCAACCCCGACAAGGTGCCGCCGGCGGACCCGCCAACGACCTTCATGGAGAAGATTCGGCTATCGGGCAATCTGATCCCGTGCGCGCTGCTGATCGTCTTCATCGTCTGGGTGCTGATTGCCGGCTGGGCAACGGCGACCGAGTGCGCGGCCTTCGGCGTGCTGGGTTCGCTGGCGATCGCGGCATGGGGCAAGAGCCTGACCTGGCAGAACTTCAAGGACGCGCTGATGGGCGCGACACGCACCAGCTGCATGATCATGTTCATCCTGGCCGGCGCCGCTTTCCTTACCAAGACGATGGCGTTCACCGGCATCCCGCGTGAACTGGCGGAATGGGTCGACAGCATGCATCTGTCGCCCTATGCGCTGATCGGCGCGCTGGTCGTGGTGTACCTGATCCTGGGAACCGCGCTCGACGGCATCAGCATGATCGTGCTGACCAGCGCCGTGGTGCTGCCGATGATCCAGAAGGCCGGCTTCGATCTGGTCTGGTTCGGCATCTTCATCGTGCTGCTGGTGGAAATCGCCGAGGTGACGCCGCCGGTCGGCTTCAACCTCTTCGTGCTGCAGAACATGACGGGGAAAGACAGCAACGTGATCGCCAAGGCGGCCATCCCGTTCTTCTTTTGTTTGGTAGTCTGCATCGCGCTCATCACGATCTTCCCGAGCATCGTCACCATCCTTCCCGACCTGATGATGGGCGCAGAAAAGTAGCCAAACCATGTTCCTGCAAGGCCTCGTCATCTGCATCGCCGCGTGTGTCGGCGCTCTGTTGCGGTGGGGCGTGCAGCTCTGGCTCAATCCCGGCGGCACCTTGCCGTGGGGCACGCTGGCGGTCAACCTGGTGGGTGGCTTTCTCATCGGGGTCTGCATTGCCGCCTTCGACGCCTTTCCGGACATCGACCCGGCCTGGCGCCTGATGGCGATCACCGGCTTCCTCGGCACGCTGACCACGTTTTCCAGCTTTTCCGGTGAAGTCGTCGGCATGCTGATGCAGGGCCGCGCCGGTCTGGCGCTCGGCACCATCGCACTGCACCTCGGCGGCTCGCTCTGCCTGACCTGGCTCGGCTTTCGCGCGGCCCAATCCGTGCTTGCGTGATCGGGCGACCTCCGACCGCGGAACGACGCCCCGCCCAACGCCAAAGTAATACTTCTCCCATAAGATCCGCCGTCAATCCCCTGAAGTAACACCCGTGTCCATGGTCCAGTTGGCGCTGCGGCGCCCGTACACCTTCATCGTCATGGCACTGCTGATCGTGCTGGCGACGCCGTTCGTGCTGCTGAAGATGGCGACGGACATCTTTCCGGAAATCAACATTCCGGTGATCAGCATCATCTGGAACTACACCGGGCTTTCCGCGCAGGAAATGGGGCAGCGCATCGCCTCGCAGAACGAGCGCAGCCTGACCACCACGGTGAGCGACATCGAGCACATCGAGTCGCAGTCGCTCTCGGGTGTGTCTATCATCAAGATCTTCTTCCAGCCGACCGCCAACATCCAGACCGCCATCGCGCAAGTGGTGGCGGTCGAGCAATCGCAACTGCGCCAGCTGCCGCCCGGCATCACGCCGCCGCTGGTCATCAAATATTCGGCGTCGAGCATCCCGGTGATCCAGCTCGGCCTGTCGAGCGCGACGCGGCCCGAGCAGTCGCTGTTCGATGCCGCGGTCAATATCCTGCGGCCACAGCTCATCACGATTCCGGGCGTGGCCGTGCCGTTTCCGTACGGCGGCAAAAACCCGCTGATCTCGGTCGACCTCGACATGCAGGCGCTGCAGGCACGCGGCCTCGCGCCGTCGGACGTGGTCAACGCCATCAACGTGCAGAACCTGATTCTTCCTTCCGGCACCGCCAAGTTCGGCGACACCGAATACACGGTGAAGATGAACGGCTCGCCCGAGGCGGTGGCCGGACTCAACGACCTGCCGGTGCGGAGCACGCCTGGCGGCGGCACCACCTACCTGCGCGACGTCGCCTATGTGCGCAACGGCTTCTCGCCGCAGACCAACATCGTGCGGCAAGACGGTGCCCGCGGCGTGCTGTTGTCGGTGCTCAAGAACGGTGGCGCATCGACGCTCGACATCGTGGCCAACCTGCGCGCGTTGCTGCCCAAGGTGGCGCAGGTGCTGCCGGAAGACGTCAAGATCACGCCGCTTTTCGACCAGTCGGTGTTCGTCAAGGCGGCGCTCAAGGGCGTCGTGATCGAGGCCATCATCGCGGCCGCCTTGACCGCCGCAATGGTGCTTTTGTTTCTCGGCAACTGGCGCAGCACGCTCATCATCGCGCTGACGATTCCGCTGTCGATCCTGGCGTCGATCCTGGCGCTCTACGCGCTCGGCGAGACGCTCAACATCATGACGCTGGGAGGGCTCGCGTTGTCGGTCGGCATCCTGGTCGACCAGGCCATCGTGACGATCGAGAACGTCGAGCGGCACATCCACATGGGCACCGAGCTCGACGAGGCCATCCTGACCGGGGCCAACGAAATCGGCGTGGCGGCTTTCGTCTCGACGCTGTGCATCTGCATCGTGTTCGTGCCGATGTTCTTCCTGTCGGGCGTGGCGCGATTCCTGTTCGTGCCGCTGGCCGAAGCGGTGGTGTTCGCGATGCTCGCGTCGTACCTGCTGTCTCGCACGCTGGTGCCGACACTGGTCATGCTGCTGATGCGCAACGTGCACACCGATGCCGACGCCAGGCCGAGCCTGTTGCAGCGCGTGTACCGCGGCTTCGATCGCCAGTTCGAGCGCGTGCGCCGCGCCTACACGCTGTCGCTGTCGGGCCTGCTCACGCAACGCAAGATCTTCGCGCTGGTGTTCCTGGGTTTCTGCCTGCTCTCTTGTCTGCTCTATCCGGTGCTGGGCCGGGACTTCTTTCCGAGCGTCGATGCCGGCCAGATTCGCCTGCACATGCGCGCGCCGACCGGCACCCGGATCGAAGAAACGGCGCGGCTGGCCGACGAGGTCGAAGACGCCATTCGCGAGCTGGTTCCGGCCGATCAGCTGGAGACGATTCTCGACAACCTCGGCGTGGCCAACAGCGGCATCAACCTGTCGTACAGCAACGCCGGCACCATCAGCACGCTCGATGGCGAAATCAACCTGTCGCTGAAAGAAGGCCACAAGCCGACCGAAGAATTCGTCACCTTGTTGCGGGCCGAGTTGCCCAAGCGTTTTCCGGGCACCGAGTTCTTCTTTCAGCCGGCCGACATCGTCACGCAGATCCTGAACTTCGGGCTCCCCGCGGCCATCGACGTCCAGTTCACCGGCGCCAACATCGACGCCAACGCGGCACTGGCGGCCGAGCTGGTGAAGTCCGTTCGCCAGATACCGGGGGCCGTCGACGCGCACGTGCACCAGCGGCTCGACACGCCGACGCTGAACATGAACATGGACCGCACGCGGCTGCAGCAGCTCGGGCTGAGCGCGTCGAACGTCGGGCAGAACGTGCTCATTTCGCTGTCGGGCAGTTCGCAGACGGCGCCGGCCTTCTGGCTCAATCCGAACAACGGCGTGGTCTACAGCATTGCAGTGCAAACCCCGCAGTACAAGGTCGACTCGCTCGATGCCCTGCTCAACATGCCGGTCGGCGTCGGCGGCGCGAACGTCACCGCAGCGAGCGCAGGTACCGGCAGCACGCAGCTGCTCGGCAACCTGGTCGAGGTGGCTCCCGCACGTCAGCCTGCCATCGCGTCGCGCTACAACATCCTGCCGGCCATCGACGTCTACGTGAACGTCCAGGGCACCGACCTGGCGAGCGTGGCCGACAAGGTCAAGGCGCAGGTCGATGCGCTGCGGCCCAAGCTGGCGCGCGGTAGCGAAGTCGTCATCCGCGGCCAGGTGCAGACGATGCAGTCGTCGTTCATCGGCCTGGGGGTCGGGTTGGCGATGGCGATCGTGCTGGTGTACCTGCTCATCGTCGTCAACTTCCAGTCGTGGACCGATGCCTTCATCATCATCGCGGCACTGCCCGCGGCGCTGGCCGGCATCGCCTGGATGCTCTTCATCACAGGCACCACCCTGAGCGTCCCGGCCTTGACCGGCGCCATCATGACGATGGGTGTGGCCACCGCCAACAGCATCTTGCTGGTGTCGTTCGCGCGGCAGCGGCGCGAAGAAGGCGCCACGCCGCTGGCCGCCTCGCTCGAAGCCGGCGCGACGCGCATCCGGCCGGTGCTGATGACCGCGCTGGCCATGATCATCGGCATGATCCCGATGTCGTTGGGCCTGGGTGAAGGTGGTGAGCAAAACGCGCCTCTGGGCCGCGCAGTCATCGGCGGGCTGCTGTTCGCCACCGTGTCGACCCTGTTCTTCGTGCCGGTGGTGTTCGCCG
>CAXTCC010000148.1:0-2611 GCA_964242015.1 uncultured Variovorax sp.
TGCCGCGCAGGCACATGCCGTACACGCCGGCCTTCGGGTCGTTGGCCTTGTCGGCAAACTCCTTGACCTGTGCCCAGGTCGGGTTGTCGCCGAGCTTGATGCCGGCCTTGTCGGCCAGGTCCTTGCGGTACATCAGCATCGAGCTTTCGCCGTAGAACGGCGCGGCGTAGAGCTTGCCGTCGGTCGAGAGGCCATTGCGAATGGCGGGCAGCAGGTCGTCGACGTCGTACGCGGCATCGGTGGCGATGGGTTTGAGCCAGCCCTTCTTCGACCAGATCGGTGCTTCGTAGAGGCCGATGGTCATGACGTCGAACTGGCCGCCCTTGGTAGCGATGTCGGTCGTCACGCGCTGACGCAGCGTGCCTTCTTCGAGCGTCACCCATTTCAGCTTGATATCGGGGTTGGCCTTCTCGAAGACCGGTGTGAGCTTCTGCATTTCGATCATGTGGCCGTTGTTGACGGTGGCGATGACCAGTTCGGTGGCGGCGTGGGCGAACCCGGCGGCAGTGAGTGCGAGGACGAGGCCCGCTTTGGCGAAACGCTTCATGAATAGTCTCCTGTTGTGATCAGCGACCACCGATCGCTGTGGTGCGGATTCTGGACAGTCGCGGTTGCGGCTTTGGTACTTCGATTGCTGCCGACGGTACTTTCATGCACTGATTGGCTAGTGAATTCCCTGATTCCAGCAATACAGGATGTAGCGCATCCGAAGGCGGGCGCAAAAAAGGCCGCTCGCGGCGGCCTTATCAATTCAAAGCGGTGCGCGGCTCACGCCACGGGCACCGGAATGGGCGGGGCGCCCCACTGGTTGCTTTCAGGCTGTGTCGGCTGCACCGTGAAGTACAGCAGCACCAAGTTGACGATAGGGATCAGTCCGATCAGCAGCAGCCATCCGGTCTTGCCGATATCGTGCAGGCGGCGTGCACCCGCTGCCAGCAGCGGCACGATGAACACCAGCACGACCAGTGCCTGCACGTACCGATGGATCAAGGCGCCGACAAAGGCGGCGATGAAGTAGACAAGGACGAACCACCAATATTCGGATCGCGAGGCGCGGCCCGTGAAATCGGCAAACTTGGTAAAGCACGTTCGAACAGATTCCTGGATATTCATTCGGCTAACTCCTCTTTGTAATTCCCACGGGAAAACCCCGAGGAATCATAAATGCCGAGCGGGCGCCGAGGTCGATTCAGGCAGCGGGCCGCAGACGCTCCAGCAGCCCCGCCGTCGAAGCGTCGAGCCCCGATGTGTCGCCCGAAGCCAATCGCGGTTCGATGTCGCGCGCCAGCACCTTGCCGAGCTCCACGCCCCATTGGTCGAAGCTGTTGATGCCCCACAGCGCGCCGCTGGTGAACACCCGGTGCTCGTACATCGCCAGGAAGGCGCCGAGCGTCTCCGGCGTCAGCTTCTCGAAGACGAAGAAGGTGCTCGGCCGATTGCCCGGAAAGTTCTTGTGACCCCCTGCATCCTTCTTGCCGACCATCAACGCCTGTGCCTGCGCGATGCAGTTGGCCAGCAGCTTCGGGTGATGGCCGTCGAGGTCGTGCGACGCATCGCGCACGCCGATGAATTCGAGTGGCGTCACGTCGGTGCCCTGGTGCAGCATCTGGAAGTACGCATGCTGCCCGTTGGTGCCGGGCTCGCCCCATAGCACCGGTGACGTACCAAAAGGCAGCGGCTTGCCGTCGAGGTCGACCTGCTTGCCGTTGCTTTCCATCTCGAGCTGTTGCAGGTACGCCGGAAGACGCTTCAACGCGCTGTGATACGGCGCGATGCTGCGCGTCGTGAAGCGGTGGAAATTGCGATACCAGACGTCGAGCAGACCGAGCCGCACCGGCAGGTTCTGCTCCAGCGGCGCCGTGCGAAAGTGTTCGTCCATCGCGTGTGCGCCGGCCAGCAGCGCGCGAAAGCCGTCGGCGCCGATGGCCAGCGCGATCGGCAGCCCGATGGCCGACCAGAGCGAATAACGACCGCCGACCCAGTCCCAGAAACCGAAAGTCGTGTCGATGCCAAAGGCCTTCGCCGCTTCGACATTGGTCGTCAGCGCCGCGAAATGCCGCGCGATGTCGACGCCGCCCGCCTGCTCGAACCAGTGCTTCGCCGACTGCGCGTTGGTCATCGTCTCGGCGGTGGTGAAGGTCTTCGACGCGATCAGGAACAGCGTGTGTTCCGGCGCCAATCCCTTGAGCACGCCAGCCAGTTCGTGGCCGTCGACGTTGGAGACGAAATGGAAGCGCTTTCCTGGCGCGACGTACTCGGCCATGGCAAGCACAGCCATCTGCGGGCCAAGGTCGGAACCGCCGATGCCGATGTTCACGACGTCGGTGATCGTGTGATCGGCACGCACTTTTTCGGCATACGCCAGCATCGCGTCGAGCGTGGCGTGCACCTCGGCCAGCTCGCCGGTCATGCCTTGGGCGGCCGGCGCGCGCAACAGCGTGTGCAGCACGGCGCGGTCTTCGGTGGTGTTGATGTGGTCGCCGGCGAACATCGCGTCGCGATGGGCTTCCAGCCCGCATTCGCGTGCCAGCGCCAGCAGCAGCTTTTCGGTCGCTGCGTCGGTCAGGCTCTTCGACATGTCGGCGAAGACATAGGGTGCCGACTGGCTGAG
>CAXTCC010000148.1:2711-9788 GCA_964242015.1 uncultured Variovorax sp.
GCGCCGGCCGCGCTCACTTCGACTCCATCAACTTTTCAAGCTTCACCGCATCGGCAGCGAAGGCGCGAATGCCTTCGGCCAGCTTCTCGGTGGACATCGCGTCCTCGTTCATTGCGAAGCGGAATCCGGGTTCGTCGTAAGACGCCGGCTGGATGTCGAGCTTGGCGGCAGCCGATGCGTCCAGCGCGTGCTTGAGCGGCGCTTCGCTGGCGGCGAGTTCGCCCAGCAATTCGGGGCTGATGGTCAGCAGGTCGCAACCCGCCAGCGCGGCGATCTGCCCGACGTTGCGGAAGCTCGCGCCCATGACTTCGGTCTTGATGCCCTGGCTCTTGTAGTAGTCGAAGATCTGCTGGACCGACTTCACGCCCGGGTCGTTGGCGCCAGCATTGGCGGCCTCGTCCCACTTGGCGCCCGCCGTCTTCTTGTACCAGTCGTAGATGCGCCCGACGAAAGGCGAGATCAGCTTGACGCCAGCCGCGCCGCAGGCCACCGCTTGCGCGTACGAGAACAGCAGCGTGAGGTTGCAGTTGATGCCCTTCTGTTGCAGCTGGCGGGCCGCTTCGATGCCCTCCCACGTCGACGCGACCTTGATGAGCACGCGCTTCTCGACATCGATGCCCTCGGCGCGGTACATCGCCACGATGCGTTCACCGCGCTGGACGGTCGCGGCTGTGTCGAAGCTCAGTCGCGCATCGACCTCGGTCGAAACCCGGCCCGGGATGATCGACAGGATCTCGGTGCCGAAGCGCACCAGCAGGCGATCGATGACTTCATCGATCGGCTTGCCTGAAAACTTGCTGACGGCGTCGTCGAGCAAAGGCTTGTAGTCGGCCTTCTGCACCGACTTCAGGATCAGCGAAGGATTGGTGGTGGCGTCTTGCGGCTTGTACTGCGAGAGCAGGCGGAAGTCACCGGAGTCGGCCACCACGGTGGTCCATTGGCGGAGTGCGTCGAGTTGGTTCATCGAATCATTATCCTGCGCGATGTTGACGGTTGCTTGTACTGCTTTGAGCACCCCGCATGTTTTGATGCAGGCGGCAGATCGGCGAATAGCGCCGATGCCGACAGTCCCCGTGGTCCGTCACTGACGCGGCCACGCGCGTGCGCGGCTGAATATGCATTCATCGTCTCATCAGGAGGAAATCCAATGTCTTTTCGTCGCACCCGCGAAGCGCTCCCACCGCCGGAAACAGAGCTTCGCTTCGAGTCTGAAGACCATGCCCGCAACGTGTCCATCGGCACCCTGACGGCCGCCTTTTGCGTCGGCGGATTTTTGACGTTGATCGCCATGACGACGGCCCGAAACGCCCGCGCGCAGCCTCTCGCCGGTCCGGCCGATGGCGCTCCGTTGATGCGTGCGCCCTTGCAGGTCGTGGCACCTGTCGACCTCAAGCGCTACGCCGGCCTGTGGCATGAACAAGCCCGCCTGCCCAATCGTTTTGAAAAGCAATGCACCGGTCCGGTCACGGCCGAGTACGTGCCGCTGCCCGATGGCACGATCGAAGTGCGCAACCGCTGCATCCTGTCCGATGGCAGCTTCGAAGAGTCGGTGGGTGCCGCGCGCGTGGTGCCGGTCGCCGGTCAGCCCGGTGCCGGCCGCCTGGAAGTTCGCTTCGCGCCGCAATGGCTGAGCTGGCTGCCGCTGGTGTGGGGCGACTACTGGATCCTGAAGCTCGACCGCGACTACCAGGTCGCGCTGGTCGGCTCACCCGACCGCCAGTACCTCTGGGTGCTGTCGCGCGCGCCGCGGCTGGACGACGCCACGCTCACTGCGGAACTCGACTACGCGCGCACGTTGGGCTTCGACGTGGACAAGGTGATACGGACCGGTGAACCGGTGGTCCCGGCAGCCTTCACGCCTTCGCCGGGTGCGAGGGCGACCTTGCCGGAGACCGTCACGGCTAAGACGCCCGCGGTGCCCTGAGGGCGTTGTCGGAAGCGATGGCAGCGGTCTCTGAGACGGCCGCCATCTGCGCCGCCAGTTGCAGCGGCAATGCACTCGGCGCCTCGCAGTGCACCGCACGCCAGCCGAACGCAAGCGCGGCATCGACGTTGGCTTGCGAGTCGTCTATGAACACCGTCGCCTCCGGCTCCAGCGTGAACCGCTCTGCCAGCAGCGCATAGATCTCACGCTGCGGCTTCAGCAGCTTGACGTCGCCTGAAAAGATCCCGCCGTCGAACCACTGCAGGAATGACATGCGTCGTTCGAGCGCACGGGCATACGACACCGGCATGTTCGAGAGGTAGTAGAGCTTGAGGTCTTCACCGGCATCGCGCCGCTGCCGCAGTCCATCGAGCAGATCGACGGTGACAGCGATCGGTGCCAAGCGTTCGCCCATGGGGGCCAGCAGCGCATCGAGCTTGTCGGCCGGCAGATCCAGGCGCTTCGCCATCAGCCCGATCGCGACGTCGAGCGGGTGCGTGCCACGGTCGAAGCCGAGCCAGTCTTCGTGATGGAACATGTCGCGCGCCAGCGCATGTGCGGCTTCGGCCGTCGGGGCATGCGGGCCGAGGTGAGTCTGGATCAGTGCGACAGGCTCCCACGCTACGAGCACGGCGCCCAGATCGAAAACGATGTTCATGCCGCCATTGGACCGCATGAACATCGACTCGCCCTCAACTTGCGACGGGCACCACCGACACCCCGTGGTTGCCGAGCGACAACGTCGTGTGCACGCCGGCCGCGAGCGGCCGTCCCAGGTCGTACGACACGACGAACACCGCACCGAGCGCGGTCTCGAAAACGTACTCGTAGAAGCTCCCCAGGTACGTCGCCTTCCGCAGCGTCGCATCGATGCCGACGGCCGAGCCGATCAACCACGCCTCGGGCCGCACCGCGACCTTGACCACGCCCGGCGGCACGGCGTAGCGCGGCCCCAACGTCAGCGGGCCGAGCGTCACGACGCCATCGGGCTGCGCCATGGCGGGAAACACCATCGCCTCGCCCATGAAGCCGGCGACGAATTCGCTCTCCGGCTTGCCGTAGAGCTGCTCGGGTGTGCCGCGTTGCGCGATGACGCCGTGGTCCATCACGATGATCTGGTCGCTCACCGCCAGCGCCTCGCTCTGGTCGTGCGTGACGTAGGCGACCGTGAGCTTCAAGCGCTGCTGGAGCGTGCGGATCTCTTCGCGCATTTCGCGGCGCAGACGGGCGTCGAGGTTCGACAGCGGCTCGTCGAACAGCAGCACCGCAGGTTCCAGCACCAACGCGCGCGCGAGTGCCACGCGCTGCTGCTGACCGCCCGACAGTTCGCTCGGCAAACGCGTGTCGAAGCCGACCAGGCCGACGCCGCGCAACGCCTCGCGCGCACGCGATGTCGCCTCGTCTTTCTTGGCACCGCTCATGCGCAGGCCGTAGGCCACGTTCTGGATCACGTCCATGTGCGGAAAGAGCGCGTAGCTCTGAAACATCATGCTGACGTTGCGCTCGCCGGGCCCGAGCGTGGTCACGTCGCGGCCGCCCATGAGGATCGAACCGGAGGTCGGTGACTCGAGCCCCGCGATCATGCGCAGCGTGGTCGTCTTGCCGCAGCCCGAGGGCCCGAGGATGGTGGTCAGCGTGCCTTGCGGCACCTCGAAGCTGATGCCCTTGACCGCGAGCGGTGCGTTCTTGTCCGTGCCGTAGCGCTTGGTGACGTTGCGAAATTCGATGCCGTGGGTCGTCATGACTGCCTTGTGTTCAGTGCGCAGGCTACGCGGGTGTCGCTACCGTGGTCGTGCTCGCGGCGATGGCGCCGCGGCGCCCCAGCCTGCGCTCGCCGACCGCCAGCTGGATCAGCGCGATCACCGCCGACATCAGCACGATCAGCACCGTGCAGTACGCGAGCGCCACGCCGTAGTCGCCATTGCCGACGCGTCCGATGATGTAGGTCGTCGCCAGTTCGTTCTCGGCCGTGACCAGGAAGATCACCGCGCTCACCGTCGTCATCGCGCGCACGAAGCTGTAGACCAGCGACGCCACCAGGGCAGGCTTCAACAACGGCAGCACGACCTTGAAGAGCGTTTGCGCCGTCGATGCGCGCAGCATCAGCGAGGCCTCGTCGAGCGAGCGGTCGAGTTGCTTGAACGCTGCCGTGCCGGCCCGCACGCCCACCGGCAAATTGCGAAACATGAAGCACAGCACGATGATGAGCCCGGTGCCGGTGAGTTCCAGTGGCGGCACGTTGAAGGCCAGGATGTAGCTCACGCCCAGCACCGTGCCAGGGATGGCGAAGGCGAGCAGCGCCGCGAACTCGAACAGCCCCTGTCCCTTGAACTCGTTGCGCGCCAGCAGCCAGGCGATCAGCAGGCCCGTCGCGGCGGTGATCGGCGCCGAGATGCCGGCCAGCTTCAGCGTGGTGAAGAGCGAGTTCCACGCCGTGCCGGCCCACACCAGACCGAACTGCCCCCACTCCAGCGAGAACGCCGTCTTGAAGTGGGCGAGCGTCAAGCTGTAGTCCCGGCCCCAGGTCTGCACGAAGCCGCCAGCGAAGGCGAACAAATAGACCACCAGCGTGAACACGATCCACGGAAACGCGATGGCGTAGATGGTGCGCCGCACGCCGTCGGGCAGCGGCATCGCGATGCCAGCGTCACCCTTGCCGCTGACCGTGGTGAAGTTCTGCTTGCCGAGCACCCCGCGCTGCAGCGCGAACACGCCGAGCGCGAAGAAGGTAAGGATCCATGCCAGCGATGCGGCGCGGCCCGGATCGTTCTGCGCGCCGACGATGGCGAAGAACACATCGGTCGCCAGCACCGAGAAATCGCCGCCCACCACCACCGGATTGCCGAAGTCGGCGATGCTCTCGATAAACCCGACCAGGAAGGCATTGGCCAGCCCTGGTTTCAGCAACGGCAGCGTGATGGTGAAGAAGGTGCGGCGCCGGTCGGCCCGCAGCATTTGCGCGGCTTCTTCGAGGCTCGGTGCGATGCCCTGCACCACGCCGCGCATGATCATGAAGGCGATCGGCGTGAAGGCGAACAGCTGCGCGATGACAAGGCCCTTGAGCCCGTAGAACCAGCGCGACGGCTCGATGCCGAACCATGTTTCCAGCAACTGGTTGACCACGCCAGCGCGGCCGAACAGCAGGATCAGGCCGAGGCCGACGACGAACGGCGGCGTGATGATCGGCAGCACCGCCAGCACACGCAGCGGCGTCTGCCAGCGCCGGTGGCCTCGCTCGGCCATCAAGGCCATCAACGTGCCGAGAAAGGTGGTGCCGGCTGCCGTCGCCAACGCCAGCGCCAGCGTGTTCCATGCGACGCCGCAGCGCAGTCCGCCGGCCAGGCAGCTCAGGCCCCAGATGCGCTCCATGAAGACGCGCCCGACGAAGGCCGCCAGCGACGCATGGCCGTCTTCATCGAAGAAGGCGCCGGCCAGCGCCTTGCTCACCGGGTAGGCGATAAAGAGCGCCATCATCACGCCGCAGCCGATGACCGCACCCGAGACGAACAGGTCGCCCTTGAAGAACCCCAACCGCGCTAACCCGAAAGCAGCCAGCAGGATGAGCGAGAGCAACGCCACGAAGCCGCCGGCACCGATGCCGAACTGATTGACCGCGAGTTCGCCGAACGCCGCGTTGAGCCAGCCGGCGCTCCAGCCGCGTGCGCCGATCAAGAAACCCGCAAGCGAAATGCCAATGGCGCCGATGAGCCCGCCCGCCAGCAGCCAACGCCCTTGCGCACGGCCGGCCGGCAGCAGCGCACCGATGGCGCATAACGCCAAGCCGGCGACGCCCGAGAACAGCCAGACTCGCCCCTGCGTCGCTGCCTGCAGCACACCGTTGGCCGCCTCGTCGCCGCCGAAGACGCGGGGCAGGGCCTCGTACCAACTGGTGTCCTGAATGGCGTACCAGGGAAGGACCAGATAGCCGAGGAATCCCGCCGCGAGACAGAACCAGATCGCGGCGTTGCGCCTGCCCGTCACATCACGCTTCACTGAGCAGCATCTTCATTCGAAGCGTTAATGCGGCAGCGAGTTGACATCCTTCTCCCAACGCGCGATCAGGCGGCGCCGCTCCGCGCTCTCGCCGTACTTCTTGTAGTCGTAGGCGATGAGCTTGATCTTCTTGAAGTCGGGCACGTTGGCATCGACCGGCGTCGCCTTGTTCGATGGCAGCTGGTACTGCTTGGCGGCCGCGCCGAAGGTCTGCGCCTGCGGCGTCAGCGCCCACTCGTAGAACTTCTTGGCCTGCTCCAGGTTGCGCGCGCCCTTGACGATGCTCATGGAGCCGATCTCGGCGCCGGTGCCTTCGCTCGGCGTGGCGGTCTCGACCGGAAAGCCCTGCATCTTTTCTTGCGGTGCGTCGTGGACGAAGCTGATCGACACCGCTGTTTCGCCACGCGCCACCGCCTTGATCGGGCCTGTGCCCGAGCGGGTGTACTGGCCAACGTTCTTGTGCAGCGCCTTCAGGTAGTCGAAGGCCTTGTCTTCGCCCATGAGCTGCACCAGCGTCGCGATCATGGTGTAAGCGGTGCCGCTCGATGCCGGGTTGGCGACCTGGATGTCGCCCTTGTATTCGGGCTTGAGCAAGTCGGCCCAACTGGCCGGCGCCGCCCGTTTCTTTTTCTTCAGCAGCTCGGTGTTGTAGCCGAATCCGAGCGGCCCGGAGTAGATGCCGACGGTCTTGTAGCCCGACTGCTGGGCCTGCTGCTGCGCCCACGGATAGAGCTGCGGCAACGAAGGCGATTTGTATTCGAGCGTGAGGCCGGACTCGGCCGCCTGCAGATGCGGGTCTCCGGTGCCGCCGAACCAGACGTCGGTCTTGGGGTTGTCCTTTTCAGCGACCAGCTGGGCCAGCGCCTCGCCCGAACCCTTGAGCGCCAGGTTGATCTTGACGCCGGTGGTCTTGGCATAGACCGTGGCGATCATGTTGCACCAGTCGGCCTGCACCGAGCAGATCACGTTGACCTGCTGTGCCGACGCCGCAGCCGTTGCGCCCAGCAGCGCCACCGCGCAAAAAAGCTTTTTCATGTTGATTTTTTCCCCGCCATCGCACTTGCGTCGCAAAACAAAACGGCCCGACAGGGCCACGGGCCAGCCTATCGGAAACCCCGCGTTTTCAGCATCGGTACAACTACCATTAAAGTGACGCATGG
>CAXTCC010000149.1:0-9776 GCA_964242015.1 uncultured Variovorax sp.
GTACGTCGGTGGTGCGCTGACATGGTGGGTGCGATCAATTCAAGCAGCGATCGCTTCACCCTGCACGGCGGAGGGAACCGGTGTGTCGACGCCGATGCGGCTCTTCATCAGCGGCTGGATGCGCTGGCCGAAGGCCTCGATGCCTTCAACGAAATAGTCGAAGGTCAGCAGCACGCCTTCGGTACCGGGCACTTCGGCCATCTCGTCGAGCATGCGCGCCACGTTGGCGTAGGAGCCGACCAGCGTGCCCATGTTGAGGTTCACCGCCGAAGTCGGGTCGGCCATCTGGCGCACGTTGGTGTCGGCACCCGATTTGGTGTCGGCCGCGCCCTGCACGCCCAGCCACTGGATCGCGCCCTGGTCGGCGCCGGCCTTGTAGTGCTCCCACTTGGCGCGCGCGGCTTCGTCGGTCTCGTCCGCGATGATCATGATGAGCACGTAGGTCGTGACGTTGCGGCCGGTTTTGGCCGCAGCGTCGATCAATTTCTGCGCCGCCGGCGCAAAGGCCTTGGGCGTGTTGACGCCCTTGCCGAAACAGAAGTTGTAGTCGGCGTGCTTGGCCGAAAAGTCCATTCCCGCATCGCTCTGACCGGCGCAGATCACCTTCATGTCGGCCTGCGGCTGCGGACTCAGGCGGCAGTCGTCCATCTTGAAGTGGTCGCCCTTGAAATCCGACTGGCCGGTGGTCCACAGCTCGCGCAGCACCTGGATGTATTCGGAAAGGTACTGGTAGCGCGTTGCGAAGAACTCGTCGCCCGGCCACATGCCCATCTGCGAATACTCCGGCTTCTGCCAACCGGTGATCAGGTTGACGCCGAAGCGCCCGCCCGAGATCGAATCGATGGTCGACGCCATGCGCGCCACGATGGCCGGCGGCATCACCAAGGATGCAGCGGTCGCAAACAGTTTGATCTTGGTCGTGACCGCGGCGAGGCCGGCCATGAGGGTGAACGACTCCAGGTTGTGGTCCCAGAACTCGGTCTTGCCGCCGAAGCCGCGCAGCTTGATCATCGACAGCACGAAGTCCAGGCCGTAGTGCTCGGCCTTCAGCGTGACCTCTTTGTTGAGCGCGAAGCTCGGCTTGTACTGGGGTGCGTTCTCGGACAGCAACCAGCCGTTGTTGCCGATGGGAATGAAGATGCCGACTTTCATTGAGAGGGTCCTCGCCGCAGCAGGATGAACATGGACATCGCCACATGCATGCGGCGTGCCAGTTCATAAACCCCAATGAAATCAACGATCTACATAAAAGAGACCGCTGCGATTTGTCCAAATGGTCCAAATTGGATCATCTGGCGCACACCGGTTGTGCGGCCCCGTTGCGAGTCTGCAGGCAATGGTGCGAGGTTCAGCGTGCCTTGGGCGCCGACGCGGCGGCGGGAGCCGGGGCGGCGGGTACCACAGGCCGCGTGACGGCCTTTTTCACCGCATCGGGCAGTTCGATCTTCACTTCCAGCACTTCGAGGTCGTCCTGCCGTTCCACGTGCACCTTGAGGTCTTCGGGACGAATGGAAACGTACTTGGAAATGACCGCCAGCAACTCGCGCTGCAGCTCTGGCAGGTAGTCGGGCCGCTTGCCGCTCAGACTCGATCGCTCGTGCGCCAGGATGATCTGCAGCCGCTCCTTGGCGACGCTGGCAGTCTTCTTTTTTTCTCCGAGGAGAAACGCGAAAAACGACATGCTTACTTCCCTCCGAAGATGCGTTTGAAGAAGCTCGGTTTTTCAGCGTCGATGAAGCGCAGCGGACGGTCTTCGCCCAGGAAGCGGGCCACCACGTCCTGGTAGGCCTCGGACACGTCGGTGCCCTTGTCGTGGATGGCCGGCACGCCCTGGTTGGACGCATTGAGCACCGTCTCCGATTCCGGGATGACGCCGATCAGCTTGATGCGCAGGATGTCCTTGATGTCGTCGAGCGACAGCATCTGGCCGCCGGCCACGCGGTTCGGGTTGTAGCGCGTGATGAGCAGGTGCTCCTTGATCGGCTCGCCGCCGTCGATGGCGCGCTTGGTCTTGCTGCCGAGCATGCCCAGGATGCGGTCGGAGTCGCGCACCGAAGAGACTTCCGGGTTGGTCACGATCAGCGCTTCGTCGGCGAAGTGCATCGCCATCATGGCGCCGGTCTCGATGCCGGCCGGCGAGTCGCACACGATGTAGTCGAAGTCCATGTCGGACAGGTCCTTGAGCACCTTCTCGACGCCGTCTTGCGTCAACGCTTCCTTGTCGCGCGTCTGCGAAGCCGCCAGCACGAAGAGGTTCTCGCACTGCTTGTCCTTGATCAGCGCCTGGTGGAGGTTGGCCTCGCCCTGGATCACGTTGATGAGGTCGTACACCACGCGCCGTTCGCAACCCATGATGAGGTCGAGGTTGCGCAGGCCGACGTCGAAGTCGATCACGGCCGTTTTCTTGCCGGCGAGCGCCAGGCCCGATGCAAAGCTGGCGCTCGTCGTCGTCTTGCCGACGCCGCCCTTGCCTGAAGTCACCACCACAATTTTGGCCATGCCCATTCCTCTTGTTTGTTGCTGTTCTGATCAGGCGATCGGGTCGATCACCAACTTTTTACCGTCGAGGCGGATCGTCGCCGGCCTGCCGAGCACGCTGGCTGGCAGCGGCACTTCCGCGGTGCGGTAGATGCCGGCAATGGCGACCAACTGCGCTTCGAGGCAGGTCGAAAAAATTCGTGCGTCGATGTTGCCGCGCGCGCCCGCGATGGCCTTGCCGCGCAACGGCGCATACACATGGATGTTGCCATCGGCGATGACCTCGGCGCCGAAGCTCACGACTGCGGTCACGATGACGTCGCCGCCGCGCGCATACACCTGCTGGCCCGAGCGCAGCGGCTTGTCGATGACCAGCGTGCCGTTGGCGGGCACCGGCACTTCGCGAACGATTTGCGGGGCTTCCGGCGCAGGCGCCGCGGCCGGTTCGTTCGCGGGCGAGCGCGGTGCCGGAGTGACCGGCATGGCCGCCAGCGACAGCCCCGCTGCACGCGCTGCGATGTTCTGCAGCTCGCTGCCGCCGCGTACGGCGATGGGTTGGGTCTGGTGCCGCGCCAGCAGCGCTCGCAGCCGCGCGAAGTCGATGTCCGCCGCCGCGCCGGATTCTTTCAGCAGAGACAGGTCGATCACCACCGGCTCCTGCTCGAAGAAGTCGGGTGAGTCGGCGAGTTGCGCGTCGAGCGCCTCGGCCAGCACCGCGAGGTCGGCGGTCTTCAGGATCACCGCGATCAGCGGGAGCGTGGCGCTCTTGAATTCGAAAACCGCCTTGGTGCGCGCGGCGGATGAATCGGCCATGGAAAACGTTCGTTCGAAAAGCTGGCGAGTCTACCGGGCTCCCCAGGCAACCCTTGCAAAAACCCGGCCCGCGCTTCGGGTCCATCTACACCTCTTGCATGCGGTTGCACTTTTTAGGCCGTCACGCACACGTGGCCGACTCCTACAAAACCTTTGCGGTGAGCCGACACACTGCTTCGCTTGGAAAAAATTACCGCCTCAAACAACGTGTCGTCAAGGATCGCCTTGCAGCCGATCCTGGAGCTGCGAAGCGCGTTCAGGAATGGCACGAATTTCACCTATTCGGTCAGTGCCGTCGTCGCTGCCGAACACCGTCCGCCTGGCGAGCTTTTCGACTCTGTCGAAAGCTGTTTGTACGACGCGGGTATGGCACTTAGGTACTACTTCGATGGCGTGCAAATCCGTTATGACGGCATCGCGCTCGGAACCTATGCCGTGTCTCGTCTGGTCAACGATCCGTTGGGCCTGTTCGACGATCTGCTCGAGCGTCTGATTGCGACTTTTCGCATGAGAACGCGAGGCTATGTTGCAACACCGCGTGCACCACAATCCACTCCTGTCAGCATGACATTCCCGTCCACAGAATCATTCACAGGAGATAGACATGATTCGTAAAACCATCCTGGCCCTTGGCCTCGCCCTTTTGGGCAGCAGCTTCGCTGTCTCGGCCCAGCCTATGCAGCATCGTCCGGGCGGCCCGCACGCTCAACGCCACTACCACCGTCCGCCACCACCGCCGATGGTTCGTCACCATCATCGCCGCGGGCACTGGGAAATGCGCCATGGCCGTCGGATCTGGGTCCGCTGATCAGCGATCGATAGCCGGACCGTCGAGCGCCAGACAGCGCTCGGCGGTCCATCCATAGAGCCACTCGAGCGCATCGTAGAAACGCTCTTGCGATCGGCCCTTCCACATCTCGTTTCGCACCAGCCGCTCGACGCCCTTGGCGTGATAGATGCGGCCCATTTCGCGAGCCGACAGCACGACCCGTGCCGTGCGCGCCACCCGCGACTTCTCATACAACGCCAGCGCACGCGTCCAGTCGCCGTCTTCATGGCGCAGCGCCCGACCCAGTGTCACCGCGTCTTCGCAGGCCGTGCACGCACCTTGCGCCAGGTACTGCACCATCGGATGAGCGGCGTCGCCCAACAAGGTTGCGCGACCGAAGCTCCAGCGTTCGATCGGATCGCGGTCCGCCGTCGAATAGCGCTTCCATGATTTCGGGATCTTCAGGATCTGCTGGACCGCGTCGCAGGTCGATCGAAAGTAGCGTTGCACCTCGGCCGGATCGCCGTCCATCGAGCCCCATTCTTCGGGCTGCTCGCTGTGAAAAGTCACCGCCAGATTGAACTTGTCGCCGCCCTTCAGCGGGTAGTGCACCAGGTGGCAATTCGGGCCGACCCAGATGCACGGCGCGGTGAAGCGAAGTGCCTCCGGAAACTCCGACGCGTCGATGACCGCGCGGAACACCACGTGGCCCGACACGCGGATGCCGTCGCCGACGTACTGCTGCCGCACGGCCGAGCGAACGCCGTCGCAGCCGATGACGGCCTGGCCCTCATGCCGGCCGCCGGCGGCATCGGTCAGCACGACGCCGTCGTCGGTCTGGTCGATACGCACGATCTTTGTCGAGGTCACGAAATCGATGCCGTCGGCCGTCGCCAGCACGCCCTCGTAAAGCGCGCCGTGGATGTCCGCGCGGTGGATCACGCCATACGGATTGCCGAAGCGCTCGCGAAAACCTTCGCCCAGCGAGATGCCGATCACGCGCCGCGCGTCGATGGCGTCGAACATCACCATCTCTTCGGTGTAGACCGCCTTGGCGCGCAGCTGCGCACCGACGCCCAATGCATCGCAGGCGGCGAAGGCATTGGGACTCAGCTGGATGCCGGCACCGATCTCGCCGATGTGGGCCGACTGCTCGATCACCTTCACGCGATAGCCCTCACGCACCAAAGCCAGCGCAGCGGCCAGTCCGCCGATGCCGCCACCGGCGACCAGCACGGGGCGCGCGTCTTTGAGTCCGATGGTCATCGCAGCGTCAGGTCGAACAATTGCAATGCATTGCCGCGGCCGATCTTTTGCCGGTCGTTCTCGCTGATCTCGCAGGTGTCGAACCAGCGCGCCGCGTCTTCATGTTTCTCGAACGGATAGTCGACCGAATACATGATGCGGTCGCTGCCCATTTCGAGCATCGTCGAGAGCAAGGTCGGCGTGCGGAAGTTGCCGCTGGTCGTGATGTGCACGTTGCTGCGCAGGTAATCGCCGATCTCTTTTTCACACGGCATGCCGCGGCGCCCTTTGCGCAGGATGTGGTCGACACGCCAGATGTTGAAAGGGATGCCTTCACCGAAATGGCCGAGGATCATCTGCAAGTCGGGATGCCGGTCGAACAGGCCGCTCGACAACAGCCGCAGCGCATGGATGCTGGTCTCGACCGCGAAGGCCCAGGTCGGCCCGGTCAGCCAGTGCGCACCGTCGTAGATCGGCTCGCGGCTGGCGAGCGGATCGCGTGGGTGCATGTAGAACGGCTTGCCGAGGGCAGCCGCCGTCTTCCAGAAATCGCCGAACCGGGGCGCGTCGTAGTAGACGACCGTGTCGACATCGCCCACCTGCGAAAAGCCGTTGACCAGAAAGCCATGAAAGCCGAGTTGCTTCACACAACGCTCCAGCTCCTTGGCGGCCGCCTCGGGGTCCTGCATCGGCAATGCGGCAAAGCCGCCGAAGCGTGTCGGGTGCCGCTTCACCTGCTCGCCCAGGATGTCGTTGGCGCGCTGCGCGACATCGATGGCGCGCTTGGCATCCGGTATCGCCTGCACCGCCGGCGAGTTGAGCGAGAGGATCGAGAACGCGGTGCCCCACGCGTCCATCTGCTCGAGCCGTTGCTGCTCGAAGTCGAGCAGGTTGCTCTTGAGCCCGGCCCACACTTCGGGCCGCGCATAGACCTGCGAATCACCGATGGTGAGGTCGATGGCAAAGTGCTCCTCGAGCGCGATCTTGTTCTTCATCGCAGCGTCCCTATTCCGGCTTGATGCCGAGTTTGTCGAGCACCGACTGCCAGGTCTTGCGGTCTTCGGTGATGTACTGAACGAGCTGCTCGGGCGTGCCCGGCCGCGGATAGGTGCCCAGCTCGCGCGACTTGGCAACGACGTCGGGCATCAGCAGTGCTTCGGCCATGTCCTTGTTGAGCTTGGCGAGGATGCCGGCGTCGACGCCCTTCTTTGCGATCACCGCGAACCAGCCGAAGGCGACAGCGCCCGGCACGGTCTTGTTGGCGAGGGGGAACTGTTCGAGTCCCGGCTCGACGTGGTCGCTCATCGATGCGAGCACGCGCATGCGGCCGCCCTGCACGTTGCTCGCGACCACGTTGTAGGTCTCGACCATCATCTTGGTCTGTCCGCCCAGCGTGGCCTGCATCGCCTGCGCGCCGCCGGGGTAGTGCACTTCGAGGAACTGCGCATTGCCTTGCAGCGCGAGCAAGGCCGAAGCCAGGTGCGGTGCGGTGCCACGACCGTTGTCGGCGACCTCCATCGACTGCGGCTTGACGCGTGCTGCCTGCATGAAATCGTCGAGCGTCTTGTAGGGCGAGTCGGCGGGCACCGCGAGCACGAAGGGCGCGACCGCCGCCAGCGTGACCGGCACGAAGTCGCGACTGAACTCGTAGTTGACGCCCTTGATGGTGCTCGGCGCGACGGAGATCGCCGAGCCCTGCACGAAGCCGAAGGTGGTGCCGTCGGCCGCGGCATTCAGGATGCTGTTCATGCCGATGACGCCGCTGCCGCCCGGCTTGTTCTCGATCACGACCGACTGGCCCCACTTGTCGCCGAGCTTGACGCCGACGAATCGGATCAGCACGTCGGGCGCGGAGCCTGCGGGAAAAGGGACGATGAAGCGCACCGCCTGCGTCGGCCATTTCGAAGCGGTCGATTGCGCATGGGACAGCGCCGGAACCAGCGGCATCGCGGCCAGGGCACACCAGCCGAGCGCCAGGGCGGCGCGCCGTTTCAACAACATGAGCATCGGGTTTGTCTCCAGTGCGATGGCGTCGCGGCCATTCGATTTAGTTGAATAATCAAGCAATCGAGCGCACTCTATGCGCTATCGCCCGAGCTCTCATCCATGAATACCCTGACCGTCCCACGCAGCAAGGCCGACCGCGCGACGCACCAGGCTGCCGTCGACGCGCACGACCTCGAAAAAGCGATCCCGTTCCTGCTGGCGCGTGCCGGTGCGCGCATGGGCAACGCCTTTGCCAAGGCGCTGAAGCCCTATGGACTGAGCCTGAGCGAGTGGCGCGTCTGCGCGTCGCTGCAACATTCGCCGCGGCAGACGCTGTCGGAGCTGGCGACCCATGCGTCGACCGATTTGTCGGCGCTGTCGCGCATCGTCGGCCGCTTGGTCGACCTGGGCCTCGTGCAGCGCGAGAAATGCGAGGCCGACGGCCGTGCCGTGCGCATCGCACTGAGCAAGACGGGCTTGCAACTGACCCGTGAATTGATCCCGCTGGCGCAGCACTACGAAGCCGTGGCGACGGGCGACTTCAGCGCCGCAGAGGTCCGGACCTTGCGCGCGATGCTGTCGCGGCTCTATCGGAACGCCGAGCCGCTGGCGTAGCCGCTAAGGCCTGCGCCCGCGTCAGCCTTTCGCGCCGGCGCGGGGTTGCAGCACCGCCATCGTGATGCGCGAGACGCAGGTCAGGTCGCCCGCGTCGTTCTTCATGTCGATCTGCCACACCTGCGTCGTGCGACCGCGATGCACCGGACGCGCCGTGCCCGTCACCCAGCCGCTGGTGGCCGAGCGCAGGTGATTCGCATTGATGTCCAGGCCCACGGCCCGATCGCCCTCGGGTGCCGAGTAATGCGCGCCACAGGAGCCGAGCGTTTCAGCCAGCACCACCGACACGCCGCCGTGCAGCAGGCCGTACGGTTGCCGTGTCCGCACGTCGACCGGTACGCGCCCCGTGATGAAGTCGTCGCCGACCTCGATGAACTCCATGCCGAGGTGGTCGACCGCCGTGCCCTTGTGGCTCTGGGTGAGTACCTCGATCGAAATTTCCTTCTGCCAGATCCGCATGTGTGTCGCTCCATTAGGTTGCCGAAACTATAGCGATGGCGGCTGACAGGTTGCTGGCGCTCGGCAGGCTAAGCTGGCTCGATGACACGCACCCAACGCTGGCTTACAGGCATCGCCGTCACGGTGGGCGTGCTGGCGGGCGCCGCGGTCGTTGCGGTCAGCGTGCTCTTGCCGAGCAACGAAAAGATCGCCGCCGAGCTCAGCGCGCGCTTCGAAGACAACTTCGGCATCGGGCTGAAGATCGGCAGCGCGCAGCGCTCCTTGTGGCCGGTGCCGACCCTGGTGTTGAACGACCTGGCCACGGCGCAACCGCAACCGATCTCCGCGAAGCGGGTCGCGGTGCGGCTGCGCGTGGCGCCGCTGTGGCATCGGGAAATCGCTTTCGATGCCGTCGATGTCGAAGACGCGGTTCTTCCGCGCGCGTCGGTGCGCCAGTTTCGAGGGCGCGGCGGTGCCGACACGCCGGACGACCTCGCGAAGAAGCACATGCCCAGCGAGTGGACGCTGGCATCGACGCCGGTCGAACACCTGCGCTGGCGCAACGCTGTCTGGGTCGACCGGCGCGACATCGCATTGGCGTACGACGGCGAAGCCACCTTCGACGCGAATTGGCGGCCGCGCGAGGCAGCGATCCGTCGGGTTGGCGTCCAGCCCGTGACGCAGGCGCGCGCCGAGCGTGTGTCGAGCAACGAAGACCGATGGCGCGTGCTGATCGATGTCGGCGGCGGCACGTGGAACGGCGAAGCCAGGCTCGACACCACTGCCGCCGGTCTGATGCGCGTGACAGCCCAACTCGAAGCGAAGGCGATCGACATCGAGACGCTGGTGAAAGCCTTCGATCGGCGCACGCCGCTGGCAGGCAAACTGTCGGGCACGACCGAGGTCGATGTCGAAGGCGAGCAGGTCGCCGATTTCGCCCGCAAGCTGCACACGCGCACCAAGTTCTCGGTCAAGCCCGCGGCGCTCACACGCGTGGATCTCGCCAAGGCAGTGAGCACTGTCGGCGTCAGCCGCGGCGGCCGCACGCCGCTCGACGAGTTCAGCGGCACGCTCGACACGCAAGGCACCGACGATGGCGTGATCCTGAAATACACCAACCTGAAGGCGCGCTCTGGCGTGCTTACCGCCACCGGCAACGTGCGACTTTTCAATCGCAAGATCGATGGCGATGCGGCAGTGGACATCGTCGATGGCGTGGTCGGTGTGCCGCTGAAAGTGGCCGGTACCGTCGATGAGCCGGAGGTGTCGTTGACCGGCGCTGCCTTGACGGGCGCCGCCATCGGGACTGCGGTGTTGCCGGGTGTCGGGACTGCCATCGGGGCGCGTATCGGGCAGCAGGTCGAGCGGATGTTCGGCGGGAAGAAGGACGAGAAGCCTAAGGCTCGGGTGGGGCGGCCTTAGGTTGTTTCGG
>CAXTCC010000150.1:0-9741 GCA_964242015.1 uncultured Variovorax sp.
TCCATGTACCTCCCCATCTTCAAGCTCGGTCAAGTCGTCTGATGCTGGTGTCGCAGGGGATCGATGCCGGGCTGGCCGGCGTGCTGGGACTCGTGATCGGCAGCTTTCTCAATGTCGTGATTTACCGGCTTCCGGTGATGATGTTGCGTGGATGGCTCGACGAGTCCATCGGCGGTCTGCTTCGACCGATCGAAGGCCCTTCCCTATGGACTCAGGTTTTTGGTGGAAAGGTGCGAGCGCCGGTACACCTGGAGTCCAGCGCAGCCGAAGCACGCGCAGCGCTGGACACGCTTCCTCCGCTCGATCTGGCAAAGCCCGCCTCGCGCTGCGGCGGCTGCGGTCATGCGATTCGCTGGTACGAGAACATCCCGGTGATCAGTTACTTGGCGCTGCGCGGTCGATGCTCCCGGTGCAAAACATCCATCAGCGTTCGCTACCCGATCGTTGAGATCGTGACCGGTGCACTCTTTGCGTTGTGTGCGTACCGCTTCGGCATCACCTTCACTGGCGCGCTGTGGGCCGCCTTCGCAGCGGTACTCGTGTGTCAATTTCTCATCGACCTCGACACGCAGTTGCTGCCGGATTCGCTCAACTACTTGCTGCTATGGCTTGGACTTCTTGGCGCGGCGCTCGGTCTCACCGGTACGCCGCTACAGGCCGCTGTGTGGGGCGCCGCGCTGGGCTACTTGAGCCTTTGGCTGGTCTACCATGCCTATCGTCTTGCAACCGGCAAAGAAGGTATGGGCTACGGCGACTTCAAGCTGCTGGCGGCGCTGGGTGCCTGGCTCGGCTCCGACTACCTGATTGCGATCATCCTGATGTCGTCGATCGTCGGGGCCGTCCTCGGTGCGACCCTCATCTGGGCAGGCCGGATTGCGCACAAGGACATTCCTATCTCGTTCGGCCCTTTCCTGGCCGGCGCGGGTCTGCTCTGCCTCGTGATCGGTCCGCTGGAAGTTCGCCAGCACTTCCCTTTCGCGTTTCCGTTCGGAGCGACCTGAGCGCGAGGGAAGCAACTGATGCAACGTCTCGGCCTCACCGGCGGAATCGGCAGTGGCAAGAGCACGGTGGCGTCCATGCTCGTGGAATGCGGTGCGACGCTGGTCGATACCGATGCCATCGCGCGTGCTCTGACGCTGCCTTCCGGCGCAGCCATCGAGCCGATCAGAGCTGCCTTTGGTGACGCCGTCATCGCCTCAGATGGCTCACTCGATCGAGCCAAAATGAGATCGATCGTCTTCGAGGATCCAGCTCGCAAGGCAGCCCTCGAAGCAATCCTTCATCCGATGATCGGTGCCGAATGCGATCGGCAGGCGGTACGGGCTGCAGGCTCGTTGGTTGTGTTCGACGTGCCGCTTCTCGTCGAATCAGGCCGCTGGCGCCAAAAGGTCGATCGCGTCCTCGTGGTCGATGCCACTGCCGAGGTCCAGGTGGCACGCGTCATGGCTCGTTCGAACTGGACTGAGCAGATGACATTGGCCGTGCTCGCGCTGCAAGCGAGCAGGCGTACACGCGTCAAAGCCGCTGACGCGGTCATCTTCAACGTCGGCAAGTCGCTCGGGCAGCTGGCCGAAGAGGTAAGGGTACTGATGGATCGCTGGCCCAGGCCACCTACGCGATAATTCGCGGCCACGCTCGGCGCCGAGCCACCACGAACTTATAAGACCCGCAAAGAGTCTTACGACGTCAGTCCGATCTCTCGATGCTTTTTAACTCGTACGCGTTCATCTTTTTCTTTTTCCCGTTGGTGTTGATCGGGTTCTTTCTGATCGGTCATCGGAACGCACGGGCAGCCGCCGGCTTTCTGGCGCTGGCATCGCTTTTCTTTTATGGCTGGTGGAGCGTAAAGGCGCTACCGCTGCTGCTGCTGTCGATCTGTTTCAACTATTGGATCGCCCAGCGCCTTACGCCCGAGCCTGGCCGCGCTGACACCACCCGCAAACGCACGTTGATCGTGGCGCTTACGATCAATCTCGGCGTGCTCGCCGTCTTCAAGTACGCGAACTTCTTCATGGAGAACGTCAATGCCGGTCTTGTGGCGGGGGGCGTATCCGCTCTGCCGCTGCTGCATCTTGCATTGCCCATCGGCATCTCGTTCTACACGTTCACGCAGATCGCGTTTTTGGTCGACTGCTGGCAAGGAAAAGTCAAAGAGCGACGTTTCATTCCCTACGTGCTGTTCGTCACCTACTTTCCGCATTTGGTAGCCGGGCCGGTGCTTCATCACGCGCAAATGATGCCGCAGTTCGCCAACCCTTCTACTTACCGTGCGGACAGCAACAAGCTCGCACTCGGCATCGCGATCTTTACTTTCGGACTCGCCAAGAAGCTGCTGATTGCAGACCGCCTGGGCCAGTACGCCGACATGGTGTTCAACGGCGTTCATACCGGCGTGCTGCCCTCGCTGTACACGTCGTGGCTGGGCGTCCTTGCGTACACGCTGCAGATCTATTTCGACTTTTCCGGTTATTCCGACATGGCGGTCGGCCTGTCCCTTTGCCTCGGCGTGCAACTCCCGCTGAACTTTCGCTCGCCCTACAAGTCGACGAACATCATCGAATTCTGGCGTCGTTGGCACATCTCTTTGTCGACCTTTTTGCGGGACTATCTCTACATCCCGCTGGGCGGCAACCGCAAGGGTCCGGGACGCCGATACTTCAATCTGTTCATGACGATGCTGCTGGGCGGCCTGTGGCACGGTGCGGCCTGGACGTTCGTGATCTGGGGCGCGCTGCATGGCGCCTTCCTCGTGATCAACCACCTCTGGACCAGCAAGGTGCGTCTCGGCAAGCCTTCCGACAGTCGGCTCGCCAGCGTGCTCGGTTGGCTCCTGACCTTCGTCTGTGTCATGGTGGCCTGGGTGGTGTTCCGCGCCGAGAGCATGAATGCGGCAGTCGAAATCTACAAAGGCATGCTGGGCATGCACGGTGCCCCGGTCAGCGCCTTCGCCGAGTTCGTGGTGCCCTTCCGCAAGCCCGAGTTCTTTCAGACGCTGTTGCTCGGCATGGTGATCTGCCTGGCATTACCGCCGACGATCACGCTCGATCGCTGGATTCCGCTTCCGGGCGCCGTCGCGCATCGAGAGGTGCTCGCGCGCATCGCGCCGGCGGTGACTGCACTCGGTACGGTCATTCTGCTGGGCCTCTGTGTATCGCGTCTGGGCACCTACAGCCCATTCCTGTATTTCCAGTTCTAGCCATGAAGCCGGGTGTTCTGTGGCTTCGCATCTACGGCGTCGGCTTTGTCGTCTGCTTCGCGTTTTTGTGGATCACGCTGCTGACCCCGATTGCCTATGGCGATTTGACGCGTGTCGGGCGCATCTCGGAAATCGAGTTTGCAGCGCGTCGCCCGGCCCCAAAGCTCGACAGTGCCTATCTGGTCGGCTCCCCCGTTTCGGTAGCTGACGTGCTTGTCATAGGTGACAGTTTCTCGATTCGATTCGCCTGGCAAGCGTCGTTGGTCCAAGCCGGCTATCGCGTCGTCACCACGCACTGGGACAAGACCGGCCCGCTGTGCGCCGACTTCCCTGACTGGCTGCACCGTTCAGGTTTCAAGGGGCGTTACGTCATCATTGAAAGTATCGAGCGTCTTCTTCCCGAACGACTCGAGGAGGCCGCCGCCTGCACGACCATGTCACAGCCATTTCAGGCAATTCCCCGCGCCACGCAGTTGGCCGCAGATTCCGCACTGACCTTGCCGCCACGCCTGAACTGGGACGCCGAATGGGCCAGTGGCTGGTTGACCTATATTCATACGCGCGCCATCAGGGCCAGCCAGACCGACCTCACCTTCAACCATCCGAGATGGGGCGATCTCATCATGTCGCGCCCCTTGCCGGACGGCTGCAAGGAATTCAGCAATCGCCTGTGCAACAAGGGAATCTTCCTGGTCGACGACGATCGCAACCCGGCACTGACGGAGAAGTCCGCAGCGTTCATGGCCCGCTTCGACCGGCTGGCCGGAATGCCCAAAGTCATCTGGATGGTGATTCCGAATAAGACGACTGTTTATTTGAACCACAACCGCGCAGCGCCTTTCTTGAACGCTTTCAACACACAGAAATTGGGCCCCGACCTCTTTGCGCTTGCGACGAACAGCCGTCAAGATGTAATGGACCTCTACTCCCCGAACGACACACACCTCTCACCAGCCGGCTATCAACTGGTGGGGGCCCGCATGTTGCAAGCCGTAAAGGACGCTGAAAAATGATGCCGGCGCGCTTATGGCTGCGCTACTTTGCAGCGGGCTTTGTCATCATCGTCTCGATGTTGCTCGTGACACTGTTCACGCCGGCGCCCTACGGCGACCTCACGCGCATCGGCCGTCTTTCGGATGCTGAGTTCGGCTGGCAGGCTGCGCCTCCCGTGGTAACGAAGGCATACATCAAAGGCGTACCGCTCGATCAAGCTGACGTTTTGGTGGTGGGCGACAGTTTTTCCATGACGCTCCGCTGGCAATCGCGGCTGGTCAAAGAAGGATACAAAGTAGCAACGATCTATTGGGGCCAGACCGGCCCGCTGTGCAGCGACTTCACGCCCTGGATACGGCGCGCCGGTTACAAGGGCAAGCTGGTCGTCGTCGAGAGCGTGGAGCGCCTGCTGGGCGATCGGCTCAAGGGAGGTTCGACCTGCACCACCATGTCCAAAGAGCCGGTGGTCAAGACCGTGCCGTTTCTCGAGCCTCTTGAAGCTGTGCCGGGCTTCGGGCTGAACTGGAGCGCCAAGTTGACGACCGGACTCATCACCTATGCAAACATGAGAAAAGTACGCAAGCTTTCGGGTGATGCACTGTTCGGCGATGAGACATGGGTGCGCCCGGTTCCGGACGGCTGCAGCTACTTCAGCCACAAGCTTTGCGAGAAGGCACTTTTCTTTGTCGAGGACACGGACAACCCGCCGCTCAAGCCCGAGGCCGTCGAGCAAATGAAGGCGTTTACCAAAGCCCAGTCCGACCTCAAGTTCGTCTGGATGGTGATTCCCGACAAGACCACGGTGTATGTCGACACGCAACACGCGGCACCCTTCGTTGCAGCCTTCAAGACTTCAGGCCTGGGTCCCGACCTGTTCACCTTTGCTGCCGACGAACGCGCCAGGGTTCGTGATTTCTATTTTCCCAACGACACGCACCTCTCTATGCATGGCCAGCTGATCGTCGGCGAGCGCATGCTCCAGGCCGTCCGCCAGGTCTTGCCGCCGCCCGCACCACGGTTGCCGTGAGACTATGATTCCCGACCAGAACGGACCAGCGTGATTCTCTACGAGTACCCCTTCAACGAGCGCATACGGACGTACCTTCGGCTCGAGCATCTATTCCGCCGCCTTGGCGAGTTGGTGCCCTCCGACTCCGCGCTGTCGCACCATTACGCACTCGTCACGATCTTCGAGATCATGGACGTGGCGGCGCGCGCCGACCTGAAGGCCGACGTGCTGCGCGATCTCGACAAGCACAAGAACGTTTTCAACAGCTACCGGGGCAATCCGCAAATCTCGGAGGCCGTGCTCGACCAGGTGGTCGCCCAGCTGGAACGCAACTTCACCACGCTCAACACCGTGCCCGGAAAAGCCGGGCAGTCGTTGACCGAAAACGAGTGGCTCATGAGCATTCGCAGCCGCGTCGGCATTCCCGGCGGGACCTGTCAGTTCGATTTGCCTGCTTACTTTGCGTGGCAAAACGGTACCGCCAGGGTGCGTCGGACTGACATCGAGCGTTGGCTCACGACGCTGGCACCACTGGCCGAATCGATCTATCTTTTGCTCAAGCTGCTGCGCGACGCCGACGTGCCTTACAAGGTGATGGCAGCCCACGGCCAATTTCAGCAAACGCTCCCGCAAGGACGAAGCTTTCAGTTGCTGCGGCTGCGCATTGACCCGAAGCTCGGCTTGATTCCGGAGATCAGCGGCAATCGCCTGATGGTCTCGGTGCGACTGATGCGGCACGAGGCGGACGACCGGCTGCACCAGAGCACCGACGACGCCCCGCTCGAACTCACCCTTTGCGCTTGAAATCGGTTGGCAGGACGGACAACGTGGCGACGAGCAAAGTAACCAAAGCCGGCGACAGGATTGTGCGGTGTCCCGCGTGCGGAGGCGACAGCGTTTACGGACCCGACAACGCATACAGGCCGTTTTGCAGTGCGCGCTGCAAAGGCATCGACCTTGGCGCGTGGGCTAGCGAGGATTTCCGGATGCCGGCCGATGCGCCGCCAGATGACGATCCGTTCGGAGATCCGCGGCTGCAATAGATTTCCGCGGCCGTTCGTCGCGATCCGGGCAGGAACCGGTCAGGAATTGCGCAGCCCGCGCTCCGCTGTCAGCCAGTCCAGGACCGGCATCGCGCCGGGCAGAACCGGCGTCACGTCCAACGGCAACTGCTGCCAGCGCATCGCCTGGCCTTCGCGCATTTCGAACTCACCGATCCACGCTGTGACCTTGCACCAATGAAGTCGCACCAGCGCATGCGGATAGTCGTGCTCGGTCACCCTCCACACGGAGGCGCTGCCGATCGTGATGCCGAGTTCTTCGTGCAGCTCGCGACGCAAGGCTTCCTCGACGGTTTCACCGGCCTCGACCTTGCCGCCCGGAAACTCCCAGTAGCCGGCATAAGGCTTGCCTTCCGGACGCGTCGACAGCAGCAGCGCATCGTCGCTCTGGCGGATCAGGATGCCTACGGCGACTTCGGTGTGGTGCCGCGTCTCCGTGGTGCCATCGCCCACCTTGCTCGAGTCGTTCATGTGGCCCGCCGCCCCGCGTAGTCACGCGCGAACTGATACGCCACCCGGCCGCTGCGCGAGCCGCGCTCCAGGGCCCACACCAGCGCTTCGGGCCTGGCCGCGTCGATGGCCGCCTCGTCGACATCGAACGACGACAGCCACTGCGCCACGATGGTCAGGTACTCGGCCTGACTGAACGGATAGAAGCTGACCCACAAGCCGAAGCGTTCAGACAGCGAGATCTTCTCTTCGATCACTTCGCCCGGATGCACCTCGCCCTCTTCGGTGTGGGTGTAGCTCAGGTTGTCCTTCATGTACTCCGGCAGCAAGTGACGCCGGTTGCTGGTCGCATAGATCAGCACGTTGGGCGTCGGCGCGGAGATGGAGCCATCGAGGATCGATTTCAGCGCCTTGTAGCCGGGCTCGCCTTCATCGAAGCTCAGGTCGTCGCTGAAAACGATGAATTTTTCTGGCCGGCCCGACACCACGTCGACGATGTCCGGCAAGTCGACCAACTCCGCCTTGTCGACCTCGATCAGGCGCAGGCCCTGCGGTGCGTAAGCCTGCAGGCACGCACGAATGAGCGACGACTTGCCGGTGCCGCGAGCCCCCGTCAGCAGCACGTTGTTGGCTGGCTTGCCTTCGACGAACTGCCGCGTGTTGCGCTCGATCTTTTCCTTTTGAACGTCGATTTCCTTCAGCGCATCGAGTGGCATGGTGCCGACGTGGCGCACCGGCTCGAGTGCGCCATGACCGGAGCTGCGGCGTCGGTAGCGCCAAGCGATCGATGCGTTCCAGTCGGTCGGCGCAACCAGCGGCTGCGGAAGAATCGATTCGATGCGCGCCATCAGTTGCTCGGCGCGAACGATCAGATGTTCGAACTTGTCGTTCATCGCGAGCGACCCCTCAGGAGCGGTAGTCGGCGTTGATCGACACGTAGTCGTGGCTCAGATCGCACGTCCAAACGGTGTCCGCGGCGTCACCGCGACCCAGTGCAATGCGAACCGTGATCTCGCTCTGCTTCATCACGCGCTGGCCGTCTTCTTCGCGATAGTCCGGGTTACGTCCACCGCGCACGGCCACATGCACGTCGTCGAGATAGAGGTCGATGCCGGTTGGGTCGAGATCGGCGATGCCTGCATAGCCCACTGCGGCCAGGATTCGACCGAGATTGGGGTCGCTGGCAAAGAAGGCCGTCTTGACGAGCGGCGAATGTGCGACGGCGTAGGCAACCTGGCGGCATTCCGCCGAGTCCTTGCCACCTTCGACACGGATGGTGATGAACTTGGTCGCGCCTTCGCCGTCACGAACGATCGCCTGTGCGAGCTGTCGCGCCACGTTCTGCATCGCCGCCACCAGTGCCTGGCCATCGGCTGAATCGAGCGATGCGATGCTCGGGTTGCCAGCCTTCTGCGTCGCGATGACCACGAACGAGTCGTTGGTCGAGGTGTCGCCGTCGATGGTGACGCGATTGAACGACGCATCGGCCAGTCGCAGGGCCAGAGGCTGAATCAACGCTGCGTCGATCTTCGCGTCGGTCGCCATGAAGCCGAGCATCGTCGCCATGTTGGGCCGGATCATTCCGGCGCCCTTGCTGATGCCGGTGATCGTCACCGTGGCGCCGCCGATCGTCACCTGTTCGCTGAAGGCCTTGGGAACGGTGTCCGTCGTCATGATGCCTTCGGCAGCACGCGCCCAATGGTCGGGTGCTGCGTCTGCCAGCGCGGCCGGCAGGCCGGCTTCGATCCGGTCGACGGGCAACGGCTCCATGATCACGCCCGTCGAGAACGGCAGGATTTGTTCGGGCGAAATATTCAGATGCCGCGCCAGCGCAACGCAAACGGTGCGGGTGCGCGCCAGTCCGTCTTCGCCCGTGCCGGCATTCGCATTGCCCGTGTTGATCACCATCGCGCGAATGCCGTGCGCCGCCTTCAGATGATCGCGACACACCTGCACCGGTGCTGCGCAAAAACGGTTCTGCGTAAAGACGCCGCCGACCGCCGCGCCTTCGTCGATCAAGACGACGGTCAGGTCTTTGCGATTGGCTTTGCGCACGCCGGCTTCGGTCACACCGATGCGGACGCCAGGCACCGCGAACAAGGCGGCAGGATCAGGGGCAGACAGATTGACGGGCATGGCGTTGACTGGTTTTGGTTCTTTGCCGATCAGCTCAGCTTGCCGTGGCAGTGTTTGAATTTCTTTCCGCTGCCGCAAGGGCAAGGATCGTTGCGACCGACGCGCGCGAACGCAGCCGCTTCGGCGCCGAGCGTCCCGAGTCCGGCCGCTGCGATGCGACGCTGGCTTTCTTCGTCGACACGCACTTCGACTTCGCCCGTTTCCGTGGGCGCCGTGTAGGTGATGTTGGCCAAGTTCTCGCCACGGCTTTCCAGCAGTTCGGCAGCTTCCTCGAGCTGCTCGCCCGACTGCACGCGCACCGTCATCAGCTGGCGCGTCACCTCGTTCTTGACCGAATCGAGTAGCTGGCCGAAAAGCTCGAAAGCCTCGCGCTTGTATTCCTGCTTCGGTTGCTTTTGAGCGTAGCCGCGCAAATGGATGCCCTGACGCAGATAGTCGAGCGATGCCAGATGCTCGCGCCAATGGGTGTCGATGCTTTGCAGCAAGACCATGCGCTCGAACTGCGTGAAGTTCTCTTGCCCGATGAGTGCGACCTTGGCGTCGAAGGCCGCGTTGGCGGCCGCCACCACCTTTTCGACCACCTCTTCATCGGCAATGGAAGTCGCCGATTCGACTTCCTTCTGCAACGGGATGTCGAGGCCCCACTCCGTGTTGAGCGACTTCTCGAGTGCGGCCAGCTGCCACTGCTCTTCGACTGATTCCGGCGGCACGAACTGGCGCGCCAGATCGGTGAAGCAGCCTTCACGCAGTGCTTCGATCTGGGCTGTCAAATCCGATGCATCGAGGATGTCGTTGCGCTGTTGATAGATCACCTTGCGCTGATCGTTCGAGACATCGTCGTACTCGAGCAGTTGCTTTCGCACATCGAAATTGCGCGCCTCGACCTTGCGCTGCGC
>CAXTCC010000151.1:0-7939 GCA_964242015.1 uncultured Variovorax sp.
TGGTCAGCGTGCGCGCCAGCAGCAACTCGACCCAGCTGAACATGAAGCAGAAGAACGCCGCCACGCCGACGCCGGCCTTGATGAGCGGCAGAAAAATCGTGAGGAAGAAACGCGGGAACGAGTACCCGTCGATGTACGCCGTCTCGTCGATCTCGCGCGGAATCCCGCTCATGAAGCCTTCGAGAATCCACACGGCCAGCGGCACGTTGAAGAGCAGGTGCGCCAGTGCGACGCCGAGGTGCGTGTCCATCAAGCCGACGGTGCTGTAGAGCTGAAAGAACGGCAGCAGGAACACGGCCGGCGGCGTCATGCGGTTGGTGAGCAGCCAGAAGAAGACGTGCTTGTCGCCGAGGAACGAGTAGCGCGAAAAGGCATATGCCGCGGGCAGTGCGACCGTCAACGAAATGACCGTGTTGATGCCGACATAAATCAGGCTGTTGATGTAGCCGGAGTACCAGCTTTCGTCGGTGAAAATTCGCGCGTAGTTGGCCCAGGTGAGCTGATGCGGAAAGAACGAAAAGCTGGAGACGATCTCTTCGTTCGTCTTGAAGCTCATGTTGATCATCCAGTAGATGGGCAACAGGGCGAAGACGATGTACAGCACCAGAAAGATGCTGCGTTTGTGGAAGCGCTTTTCGTTCATGGCCGGTCCTCTTGAGCGAGTTGATCGGCATTCGAGTGCGGCTGTACGTGGCGCGTACCCAGGCCACCGGGTACTTCCCTCCGCGAATGTCCCCCGCCTTCGGCTCCTCCTTTATTTCGCTGCGGGAAGCACCCGATGCCCTGCGCACGTGGACGCGCCGGTGATGAGGCACTGATCTCCAACTGCCGCATGCAACGGTCACGTCGGTGGGGTGCCTTGCGCAGCGAAATAAAGGAGGAGCCCGAAGGGCGGGGGACATTCGCGGAGCAAGGTACCCCGGCGGCGTGATCGCCCCACAGGAAACTACGGCGGTTCACTGCTCCACCTCCACAGTCTGCGTACCCACCCGCTGCATCCAGTTGTAGAGCACGAAGCACAGCAACAGGATGATCAGGAAGTAGATCAACGAGAACGCAGCAGCCGGCCCCAGATCGAATTGCCCCACCGCCTTCTGCGTCAGGTACTGACTGAGGAAGGTCGTCGCATTGCCCGGACCGCCGCCCGTCAACACGAACGGCTCCGTGTAGATCATGAAGCTGTCCATGAACCGCAGCAGCACCGCGATCATCAGCACGCCTCGCATCTTGGGAAGCTGGATGTAGCGGAACACCGCGAACTTGCTGGCGCCGTCGATGCGGGCCGCCTGGTAGTAGGCGTCGGGGATCGATCGCAACCCCGCATAACAGAGCAATGCCACAAGCGGCGTCCAGTGCCAGACATCCATCACCAGCACGGTCAGCCACGCATCCGCGGCGTTGCCGGTGTAGCTGTAGTCGACGCCCATTTTCTGCAGCATGTAGCCGAGCAGCCCGATGTCGGCACGGCCGTAGATCTGCCAGATGGTGCCCACGACATTCCACGGGATCAGCAGCGACAGCGCGACCACCACCAGCACGGCGGACGACTTCCATCCGGTGGCGGGCATCGAGAGCGCGAGACAGATGCCGAGCGGTATCTCGACCAGCAGCACCGAGAAGGAGAAGCCGAGTTGCCGGTACAGCGCCGAGTGGAGTTCGTCGTCGCGCATCACCGAGGCGAACCACTCGGTGCCGACGAACACGCGGCGCTCGGGCGAGATGATGTCCTGCACCGAATAATTGACCACCGTCATCAGCGGCACGATGGCCGAGAAGGCGACGCAGATCAGCACCGGCAGCACCAGCCACCAGGCCTTCTGGTTGATGGGCTTGGTCGTCGTACTCATCGCTTGCCCTTCATGCGATCAACTCCTCATCGCGGTAGTAGCAGGTGTGGGCGTCCAGCACCTTGAGCCAGACGGTGTCGCCGACGGCCGGCGGCACCAGGTCGGAATGCAATCGCGCTTTCAACTTGGTACCGCTCGCATCGGCGCTCAGCATCGAATGGGTGCCTACGTCCTGCACCTGGGTGACGGTCGCGGGCACGGCACCGGTGGCGTTCGGTTCGGCGATGCGCAGGTACTCGGGCCGGATACCCAGCTTGAGCGCGCCATCGGGCAGCGCGCGCATCGCGGCGAGCCGCGTGCCGGCGAATTCGATGCCGCCGCCCACGCTTTGCGCTGGCAAGAAGTTCATGCCGGGCGAGCCGATGAAATGACCGACGAAGGTGTGGGCCGGCCGCTCGAACAGCGCCTCCGCATTGCCGACCTGCACCGCCTTGCCGCGCGTCATCACCACCACTTCTTCCGCGAAGGTCAGCGCCTCGATCTGGTCGTGCGTGACGTAGATCAGCGTCAGCTTGAGTTCGCGATGGATCTGCTTGAGCTTGCGGCGCAGCTGCCACTTGAGGTGCGGGTCGATCACGGTCAACGGCTCGTCGAACAGCACTGCAGACACGTCGCTGCGGACCAGCCCACGCCCGAGCGATATCTTTTGCTTGGCATCGGCCGCGAGCCCGGCCGCGCGCTGGTTGAGTTGCCCACTCATGTCGAGCATCTCGGCGATCTCGCCGACCCGCTTCTTGATCTGGTCGGCCGGCACCTTGCGGTTGCGCAGCGGAAACGCGAGGTTCTCGGCGACGGTCATGGTGTCGTAGATCACCGGGAACTGGAACACCTGCGCGATGTTGCGTTCCTGCGGGCTGGCCTGCGTCACGTCGCGGCCGTCGAAGTTGACGCTGCCCTGCGACGGAACCAGCAGTCCCGAGATGATGTTGAGCATCGTGGTCTTGCCGCAGCCCGAGGGGCCGAGCAAAGCGTAGGCGCCGCCATCGCGGAAGCTCATCTTCAGCGGCAGCAACGCGTAGTCGCTGTCTTGCGTCGGGTTGGCGCGGTAGGCGTGCGCCAGGTCGAGGTCGATGCGCGCCATGTCAGCTTGCCTTTCGCCATGCAGGCGCCAGCGCCAGCTGCCCGGTCGCGTCGAACACGTACGCATGCGCGGCGCTGAAGTAGAGCGTGATCGGTGCGCCCAGGTCGAACCGATGGACGCCCGTCAGCTGTGCCACCACTTCGCCGAGCGCGGTCTCGACATGAACGAAGGTGTCGGAGCCGGAGATCTCCGCCAGCTCGACCTTGCCGGGCAGCGCGATGTCGCCCTCGCCCGCGTCGACGTTGAGGGCACTCGAACGGAGGCCTACCGTCACTGCATCGCTCGCACTCTCCGGCAAGGCGATGCGCAGCAACGGCCCCGATGTCAGCTGCACGCCGCCGTCCACCGCCGTGCCTGCCAGCAGGTTCATCGGCGGATCGCTGAAGGCACGTGCCACGCGCAACGATTGCGGCGCATGAAAGACCTCGGCGGTCGGCCCGTATTGCAGCAGTTCGCCGGCGTCCATGACCGCCGTGTAGCCGCCGAGCAAAAGCGCCTCGCCAGGCTCGGTGGTGGCGTAGATGACGGTCGAGTCACCGCTCGCGAACAGCTGCGTCAACTCTTCGCGCAAACCCTCGCGCAGCTTGTAGTCGAGGTTGACGAGCGGCTCGTCGAGGAGCATCAGCGGCGCGTTCTTGGCCAGTGCGCGGGCCAGCGCGACCCGTTGCTGTTGTCCGCCCGACAGTTCGGCCGGCAAGCGGTCGAGGAACATCCCGATGTGCAGTTTGTCGGCCAGCGCGCGCACCTTCGTACCGATGTCTTTCTCGCCGCGCAGCTTGAGCGGCGAGCCGATGTTGTCGGCGACGGTGAGCGACGGGTAGTTGATGAACTGCTGGTAGACCATCGCGACGTTGCGCTCGCGCACCGGCGTGCCCGTCACGTCCTTGCCATCCACCAGCACCTTTCCCGTACTGGGCGCGTCGAGGCCGGCCATGATGCGCATCAGGCTGGTCTTGCCGGCTTGCGTGGCGCCGAGCAGCACCGTCACCGCGCCACTGCGCGGAGCGATGCCCTGCTCGTAGAGCCAGGTCTGCGCGCCTACCTTCTTGCTGACCCGATCGAGGGTGAGTTGCATCCGCTTGTCTCCGTCACTTTGTTCTGTGCGTCGAACCAGGCCGCGACTCGTGCGCGTTCGCCTGTCGAATAGTGCAAGCCGAGCTTGGACCGACGCCAGAGTGCGTCGTCCGCCGAGCAAGCCCATTCGTTCTGCTGCAGGTAGCGCAGCTCTTGTTCATAGAGGCCCGGCGCCACTTCGCGTCCCAGGTCGTCGATGCGCTTAGCCTCACCGAGCACGATGTCGACGCGAGCGCCGTAGGCACGGCCGAGCCGTCGTGCAAGCCGGGCCGGCAACCAGGCATGTCGCTTCTGCAGCGCCTGCAGGAAGCGCTCGAAGTCTTCGGCCGGCCGCACTGCCGTGCCGATGAATGCAGTCAGGTCGCCGCCCGGCATGAACGCGCCGTCGGTCCACGCGGCGCGCGTGTCGCCGAGCATCTTGCCGACCTCGTCGGCCGCGTCTTCCGCCAGCTTGCGGAAGGTCGTGATCTTGCCGCCCCACACCGACAGCATCGGCGCGGCCTCGGTGTTGGCTTCGAGCAGGTAGTCACGCGTCACGGCCGAAGGATCGCCGGATGCGTCGTCGAGCAATGGCCGCACGCCCGAGTAGGTCCACACCACGTCGGCCGGCACGATCGCCTTCTCGAAGTACCGGCTGGCCTGCTCGCAGAGATAGGAGATCTCGTCGTCGCTGATCCTGGCGGCGCCAGGGTCGTCGCCGTCGAGCTCGATGTCGGTGGTGCCGATCAGCGTGAAGTCGTGCTGGTACGGGATCGCGAAGATGATCCGCTTGTCGGGGTTCTGGAAGATGTACGCATGGTCGTGTTCGAACAGGCGCTTGACCACGATGTGGCTGCCCTTGACCAGCCGCAGGCTCTTGTTGGCGAGCGACTCGCCCTTCGCTGAACGGGCGACGCCGCGCAGGAAGGCCTCTGCCCACGGCCCGGCTGCGTTGACCACGGCACGGGCGCGCACGGTACGGCGGCCCTGCGGGCTTTCGAGCGTGGCGACCCAATGGTCGGCGCCACGCTGCGCGCTGACGCAGCGGGTGCGCGTGAGTACTTCGGCGCCCTTGCTGCGCGCATCGATCGCGTTCAGCACCACGAGTCGCGCATCGTCGACCCAGCCGTCCGAATAGACGAAGCCGCGCCGGTAAGACTTCTTGAGTGGTGCACCGGCCGCATGCTTGCGCAGGTCGACGCTGCGCGACGCCGGCAGCACTTCGCGCTTGGCCAGGTGGTCGTACATGAACAGGCCGATGCGGATCATCCAGGCCGGCCGCATCGACGGGTCGTGCGGCATCACGAACCGGAGCGGCCACATGATGTGCGGTGCGCTTTTCAGGAGCACTTCACGCTCCTGCAAGGCCTTGCGCACCAGAGAAAACTCGTAGTACTCCAGGTAGCGCAAGCCGCCGTGGATCAGCTTGGTGGAAGACGACGAGGTGTGGGCCGCCAGATCGTCTTTTTCGCACAGCACCACGCGCCAGCCGCGCCCCGCCAGATCCCGCGCGATGCCGCAGCCATTGATGCCGCCGCCGACCACGAGCACGTCGCATTCGGTCGCTGACTCAGGCGAAGAGGAGGAAATATCGCTCACGGCAGGTGCGTTCGGTGGAAGCAAGGCGCTTTCAATCTGCTTTCGAATCTGTTTCATTCTGGTTCCTTAGGGCGCGATTTTGCTCGGAGTTTTCCCTTAGAGGATTCGTTTCCTTTCGTTCTACAGTGACGCGCTTCGTGTTCGAATGCTTCGAAGTGAACTCCAATCCCCGCCAGATCAAATTGCTCGACACCGTCCGCGCCCGCGGCACGGTCACCGTCGAGCAGCTCGCGGCCTTGCTCGGCGTGACCCTGCAGACAGTGCGACGTGATGTGCAGCGGTTGGCCGACGAAGGCCTGTTGACGCGCTTTCATGGCGGGGTCAGGGTGCCCAGTTCGACCACCGAGAACATCGGCTACCAGCAACGCGCATCGCTCCATGCCGAAGGCAAGGCACGCATCGCACGCGCCGTGGCCGCGCAGGTGCCGAACGACTGCTCGCTGATCCTCAACATCGGCACCACCACGGAAGCCATCGCGCAACAACTGCTGCACCACAGCGGCTTGCGCGTGATCACCAACAACCTGAACGTGGCGACCATCCTGAGTGGCAACAGCGCTTGCGAAGTGATCGTGGCGGGCGGTTCTGTCAGGCCGCGCGACCGCGCGATCGTGGGCGAGGCGACCATCGATTTCATTCGGCAGTTCAAGGTCGATATCGCGTTGATCGGGGTGTCGAGCATCGAGTCCGACGGCTCGCTGCGCGACTTCGATCTGCGTGAAGTGAAGGTCGCACAGACCATCATCGCGCAGGCGCGCGAGGTCTGGCTCGCAGCCGATGCGAGCAAGTTCAACCGACCCGCGATGATCGAACTCGGCACGCTTTCGCAGATCGACTGCCTGTTCACCGATGCCGATCCGCCGCCGCCCTTTCCCGCCCTGCTCGAGCGCGCGCAGGTGCGCTGCAAGATCGCTCGCGCTCACTGAGATTTCGCCATGACCACATCCACCAGCTACCTGCTCGCCCTCGACCAGGGCACTTCCAGCTCGCGCAGCATCGTGTTCGATCGCGAAGGTCGCATCGTGGCGCTGGCGCAGCAGGAGCTCACGCAGATCTACCCGCGCCCCGGCTGGGTCGAACACGATCCGCGCGAGATCTGGCGCAGCCAGCTCGCCACCGCGCGCGACGTGCTCAAGAAAGCAAAGCTCGACGTGAATGACATCCACGCCATCGGCATCACCAACCAGCGCGAGACCACCCTGCTGTGGAACCGCAAGACCGGTGAGCCGGTGCACAACGCCATCGTCTGGCAAGACCGCCGCGCCGAACCGATGTGCGCCCAGCTTCGTGAAGACGGCATGACGGACACCATTCGCAACAAGACCGGCCTGGTGATCGACGCCTACTTCTCCGGCACCAAGCTGCGCTGGCTGCTCGATAACGTGCAGGGTGCGCGTGCCGCGGCCGATCGCGGTGAACTGGCTTTCGGCACCGTGGACAGCTGGCTGATGTGGCAGCTCACCGGCGGCAAGGTGCATGTCACCGATGTCAGCAACGCATCCCGCACGATGCTCTACAACGTGCATGACAACGCATGGGATGCCGACCTGCTCCACGCACTCGACATCCCCGCATCGCTGATGCCCACCGTGCAACCGTCGAGCTCGCACTTCGCCGACATCGACGCCAACTTGCTCGGCAAGTCGTTGCCGATCGGCGGCGTGGCCGGTGACCAGCAAAGCGCCCTCTTCGGCCAGGCCTGCTTCGATGCCGGCATGGCCAAGAACACCTACGGCACCGGCTGCTTTTTGTTGATGCACACCGGCGAAGCCTTCCGGCCTTCGCAGAACGGATTGCTCGTGACCAGCGCAGCGCAGATCGACGCCACGCCGCGCTATGCGATGGAAGGCAGCGTTTTCGTCGGCGGTGCGGTCGTGCAGTGGCTGCGCGACGGGCTGCAGGCGATCAAGGGCAGCGCCGAAGTTCAATCGCTGGCAGAGAGCGTGCCCGATGCCGGCGGCGTGATGATGGTGCCGGCCTTCACCGGGCTCGGCGCTCCCTACTGGAACGCCGATGCGCGCGGCACGATCACCGGCCTCACCCGCGGCACGACGGTCGCCCACATTGCACGCGCGGCGCTGGAAAGCATCGCCTACCAGAGCGCCGCACTGCTGCAGGCGATGAGCCGAGACGCTGTCGCTGCGGGTGGCCAGCCGGTGGCCGAGTTGCGGGTCGACGGCGGCGCGTCGGTCAACGACCTGCTCATGCAGTTCCAGGCCGATCTGCTCGGCATCCCGGTGGTGCGTCCGGAGGTCATCGAGACGACCGCACTCGGCGCTGCCTACCTCGCGGGTTTGTCGACCGGCGTCTACAGCGATGTGGCACAGCTGACGAAGCTATGGAAGGTCGAGCGCCGCTT
>CAXTCC010000151.1:8039-9677 GCA_964242015.1 uncultured Variovorax sp.
CGGTCACGGCAACAACGCAGCACCGCCAGGCCTGAGCCTTCCTGCAGGAACAAGTCGGCAATGACGAGGTCCCACGCGCTCGGGTTGTTCTTCAACCAGGTACAGGCATCGGGCTCCGACTCGGCCACGCCGACCACACGGCAACCCGGCAGGTCGTGGAGCATCGGGATCAGTTGATCGCGGATGCGCTGGTGGTCTTCGACGAGATAGATGCGGAGTGTCATGGTGCGCCTCTGAGCGCGGCCAGTTTAAGAAGCAGTGCGGTGCTCGGGGCGTCGTCCACCTCGCACGCCGCGGGTAGGCGGCGACCGCACGCTCGGTCGTCGATCAGTGCGCCGTCGGGACCAGGAAGTCCTGGCTGATGCGCCCACCAATTTCGTTCACCCGATCGAGGAACTGCGTCAGGTAAGCGTGCAGCCCTGTCGCCAGGATCTCGTCGACCCGAGCGAACTGCAGATCGGCCAGCAGCTTGCCGGCACGGCGTTGCGTCTCTGCGCTCTGGTCGTTCGCGACCTTGGCGAGGTTGTGCACGACCTCGTGCAGGCACGCGTGCAACGAGCGCGGCATGTCGGGTCGCAGCATCAACAACTCGGCCACGCGCTCGGGCTTGATCACGTCGCGGTAGACCTTGCGATACACCTCGAAGGCCGAGACGCTGCGCAGGATCGCGCTCCAGTGATAGAAATCGTATTCCTGATCTTCTTCGGTCGCGGTGCCGAAGAACTCGCTGTTGAGCGCATGGAACTTGACGTCGATGAGTCGCGCCGTGTTGTCGGCCCGCTCCAGGAACGTGCCCAGACGCGCAAAGTAGAACGCTTCGTCCTGCAGCATGGTGCCGAGCGTGACGCCACGCGACAGGTGCGAGCGGAACTTGACCCATTCGAAGAATTGCGCCGGGTCACGTTCGAAGTCGCCGGCACGCAGCATGCGATTCACTTCGAGCCAGGTGGTGTTCTGCGTTTCCCACGCCTCGGTGGTGAGCGCACCGCGAACGGCACGCGCGTTCTCGCGCGCGGCCCGCAGGCACGACAAGATCGACGACGGGTTGCCTTCGTCCTTGACCATGAACTCCATCACTTCGGCGGGCACGATGTGCTCGTGCTTCTTGTTGTACGCGGGCAAGAGCTCGCTGATCGACAGCAAACCTTGCCAGCCGTACTTGGCCACTTCAGCCGATTGCGGAAGCAGCGATGTCTGGTAGTTGACGTCCAGCATGCGGGCCGTGTTCTCGGCCCGTTCGGTGTAGCGCGACATCCAGTAGAGGTGGTCGGCGGTGCGTGACAGCATCGATGTTCTCCGTTGTTCTCTTCGAGGCTCTGGCGTGCTTTACGCGGGAGCCGACTGGCTTTGCGACTGCGTTTGCGAAGGCTTGCGCGGCGTGCGCTCGGCTTCGAGGATCCAGGTGTCCTTGGTGCCGCCGCCTTGCGACGAATTCACCACGAGCGAGCCTTCCTTCAGCGCCACGCGCGTCAGGCCGCCGGGGACCATCTGCACTTCCTTGGCCGACAGCACGAACGGCCGCAAGTCGATGTGGCGTGGCGCAATGCCGGCATCGACGAAGGTCGGCGACGTCGACAGGCTCAAGGTCGGCTGCGCGATGTAGCCATCGGGCTTGGCCAGCACGGCCTTCTTGAACTC
>CAXTCC010000152.1:0-4650 GCA_964242015.1 uncultured Variovorax sp.
AGGGTGCCGAGCACATGGCCCCCGACATCGCGCAGCGGCGCGCCGGCATAGAAGCGAAGGCCCTTGGACCGGAGCGCCGGATTGCCGGCAAAACGCATGTCTCCGGCGATGTCGGGCACGACGAGGGTCTGTGCGTTGGCCACGACATGGCCGCACATCGACGCAGCGCGTGGCATGTTCATGTCGTCGCCCCGAACAGTCGCCGGCTCGCGGCCCGAAGCATCGCCCAGTCCGCCGGCGGCGCCCCTGACGCGCTGGGAGTCCTCGTCGATCAGCGACACCATGGCCATCGGTACGTCGAAGATGTCGGCAGCGCGCTTGGCGGCCGCGTCGAAGAGCAATTGCGCCCGCGGGTCCATCGCGCCGCTCGCACGCAATGCGGCCAGCCGTTGCGTGTCGGCTTCCGGCACGACCGCCTCCATGAAGCCTTCGCTGAGTTGGGCACCCATCAACGCGGCGATGCGCACCGCGGCCTCGCCGATCGACGTGACCACGGCGTCCGCACCCAGCGATTTGCAAGCGGCTTCGCCCAGCAGCTCTGCCGGTGCATTCCACAGCCCGAGCACGATCTGCACCTGGGGCCAGCGTCGCTTCAGCCGTCGACAGAAGTGTCGAGCCTGCACGGCGGGCTCCGGACTCAAATAGGACAGGCACACCACCTGTGCGCCGTCGAGCGCCAGGCCGGCGATGTAGTCCGCGCTCACGGTGCCCGCGGGGCGATGGGCCGCCGGGTAATTTTCAAGCGACAGCGCGTGGGCCAGCATCCGGGCGGCCAGGGTGTCGACCTCCCATTTGCCGCCGATGCATACCACGTGCGGGGCACCGACCGCTTCAGGACCCGGGTGCTGTTCGCGCAGGTCGTCGATGACGGCGTCCATGCCGATCACGACGCGGTGCCGATGTTCGGCGGTGGCCACGCTGGCGTGATCGCTCGACGCCATGCGGAGCACCGGCAGCCCGGTTTCGCCATAGAAGCCGATCACATTGCCGTCGACCACCTGCTCGTTCGCCAGCTCACTGGCTTCTTCGACATCGCCGGCAATGAGCCGCTGATAGATCCGGGTGGGCGTGTCCAGCGCCGGCTGGCTTCCCAGCAGCACGTCGAGAAAGCGCAGCCGCGGCAGGTGCCGGCCGATCACCAGCAGGCACACGGTGAGCGGCGTCGACATGATCAGCCCGACCGGCCCCCACAGTGCGGTCCAGAAGGTGGCCGACACCATCAACGACATCGCAGAGAGGCCGGTGCTGGCGCCGTACAGCCAGGGTTCGATCACGTTGTTGCTGAGCATCTCGAGCGCCACGATCAGCCCGACCGTCCAGAGCACCATGCCCCATCCCGGATCGACCGCGAAGGCCAGCGCCACCGGGAACACGGCCGAGATCATGGGTCCGATGTACGGCACGAATCGCATCACCGCCGCCACGGCGCCCCACAGGATCGCGCCGGGCACGCCGATGAACCAGAGCCCCACGGCCATCGGCACGCCGTAGCTCAGGTTGACGATGAGCTGCATCGTGAGGTACTTGCTGATGCGTTGGCCAGCCTCGTCCATCGCGTCGGTCGAACGGTGCAGGCTGCCGCCCCACAGGCGCAGCAGCCGGTCCCGCAGGTCGAGACGGTCGAGCAGGATCAACACGACGAAGACCAGCACGATGCCGGCGTTCGCAAGCGGACCGCTGCCGGCCTCGAGCCAGTTGAGCGCCTGCTGGAACGAGGAGGGCGGGCGCTCCGCCAGCTGGACGCGTTGCGGTGGCGGGACGGCGGTCTTTCCCCTGGCTGTCGCAGTGCCGGCGGGCGCCGCTGCGGGCGACGTCTGATCGACTTCGTTCTTGAACGTGTCGAAGGTCTTGACCACGCCGTCGAACATGCCGGGGCGGGCGGCGCTTTCACGCAGATCACGCAGCTTGGTCTTGATGTTGCTCTGGTATGTCGGCAGCTCGGCACTCAACGTGCTGACCTGGCTGCCGAGGAAGAGGCCTGCCAGGCCGATCATCCCCAGTGCGAAAACCACCACCATGACGACCGCTGCACCGCGCGGCAAGCCCCACCGCTTGAGGCGCATCACCAGCGGGTCGAGCACGAAGCCGAGCAGAAACGCGAGCGCCAGCGGGATCAGGATGTCGCGCCCGAAATACAGCGCGGCGATGATCATGGCGCCGGTGACGAGTCCGATCATCAGCTTGAGCTCGGGCAGCACCGTCGCCAGCGCCGACAGGGCGCTCGCCGAAGTGGCAGAAGGCACCAAGGTTCCGAAGCCCGATGCGGGCAGGGCTTCTGACTCTTTGTCGCTCATCGGCCAGCTTCCGTTTGTTGAAGAGCGCACTTTGGTGCGTGCGCATCGGCAGGGCAGTCGTCCTGCCACGCGATGCACGGTAGTCCGCTCGCCCGAGTATGGAAACGGACGTCGAAAGGCGTTCCAATGGTTCGCTATGATTCCGTCGAGATTTCGATGACTCCTGCCCACGAACCGGTCACCCTGGCGAACTGCGACCGGGAACCCATCCACATTCCCGGCCTGGTGCAATCCCATGGCGCGCTGATCGCATTCGATGCGGACGGCTCGGCAACCTACGTCAGCGAAAACGCCCGCGAGCTGCTGGGCGTGACCACCCCGGCGGCTGGGGACACGCTGCGGTCGACGCACTTCGAAGGGCAGCCGGAGGTGCACGCGCTGTTGAGCGAGGCGCGAGATGTCGACGCCAGCGCCACGGTCGGCGATACCTTGAATGTCGACATCCACCTGAACGGCACGCTGTTCGACCTGGTCGTGCACCGAGCCTCCGGTGGCGGCGTCATCGCCGAATTCGAAGTGCGGCCGACACCGTCCGACGACATCGCCGACTTCGCGCTAAAGGCCCATCGGATCATGGACAAGCTCAGGCGCCAGACCTCGATCGATGCCTTGCTGACCCTGGCGGTCAGCGCGGTGCGGCAAATCACCGGCTTCGATCGCGTCATGGCTTACCGGTTTCGCCACGACGAAAGCGGCGATGTGGTGGCGGAAGACCGGATCGAAGCGCTGGAGCCGTTCTTAGGTCGCCGTTACCCCGCGAGCGACATCCCGGCGCAGGCGCGGCGCCTCTACATCGTCAACACGCTCCGGTTGATCGCCGATGTCAACGCTGCACCTGTGCCGATCCGGGCTGCCAGTGCCGCTCTGTTGCCGCTCGACATGAGCCATTGCGTGCTCCGCAGCGTTTCGCCGATCCACATCGAATACCTGCGCAACATGGGCGTCGGCTCGTCGATGAGCATTTCGATCGTCGTCAACGGTCATCTGTGGGGCATGCTCGCGTGCCATCACCGGACCGCGTGGCAAGTGCCGTATTCGGTCCGGATGGCTTGCGACGTCGTCGCTCAAGTGCTCGCCGCCAACGTCCAGAGCCAGCTCGCCCGTATGCGGGCCAAGCGCGTGGCCGCTGCCGCTGCGCTTCGCACCCGTTTGATCGAGGCCGTGCTGCATGCGGACGACCCGGTGCCGGCGCTGGTTTCGATGGCGCCGGCACTGGCCGAAGCCTTCGAGGCTGAAGCCGTCGTCGTCGCGCAGCAAGCGAAGCTGCATGTACACGGCGCCTTCTCGACCGAGAACGGTGCACAGATCGTCCAGTGGCTCGCAGCACGGGATGTGTCACGCGACGCTGTTCTGGCCATCCGCTCCGTTGCCGATCTTCCGGCCGATCTCGCGTCCCGTTGTGCGCCTTGGTGCGGCGTGCTGGCGATCCGATTCGACGACCTGGCGGCTGGTTGGCTGGTGCTGTTGCGCAAGGAGCAGATCGAGACGATTCGGTGGGGCGGCAAACCGGACAAGGAGTACGCGAGCGGTCCGCTGGGACCGCGTCTGACGCCGCGTGGATCGTTCGATGTCTGGAAAGAAATCGTCCGCGGGACCAGCGTGCCCTGGACCGCGGAAGAGCTCGAGCTCGCGCACCAGCTACGCGACGAACTGGTACGCGCCGGCGCGTCGCGACTTGCCGAGTTTCACCGTGCCCGCACCCACCTGCTGGCCATGCTGGGGCATGACTTGCGCGATCCCCTGCAGTCCATCACGATGGCCGCCAAGGTGCTGGAGCTGGGCTCCAATGACACCGGCAACCGGATGGGCCAGCGCATCCAGTCGTCCAGCAGCCGCATGAGCCGGCTGATCGGCCAGGTGCTCGATGCATCGCGGCTTCAGACGGGTAGCGGACTCGACCTGCAGTTCAAGGACACCGACTTGTCGCGCCTGCTCGAAGACCTGCTCGACGAATCACGAACGGCCTATCCCGGAGTTGCGTTGCTGCAAGAACTTCCACCGTCGTTGCCGGCGCGGGTCGACCCCGACCGCATGGCGCAGCTTTTCTCGAATCTGATCAGCAATGCGCGCCACCATGGGACCGCGGGCGAGCCCGTGACGGTCAAGCTGGCGCAGCATGGTGATGAAGTGCGCTTTGAAGTGCGCAACACTGCCCCGCCGATCGCTGAAGAGCTGGCGGCCAGCCTGTTCAGTGCCTTCAAGCGGCAGGCCCAGCCCAACGAGCGAAACAAGAGCGGTCTCGGGTTGGGCCTCCATATCGCGCAGGCCATCGCGTCGGGCCACGCGGGCGATATTGCGTACCACTACGACGCGCCGCAGGTCGTGTTCACGGTGCGCTTGCCGCTGCGGCCGCTGC
>CAXTCC010000152.1:4750-9676 GCA_964242015.1 uncultured Variovorax sp.
CACTACGACGCGCCGCAGGTCGTGTTCACGGTGCGCTTGCCGCTGCGGCCGCTGCGGCCGCTGCAAGCACTGCGACCATCGCACCCATCGCACCCATCGCAACCACCGCAATAGCGCACGACGCCTGCGTCAGGGCAGGTTCTCCCTGAAGATCACCTGGCTGCGCGTCGACTCGATGCCGATCAACGCGTCGCGGCCATCGCGCAAGTTGCTGAAGATGCGCACGCAGTTCATCAGGGTGGTCTGCGGGCTCTGCGTGATGACGGCGTCGAGGCTGCCGTCGATGAGCAGGGCGCGCGTGTCGGGCGTGAGGCCGTGGCCCACGAACACCACCTTGTGGTCGCGACCGGCTTCCTTCAGTGCACGGGCCACGCCGTCCGATGCACCGCCGATGTTGTAGATGCCGCCGAGGTCCGGATGCTGCGCGAGCAGTGCACGGGTCTGCCGGTAGTTCTTCTCGGCATCGTCCTGGCCTTCGCGCAGGCCCACCACTTCCAGTCGCTTGAAGAGTTCGTCGATGACGTGCTGGAAGCCGGCCTCGCGCTCTTCGTGCGCGCGATAACTGCGGCTGCCGGCGATGAGTGCGACCTTGGCCGTGGTGCGTGCACCGATGAAGCGGCCGATGAGATAGCCCGCAGTGCGGCCGGCCGCGCGATTGTCCAGGCCGATGTAGGCAGCGCGCGCCGAGTTGGACAGGTCGGAGATCAGCGTGATGACCGGCACGCCTTGCTGCGCGAGCGTGTTGACGGCTTCGCGCACGGCGGCGTGCTCGAGCGCCATCATGGCGATGCCGTCGCTGCGTTTGCCGTGTCGCAACAATGCAGCGGCCAGGGCCTGCGGGTTGAAGCTTTCGATGAACTCGGCGCGGCAGGTGACGTTGAACGGCGCCCAATGCTCCTGCGAGTAGCCGACCATGTCTCCCAGCATGCGAATGAAGCGGTTGGTGCCTGCGGGCAGCAGGAACGACAGCCGCAAAGGCGGCGGCGCGAGTGCGGCGTAGAGCCCCGTTTCCGGCAGGTAATCGAGCGCGCCGGCCGCCTTGAGCACCCTCTGTGCCGTGGCGTCGCGCACCCCCGGTCGCCGATTGAGCACGCGGTCGACGGTGGCGGTCGACACTTTCGCGGCGCGCGCGATGTCGGCCACGCTGGCGCGGGTCGGCATCGGCTCGCCTGGCAGCGGTTGCGCAGCTTTCGGGTTAACCCTCATACATCAAAAACCATCAGTGCGTTGATTTGACTGAGCGGAGTATGCCCTCTAAGGTCCGTCTGCATTGATGGATCGATGAATGATCGATGCATCAAATCGCATCAGAACCATTCTGGAGACAAGCATGCAAAAAATCACCCGTCGCGGCGCGCTGCGCACGCTTTCAGCCCTGCCCGCGGCCAGCATCGTGACGGCTGTTCCGCGTATCGCACGCGCTGCCGAGTTCTCGTACAAGTACGGCAACAACCTGCCGCTGAGCCATCCGCTCAACGTGCGTTCGCAAGAGGCGGCAGACCGCATCGCCAAGGAAACCAACGGCCGGGTCGAGATCAAGATATTCCCCAACAACCAACTGGGCGGCGACACCGACATGCTGGCTCAGGTGCGCTCGGGCGGCATCGAGTTCTTCACGCCGTCGGCGCTGGTCATTGCGACGTTGGTGCCGGTCGCTGCCATCAACGCCGTCGGCTTCGCGTTCTCCGACTACAGCCAGGTCTGGGGTGCGATGGACGGCAAGCTCGGCGCCCATGTGCGCGACGCCATTTCCAAGTCGCGCCTCTATGCCTTCGAGAAGATGTGGGACAACGGCTTCCGGCAGACCACCAGCAGCAAGGCGCCGATCGCCACCGCCAAGGACATGGACGGGCTGAAGATCCGCGTGCCGGTGAGTCCGCTGTCGATCTCGATGTTCAAGGGCCTCGGCGCGTCGCCGGCCAGCCTGCAGTTCAGCGAGGTGTACTCCGCCCTGCAGACCAAGATCGTCGATGCGCAGGAGAACCCGCTGCCGATCATTCAGGTCGCCAAGCTGTACGAAGTGCAGAAGTTCTGCTCGCTCACCAACCACATCTGGGACGGCTACTGGTTCATCGCCAACGGCCGTGCCTGGGAGGCCTTGCCGGCCGACCTCAAGACCATCGTGGCGCGGGCCATCAACGAGGCCGGCCTGCAGCAGCGCGACGACATCAAGAAGCTGAACGAATCCGTCGTTGGCGACCTGCAGGCGAAGGGCCTGACCATCAACCGGCCGACCGCCGAGACCTTCCGCGCCAAGCTGCGCGAATCGGGCTTCTACGGCGAGTGGAAAGGCCGCTTCGGCCCTGAGGCCTGGGCGCTGCTCGAAGGCACGGTGGGCAAGCTGGCCTGAACGCGAACATGAGCGCCGCAGCCATCCTGCCCGACACCGCCAACGCCTCCACGGCGCCGTTCGGCAATGCGCTGAGCCCGTGGGCCAAGCGCGTCGACGGCTGGCTCGGCTACGTGGTCGAGAGCGTCGCCGCGTTGCTGGTGCTGGCTGAAATCATCGTGCTGGCGGCTGGCGTCACTGCGCGCTACGTCTTTCATTCGCCGCTCGTGTGGTCGGACGAACTGGCGTCGATCCTGTTCCTCTGGCTGTCGATGCTCGGCGCCGTCGTGGCCTTGCGCCGCGGTGAGCACATGCGCATGACGGCGCTGGTCGACAAGCTGTCGCCACCGCGCCGCGCAGTGCTCGATGCCTTCGCCATCGCGGCGTCGCTCGCGTTCTTGGCGCTCGTGCTTTGGCCAGCCATCGACTACGCGCACGAAGAGTCTTTCATCGTCACGCCCGCGCTCGAAGTGAGCAACGCGTGGCGCGCCGGCGCGCTGCCGGCCGGCATCGCGTTGATGATCGTGGTGGCGCTGTTGCGCATGCTGCGCATCTGCGACGTACGGCAGATCGCGATGACGTTGATCGGCACGGCCGCGGTGGTCGGGCTGTTCTGGGCCGCCGGTCCGTTGCTGGCACCGCTCGGCAAGTTCAACCTCGTGATCTTCTTCGTCGGCGTGGTGGCGGTCACCGTCTTTTCCGGCGTGCCGATCGCGTTCTCCTTCGCGCTGGCCACCTTCGGCTACCTGGCCTTGACCACACGCACGCCCTTGCTGGTGGTGGTCGGTCGGCTCGACGAAGGCATGTCGCACCTCATCCTGCTGGCGGTGCCGCTCTTCATCTTTCTGGGTGCGCTGATCGAGATGACCGGCATGGCGCGCGCCATGATCCAGTTCCTCGCCAGCTTGCTTGGGCGAGTGCGCGGTGGCCTGTCTTACGTGCTGATCGGCGCGATGTATCTGGTGTCTGGCATCTCGGGCTCCAAGGTCGCCGACATGGCCGCCATTGCGCCCGTGCTTTTCCCTGAGATGAAGAAGCGCGGCGCCAAGCCGGGCGACCTCGTCGCCCTGTTGGCGACCACCGGCGCGCAGACCGAAACCATTCCGCCGTCGATCGTGCTCATCACCATCGGCTCGGTCACCGGCATCTCGATCGCGGCGCTGTTCACCGGTGGCTTGCTGCCGGCCGTGGTGCTCGGCGCGGCGTTGTGCGCCGTGGTCTGGTGGCGCTATCGGCATGAAGACCTGAGCGGTGTCGAAAAACACAGCCCACGGCAGATCGGGCGCCTCTTCGCGGTCGCACTGCCGGCCGTGCTGCTGCCTTTCGTGATCCGCGCCGCGGTGGTCGAAGGCGTGGCAACCGCCACCGAAGTCTCGACCATCGGCATCGTCTATTCGGTGGTGGTCGGCCTCGCGATCTATCGGCAGTTCGACTGGAAGCGGCTGCGCCCGATGCTGGTCGAAACCGCATCGCTGTCGGGTGCCATCATCTTCATCGTCGGGTGCGCCACGGCCATGGCGTGGGGGCTCACGCAGTCGGGCTTTTCGCAGGATCTGGCGAAGTGGATGGCCGCGATTCCGGGTGGCAGCTACGGCTTTCTCGCGATCTCGATCGTCGCCTTCATCGTGCTGGGCAGCGTGCTCGAAGGCATCCCGGCGATCGTGCTGTTCGGCCCCTTGCTGTTCCCCATCGCCAAGGCGGCCGGGGTGCACGAGGTGCACTACGCGATGGTCGTCATCTTCGCGATGGGCATCGGCCTCTTCGCGCCGCCTTTCGGTGTCGGCTACTACGGCGCCTGCGCGGTGAGCAAGGTCGATCCGGGCGACGGCATCAAGTACATCGGCGGCTACATCGTCGCGCTGCTGGTCGGCCTGATCCTGGTCGCCGCATTCCCCTGGTTTTCCATCGGCTTCCTGAAGAACTGAAGCCGCGCACTTACACGGAGCATGCAATGAGTCGTTTCCTCGGCGAGATTCGCCAACTGGGCTATGTCGTGCACGACATCGAGGCCGCCATGGACTACTGGAGCCGAACACTGGGCGTCGGCCCTTGGTACTACAACCCGAAAGTGCCGATCGTCAACTACGAGTACCGCGGCGAGTCGCACCAGCCGCACAACTCGGTGGCGCTGGCCAACTCGGGCTACGTGCAGGTCGAGCTGATCCAGACCCGCAACGACGTGCCGTCGATGTATCGCGACTTTCTGCAAGCCGGCCGCACCGGGCTGCAACACGTCGCCTACTGGACGGCCGATTACGACGCCGACCTGGCACGCCTCACCGCGCAAGGCTTCAAGCCGGTGATGAGCGGTGAAGTCGGCGAGCGCGGGCGCTTCATCTACTTCGACACCGAGTTCCATCCGGGCACGGTGATCGAGCTCTCCGAAGTCGCCGGACCCAAGGGCAAGATGTTCGACCTGATCCGTGAATCGTCGGTCGGCTGGAACGGCAGCGACCCCGTGCGACCGTTCCCGGACCTGAGCAAACTTTGATGGCGCAGCCCGGTTCAGATCGCATCCGTGCGAGCTACCTGATCGAGACCCCGCTGGCGCCGGAGGCAGTGGCCGAGGTGATGGCGGGCGAGCAATCGTGCGGCAC
>CAXTCC010000153.1:0-9659 GCA_964242015.1 uncultured Variovorax sp.
CTCGAAGCTGCACTCGCCGACAAACCGCCCCGGTGCAGCTTTCCGTACCCATTGATGCCAACGGCAACTTCAGCTCTGACTTTCAAAAAACTCAACCAAGGACCATCAATGAATCAACCTTCCTCACGCGCCCTTCCAATCAAGCATCGCACCCCGGTGATCGCGCTGACGGCTGCGGCCACGGCCGTGATGCTGCTCGCTTTCGCTCCAGCACATGCCGCCGATCCGGAGCAACCCGGCAAGGTGTCGACCGCCATCGCCAAAGCCACCGGTGCCGTGCGCCTCGATGCCGACATGAAGGCCGTGCTCGACGCCCACGCCGGCCTCAAGCCGAAGGCCATCGAGAAGATCACCCCTGCCGAAGCGCGCCAGCAACCGACGGTGGCCGATGCCGTCAACGTCGTGTTGAAGCAGCAAGGCAAGAGCACCGCGCCCGAAGACCTGGTGCCCGGTGTCAAGAGCATGGACACCACGATCGACGGCGCCGCAGGCAAATTGCCGGCACGTGTCTACACGCCGGCTGGCGCCGGCCCGTTCCCGGTCGTCGTGTACTTCCACGGTGGTGGCTGGGTGATCGCCGACAAGCAGGTGTACGACGGCGGCGCACGCGGCATCGCCAAGGCTGCCAATGCCGTGGTGGTGTCGGTCGACTACCGGCGCGCGCCGGAAGCCAAGTTCCCGGCCGCCTGGGACGACGCGCTCGCGTCGTACAAATGGGCGCTCGCCAACGCTGCGTCGATCAAGGGTGACCCGAAGATGGTGGCACTCGCCGGTGAAAGCGCAGGCGGCAACCTGGCGCTGGCCACCGCCGTTGCCGCACGCGATGCGGGCCTGCAAAAGCCGTCGCACGTGCTGGCCGTCTACCCGGTGACGCAGACCAGCGTCAACACCGAGTCGTACATCGAGAACGCGGTCGCCAAGCCGCTGAATCGCGCCATGGTGCAGTGGTTCGTCAAGCAGCTCACCACGTCGAAAGACCAGCTGAAAGACACGCGACTCAGCCTCATCGACGCCAAGCTCGATGGTCTGCCGCCGGTGACCATCATCAATGCGCGCGTCGACCCGCTGCGCAGCGACGGCGCCAAGATGGAAGACGCGCTGAAGAAGGCGAACGTGCCTGTGGAGCGCAAGGAGATGGCCGGCGTGACCCACGAGTTCTTCGGCATGGCCGCGGTCGTGGCGAAGGCGAAGGAAGCGCAGGACTATGCAGGCCAGCGCCTGAAGCAATCGTTCGGCATGTAATCGCTGCAAACGGATAGACACCGCATTCTGAGACGGACCGCGCGGCATTTTCCTGCATGGTCCGTCGCAGTTTTCTGTCTCTCCGGGTGCATCGGCGCTTGAATAGTGGATCGAAGGCCAATTCATGCAATTGCTGGAGAACACCATGCCCCCATCCGAAGAAATCATTGTTCGAACCAACCCAGGTCAGGCTGTCGATGTAACGCAGATCGTCGCCGTCGAACAATGGACCCGAGAACTCGGCGTGACCGAAGAGGCATTGCGCCTTGCGGTCGCCGAAGTCGGCACCTCCGCCGATGAAGTGCGCACGCATCTCGGCGTGCGTTGAAGGCCGCAACGTCAACTGACAAACCGTCGATCCATAACGACGACGGCCTCGTCCGTGTTCGCGGTGCACGCGAACACAATCTCAAGAACGTCGACGTCGACATCCCGCGCAACGCGCTGGTCGTCTTCTCCGGCATCTCGGGCTCCGGTAAATCCTCTCTGGCTTTCGGCACGCTGTATGCCGAAGCCCAGCGCCGCTATTTCGAGTCGGTCGCGCCTTATGCGCGCCGGCTGATCGATCAGGTCGGCGTGCCCGATGTGGACAGCATCGAGGGCCTGCCGCCTGCGGTTGCGCTCCAGCAGCAACGCGGCACACCCAGCACGCGCTCGTCGGTCGGCAGCGTAACGACACTCTCCAGTCTGGTGCGCATGCTCTATTCGCGCGCCGGCAGCTATCCGCCCGGCCAGCCGATGCTCTATGCCGAGGACTTCTCGCCGAACACGGTGGAAGGCGCGTGCCCTGAGTGCCATGGACTCGGCCGCGTCTACGAGGTCACCGAAAAGACGATGGTGCCCGACGACTCGCTCACCATCCGCGAGCGCGCCATCGCTGCCTGGCCACCGGCCTGGCATGGACAGAACCTGCGCGACATCCTGGTGACGCTGGGCTACGACGTCGACACGCCGTGGCGCGATCTGCCGAAGAAAGACCGCGACTGGATTCTCTTCACCGACGAGCAACCGACCGTGCCGGTGTATGCCGGCTTCACTCCCGCTGAGACCCGGCAGGCACTAAAGCGCAAGCTGGAGCCGAGCTACCAGGGCACCTTCACCGGTGCTCGCAACTACGTGCTTCACACCTTCGCGACCACGCAAAGCGCGCTGATGAAGAAGCGTGTGTCGCGCTACATGGTCGGCGCGGCCTGCCCTGTGTGCGAAGGCAAGCGTTTGAAGCGCGAATCGCTCTCCGTGACCTTCGCGGGCGTCGACATCGGCACCTTGGCGCAACTGCCGCTGGGACGGGTGGCGGCACTCTTGCGGCCGGCGTCCGAGGGTCGATTCGACGAGCCTGATCCGTCAGCTCCAACCGATCCGCGGAAGAACAAGGATTCGAAGGTCACCCGCGAGGCAGCGAAGCAAGACACCGCCAGACGGGTCGCAGCCGGTGGCTCGGCCCACACCGCATCGCCGGATGTGCGGCGCACCGGCAACCTGTCGGAAGAAAAACGCATTGCCGCACAGCGCATCGCGCACGACCTGATCGGCCGCATCCAAACGCTGCTCGACCTCGGGCTCGGCTACCTCTCGCTCGACCGCAGCACGCCGACGCTGTCACCCGGCGAATTGCAGCGATTGCGCCTCGCCACGCAGATCCGTTCGAACCTTTTCGGGGTGATCTACGTGCTGGACGAGCCCTCCGCTGGACTGCACCCTGCCGACACCGAGGCCTTGCTCGACGCGCTCGAACAGCTCAAGCGCTCGGGCAATTCGCTCTTCGTGGTCGAGCACGATCTGGACCTGATGCGGCGCGCCGACTGGATCGTCGACGTCGGCCCCGGTGCCGGCACGCAAGGCGGCGAGATCCTCTACAGCGGGCCGCCGAGCGGCCTCGCCGACGTGGCCGCATCGCAGACCGCGCGCTATCTCTTCGCAGGCGCGGGCGCCACTGAGACCCCGACACGCGCAGCAAAGGGCTGGCTCGAACTGCGCGGCATCGGTCGCAACAACCTCGACCAGCTCGATGCGCGCATTCCACTGGGTGTGTTGACGACAGTGACCGGCGTGTCGGGCTCCGGCAAGTCGAGCCTGGTGAGCCAGGCACTGGTCGAACTGGTCGCGGAACACCTGGGCAACGAGCCGGTGCCAGACGAGCCGCAGGGCGATGAACCGGTGCCGCAGCAGGCCGACAAAACCACTGGCCGCATCCATGCCGGCGCCGAGACGATCAAGCGACTGGTGCGCGTCGATCAGAAGCCGATCGGCCGCACGCCGCGCTCGAACCTCGCGACCTACACCGGCCTCTTCGACGATGTGCGCAAGCTGTTCGCCGCCACGCCGGCTGCGCGTTCGCGGCGCTACGACGCGGGGCGCTTCTCTTTCAACGTGGCCAAGGGCCGCTGCGAAACCTGCGAGGGCGAAGGCTTCGTCAGCGTCGAACTTCTGTTCATGCCCAGCGTGTACGCGCCCTGCCCCACCTGCCACGGCGCGCGCTACAACGAGGCCACGCTCAAAGTGACTTGGCAGGGCAAGAACATCGCCGAGATACTGGACTTGACGGTCGATGCGGCAGTCGATTTCTTTCGCGACGAAGCGAGGATCGCCAGCCCGCTCGTGCTGTTGAAGAACATCGGACTCGGCTACCTGCGGCTCGGGCAACCGGCCACGGAGCTGTCGGGCGGCGAGGCGCAGCGCATCAAGCTGGCGACCGAACTGCAGCGGGTGCAGCGTGGCGGCACGCTGTATGTGCTGGACGAGCCGACCACCGGCTTGCACCCGGCCGACGTCGATCGCTTGATGACGCAACTGTCCGGGCTGGTGGACGCGGGCAACACGGTGGTCGTGGTGGAGCACGAGATGCGCGTGGTTGCGGCGAGCGACTGGGTCATCGACATGGGACCGGGCGCCGGTGCCGAAGGCGGCCGCATCGTGGCCGAAGGTCCGCCGCGGGACGTCGCGACATCGGAAGCGAGCCGCACGGCGCCCTACCTGCGCCAGCAGTTCATCGTCTCGAACGCGCTCTAGTCCGACATCGCCGCCGGCCTGCGCTGGTCAGTCTTTCGTCGATCGTCGAATGCGACGAACCCATCACAGAAGGAAACCCCATGGATGCCACCGTCCTCTCGGAGCAGCGCGCTGCCCCTGCCGCCCTCGATGCCGCTCCCAGCGCATCGCCCTCCGCGCTCGAAGGCGCGACCGCCCGCTATCCCATCACCATGCGCATCAACGGCGTCGAGCATCAGTTGCAGGTCGAAGCCTGGGTCACCTTGCTCGACCTGCTGCGTGAACGCCTCGACCTCACCGGCACCAAGAAAGGCTGCGATCACGGCCAGTGCGGCGCCTGCACGGTGCTGGTCGACGGCAAGCGAATCAACTCCTGCCTGACGCTCGCGGTCATGCGCGACGGCTGCGCCATCACGACGGTCGAAGGGCTGGCCGAAGGTCCGGAGCTTCACGCGCTGCAGCGCGCTTTTGTCGAGCACGATGCCTTTCAGTGCGGGTACTGCACGCCGGGCCAGCTGTGCTCTGCGGTCGGGCTCATGAACGAAGGCGAAGCGAAAGACGAGAACGACATCCGCGAGCTGATGAGCGGCAACATCTGTCGCTGCGGTGCCTACCCGCAGATCGTCCAGGCTGTGAGCCAGGTGATGCTCGGTCCGGTGTCGAGCAAGCAAGCGGCGGTCGCACCATGACGCCCGTGCTGTACGCCGCGCCGGCGGGCGCCGAAGGCGCGCTGCTCGAGCTGGACAATCCGCTCGCGCGCTTCATCGCCGGTGGCACCAACCTCATCGACCTGATGAAGGAGAACCTGGTCCGCCCGACCAAGCTGGTCGACATCAACCGTCTGCCGCTCGACCGCATCGAGTCGACGCCTGCGGGGGGATTGATGCTCGGCGCGCTGGCCCGCAACGCCGACACCGCTTACCACCCCCTGGTGCGCAAGAACTATCCGCTGCTGTCGTCCGCACTGCTGGCCGGCGCCTCGCCGCAGATTCGCAACATGGCGACCAACGGCGGCAACTTGCTGCAACGGACGCGCTGCTACTACTTCTACGACGCGGGCGTGCCGTGCAACAAGCGCGAACCCGGCAGCGGCTGCTCCGCGATTCACGGGCTCACGCGGCAACACGCCATCCTCGGCGCGAGCGAGCATTGCATTGCGACCCATCCCTCGGACATGTGCGTGGCGCTGGCGGCGCTCGACGCCGTGGTGCACGTTCAATCCAGAAGCGGCAAGCGCAGCATCGATTTCGCGGACTTTCATCGCCTGCCCGGCGACCGCCCCGACGTCGACACCACGCTCGCTGCAGACGAATTGATCACGCACATCGAGTTGCCGCCGGCCACGGCGTTTGCAGCGCATTCGGCGTATCTCAAGCTGCGTGACCGCGCCTCGTATGCGTTCGCGCTGGTCTCGGTCGCAGCGGCGCTCGACATCGACGAGGACGGCGCGATTCGCCGTGCGCGCGTTGCCGTCGGCAGCGTGGCTCACAAGCCCTGGCGACAAGCGGCAGCAGAACACCTGCTGTCGGGCGTGCGGCCCACGGCAGAGAACTTCTCCCTGCTCGCCGATGCACTGCTGCGCGACGCTCGCAGCCAGGGCGACAACGCTTTCAAGATTCCGATGGCGCATCGCGCGATCGTTCGCGCACTCGAAACTGCGGCTGCCGGCACGCCGGCAACCGACCACCACATCAACGACGGCCCCGGCCGACCCGACCTGAAGGACGACCTGTGACAGATCTCATCGACGCATTGCATGCCCCCGTGGCCGATGCCGGAACCGGGCTGGTGCACATCGGCATGCCCGTGTCGCGCATCGACGGCCGCGCCAAGGTCACCGGCGATGCACGCTACGCGGCTGAACATCCGGCCGAAGGGCTGGTCTACGGCGTGGTGGTCAACAGCACCATCGCGAAAGGCAGCATCACGGGCTTCCGGTTGCAGGAGGCGCTGCAGGTGCCGGGCGTGCTGGACGTCATCACCCATATCAATCGCCCCAAGGCGCGCTCGCTCGGCCTGTTCTACAAGGACATGACCGCACCGGGCGGCTCGCCCTTCAAGCCGCTGCACGACGCATCGGTCAAGTACAGCGGACAGCCGGTGGCCCTGGTGCTGGCGGAGACCTTCGAGGCGGCGCGCTATGCGGCGTCGCTGGTGCACGTCGACTACGCGGTGGAGGCGCACGACACCAACCTGATGGACAACCTGGACCGTGGGCGCAAGCCGAGCCGCCTGAAGGCCGGCTACTCGCCGCCGCCCGACGACAAAGGCGATGCAGAAGCCGCGTTCGCATCGGCGCCGGTCAAGGTCGAAGGCGACTACTACAGCGGCGTCGAGCACCACAACCCGATGGAGATGTTCGCCACGACCGTGATCCGCGATGCCGAAGGCCATCTGACCATCTACGACAAGACGCAAAGTTCGCAAAACAGCCGCTGGTATGTGTCGCACGTGTTCGGCCTGTCGAAAGACAAGGTCACCGTACGCAACCCCTACGTCGGCGGCGCCTTCGGTTCCGGCCTGCGGCCGCAATACCAGTTGATGCTGGCCGTGATGGCGTCGATCAAGCTGGAGCGCTCGGTGCGCGTGGTGCTCACGCGCCAGCAGATGTTCACCTTCGGCCACCGGCCCGAGACCTTTCAGCACGTCAAGCTCGCAGCCGACGCAGACGGCACGCTGCGCGCCATCGTGCACTCGGCCATCGCGGAGACATCGCGCTTCGAAGACTATGTCGAAGTGGTCGTCAACTGGTCGGGCCAGCTCTACGCCTGCGACAACATCAAGCTCGACTACAAGGTCGTGGACCTCGACCAGTACAGCCCCATGGACATGCGCGCGCCGGGCGCCGCCCACGGCGTGCACGCACTCGAAGTGGCGATGGACGAACTCTCCTATGCGCTGCGCATGGACCCGCTCGCGTTGCGGCTGAAGAACTACGCCGAGCGCAATCCGATGGACGACCTGCCCTATTCCACCAAGGAGTTGCGCGCCTGCTACGAACAGGGCGCCGAGCGCTTCGGCTGGTCCAAGCGGCAACTCGAACCACGCGCCACGCGCGAAGGCAACGAGTGGGTCGGCTGGGGCATGGCGACCGGCACGTGGGACGCGATGCAGATGTTCGCGCGCGCCTCCGCGGTGCTGCATGCCGATGGCCGGCTGGTGGTGAGCAGCGCGGCGACCGACATCGGCACCGGCACTTACACGGTCATGGCGTTGATCGCTGCATCGGCGATGGGCCTGCCACTCGAACAAGTCACCTTTCAGCTTGGCGACTCGACACTGCCCGTCGCACCGATCGAAGGCGGGTCGTCGCATGTGACGACCGTCGGCTCCGCGGTTCAGGGCGCTTGCGAGAAATTGCAGAAGCGCCTCTTCAAGATGGCAAGCGGCATGCCGGACTCCCCCCTGGCCAAAGCGAAGTTCAGCCAGGTGGAGTTTGCCGAAGGCCACGTGCGGCTGCGCGTAGCGCCGGAAGCATCCGTGTCGCTGGCCGACATCATGGCGACCAGCACCGAGCCGCGCATCGAAGAAAAGTACCTGTTGCTGCCCAACATACTGAAGCAGAAGAAGTATGTGCGCGCCACGCACTCCGCCGTGTTCGTCGAGGTCAAGGTCGACGAAGACTTCGGCACCGTTCGGGTGACGCGCGTGGTCAGCGCCATCGCGGCAGGCCGCATCATGAGCGCCAAGACCGCGCGCAGCCAGGTGACCGGCGCAGTGGTGTGGGGCATCAGCCAGGCACTGCACGAAGAGACGCACTCGGACCACCGACTCGGCCGCTTCATGAACCACAACCTGAGCGAATACCACGTCGCGGTCAACGCCGACATTTACGACATCGACGTGATCTTCGTCGCCGAAGACGATCGTGTCGTGAGCCAGCTCGGTGCCAAGGGCGTCGGCGAGATCGGCATCGTCGGCGTGGCGGCCGCCGTGTCGAACGCGATCTTCCATGCGACCGGTCGCAGGGTGCGCAGCACGCCGATGACGCCCGACAAGGTGATGGCGCCTTGAGTGCTCAGGCAAGTCGGGCGGTGCGGAAGGTGATCGAGTAGCGCAGCGCGTCGGTCGGCAGCACGCGGTGCTGCCACGCCCAGCGCGCGGCGTCGCGCATCACATAGATCGAGCGCGGCTCGACCGCCCATCCAAGCACCTGGTTGGCCTGCGGGTGCTCATACGGCCGGAACTGCAACACCGCATCACTCGCCAGCGAGACACCTGCAATGACCTCGAAATCGGGCACGTCGCGATGCCAGCCGAGGGGTGTGCCGGGCCTGTATTCCGACACCAGCGCGTGAACGAGTTGCTGCGGCCGCACGCCGAGCCAGTCGGCAACCTTGTCGCGCAGCGGCTCGAGTTCCGGCACCAGCGCATGCGACGGCAGCAGCCGGTTCGCATCGAAGTCGTATTGCCCGCCGAAGCTCAGGCCGCGGCGGCGCGCGGTGTACACCTTGTATTGCATCTCTTGCAGCGGCAGCGCGGCGACGATGGCCAGCAGTTCTGCTTCTTCGGCGTGACTCAAAAACCCGGGCTGGTAGACGAAGCCGTCGATGGCCGCGGCCGGTGCTTCTGCGAACAGGTCGGGCTGCGCGGCATGTTGCACTTTGCGACGGGCCATGGTTACCAAAACTCGGTCACATCGGCTCGATGTGCCACCACGGTGGCAGCAAGCGCCGCACTTCCGGCAGCGCGAAGCGATCGTCCAGCAGGTACAGCACGCCCGCGTCCTGCTCGGTGCGAATCACGCGGCCGGCTGCCTGCACCACCTTGCGCAGGCCCGGATAGAGGTACGTGTATTCGTAGCCTTGGCCGAAGCGCTCCTGCATTCGCTCCCGCATCACGTCGTTCAGTTCGTTGTGCTGCGGCAGTCCGAGGCTCGCGATGAAAGCACCGACCAGACGCTCGCCCGGCAGGTCGATGCCCTCGCCGAAGGCACCGCCGAGAACAGCGAAGCCGATGCCCTGCCCGCCCGCCACGAAGCGCGCGACGAAGGTTTCGCGCTCGGGCTCGCGCATGCCACGCGACTGCGCCCACATCGGCACCTCGGGATGGCGCGCGGCCATCGCCTGGCATGCGCTGTCGAGGTAGTCGAAGCTGCTGAAGAAGGCCAGGTAGTTGCCGGGCCGCTGCTGGTATTGCGCTGCGATGATGTCGGTCAGCCGCGCCAGCGACTTGCCACGGTCACGGTAGCGGGTCGACATCTGCATCGCCACCCGCACGGTGAGCTGGTGCGTTTGAAACGGCGAGCCGACATCGAGCTGCGCGGTGCCGTGCGGCATGCCGAGCGCGTCGCGGTAGAACGCGAAGGGCGCGATCGTTCCGGAGAAACAGGTGACCGACAGCGCCCGCTCGAAGCGCGGCTTCAGGAAATGCGCGGGGATCAGGTTCCGGATCGCGAAGCCGCACGTGCCTTCCGGGTCGGCGTCGAC